>CALCEB010000276.1 GCA_937900045.1 uncultured Acidobacteriota bacterium
CTTGCGGGCCGGCACGATGGCCTTGAAGAGCAGTTGAAGGAGGCGCGGCAAAGGCTGGCACAGGGCGAGCTTGAAATGGAGCGCCTCCGTTCCCGCATGGAGCAGGCGCGCCGCGAAGCCGCTGCCCTCGAAAAGCGCGCCACGGAAACAAACTTCGAGCGCGAGCAGTTGCTGAGGCGCCAGGATTCGCTCCAGCAAGAGGTCGTGGAGCGTGAGAAGCAAATTGGGGAAATTGGCCAGGAATTGGCTGGCGCTCAGGAGGCTGTAACTGCGGCGGCAACCCGGCAGTCGGAAACTGCCGCCGCTCTATCCGCTGCTGAGAAGCAAGTGGAATCGCTCCGCCAAGCGGTACTGGTTACGGTGAGCCGCGCCGCCGAGCTAAGGAACCAACTGGTGCAAGCCGAGGAGTCCGGCTTTGCCATTGACCGCCAACTGGCCCGGGCCCGAATGGAGCGCCAGGCGGCGGAGGCAGAACACAAAGGATGCGCCGCCGATCTCGGTCGAGTGGAACTCGAGTACCAGAGCCATTCGAGCTCCTTCACCCAGCTTTCCCAGTCTGCTTCGGAGCTATCCGTCACGTTGGAAGAACTCCGCAACAAGGAATCGGACTGCCACCGGATGCTGGAGGGGCTTCGGGAGGAGTATTCAAAGGCATCGGCCCGGAAGCAGGCGCTTGAAGAGTCGCTGGCCCGCCATGCCTATTCCACGGACAGCGTGCGGAAGCTCCTTTCCACAGAAGGTAAAGGAAATGGAAAGGGTAATAACTTCCGGCCGCTGGGATTGCTTGCAGACTTTGTGGAGGTAACAGCGGGCTACGAAGAAGTGGTCGAAGAGTTTCTGCGTGCCGAGCTCGATTCAGTGGTGGTGAAAGGTCACCAAGAAGCGCGCCAGGGCATGGCCCTTGTCGAAAAGGAAGGCAGTGGACGAACGGCCTTTTTTGTTCAAAACTTTCGTGTGAATGGGAATGGCGCCGGCCACACGCCCTATCGGGCCGTGGAAGCTGCGAGGCCGGCCGGGGTCACTGCTTCACTTCAGGAGCTAGTGCGGTTCGAGCCGGAGCTGGGATTGAACGGGGAGACAGCCTTCCCTGCCTTGTCTTCAACCTATCTCGTCGAGGACCCGGCGAATGCGGAAAAGCTGGCGGAGTCTTATCCGGAGTGCCACTTCCTCACCCGGAACGGCGAACATTACCACCACCGCATGGTTTCCGGCGGGAAGCAGGCAAGCGCCGGTCCCCTCGCGCTTCGCCGCGACTTCAGGGAACTCGACCGCCACACTGCCCATCTCCAAACGGACGTCACCGAAGCGGAATCTGAATGGTTGAAGTTGAAGGAAAGCGTCAGGAGCCACGAAGAAGAATTGGCCAAGCTAATCGGCGCCAGGCAGGACGCGGAGAAACAATCCTTGGTGGCCAACGAAAAGCTGCGACAGACAAAAAGGGCTTTTGATTCGGTGCTCTCCCGTATCAAGACCCTCGATCAGGAAGCCTCATTGCTCGAAGAGGAAAGGCAGCGAATTGCGGCCCGGCGGGTGGAACTGGAATCGAGTTTAGCCCAGGAAGGTGAAGAAAAGGCAAGGAGCGAAAGGTCGCTGGCGGAGGCTCTTGGGACAGCCCGCGAGTTGCGAACCAGCATGGACCGGTTGGCGCAGGAGTTGGGGACGGCTCAATCTCGCGCCAGCGGACTCTGTGAAAAGATGAATGGCGTGGAAACGGATTACCGCCGGCTCCTGAGCCAGGCGGCGGAAACTCGCGAACGGGACGAGCGGCTCGCGATCTTAACCCGTACCTTAGCGGAGGAGATGACGCAATGGCAGGCCGAGGGGTTAAAAGCGGGCGAACTGTGGGCAGCGGTTGTCCAGGAGCAGGAAAGTGAGAACGCAAGGCTGGCCGGCCTCGAACGGCAGGCGTTGGAGATGCGAGCTCGCCGCGACGAGATGAATCTGCTGCTGGATTCGCGGCGAGCCGAACTCGACGCCCGCCGCGAGCGGCGCTCGTCCGCGGAGGTGGCGCTGGCAAGGACGGAGTCGGACCTCGCTCACCACGTCCAGCGCTGTGGCCAGGAACTTGGTCTGGAACCGGACGCATTGCTGCACGAAATCGGACCGGGACATCTTCTCGAAGGCGAAGACCTTTCCCGGGGCAGCCAGGAGGCCGAAGAACTTCGGGCTCGAATGGAGCGCTTGGGACCTGTGAACATGATGGCTTTGGAGGAGCTTCGTGAGGCCGGTGACCGCCAGATTTTTCTGGACACTCAGCGCCAGGACCTGCTGGCTTCCATTAATGATACCACCCAGACCATCCGCGAGATTGATCAGGTTTCGCACCGTCAATTCCGTGAAGCGTTTCTGGCCATTAACGGATTTTTTGCCGATTCGTTCCGCACCCTTTTCGGCGGAGGAAACGGAGAGATGCGATGGAGTGATGAAACCGACCCCGAAAGCGGTGTTGACATTGTTGCCCAGCCGCCCGGAAAGCGGCTGCAAAACGTGTTATTGCTTTCCGGCGGGGAAAAGGCGCTGACGGCTTTGGCGTTGCTCATTGCCATTTTCCGTTTTGCGCCAAGCCCTTTTTGCGTCCTCGATGAGGTGGACGCGCCGCTCGACGATGCGAACGTGGAGCGCTTCACGCGGCTCATCAACCAGATGAGCGCCCAAACCCAATTCATCCTGATCACCCACAACAAGAGGACCATGGAAATCTGCCGCATCTTGTATGGAGTGACGATGCAGGAGCCCGGAGTGTCCCGTCTGGTGTCCGTCCGCCTGGAACAGATGGAGCCGGAGGCAGTAGCCTTGCCCGCATAACCTGCGCTTCCCCAGATCCCATTTCAGGGGTTGTTCCCACCGCCTCGTAATATGATTTCATGCGCTTTTAGTGCGTTGCGGACAGGGTAAATTTTTCCGTTGACAATCCCGTCGCATCACCTAGAATAGGCAAGGCTCGGTGTCAGTGTGATCCAAACTAGCGAACAGGAAATTCTTCTCGAATCCCATCTTCCAGGGATCCAGCTCTTCTCGCGCGGCAAGGTGCGGGACGTTTATGAGGTTGCGGGTGGCCGCTTGCTGATCATCGCCACTGACCGCCTCTCCGCCTTCGACGTCGTGATGAGCGAAGGGATTCCAGGTAAAGGGAAGGTGTTGACGCAGCTTTCAATATTTTGGTTTAACTTCCTGGATGGGATTGTGCCTCATCATTTTCTTACAGGCGACGTCCGGGAATACCCAGCCGGACTTCAGCCATTTGCATCCCAGCTTGTAGGCCGTTCCATGCTGGTGAAGAAGACGGAGCCCTTCCCCGTCGAATGTGTAGTCAGGGGGTATCTGGCGGGTTCCGGCTGGAAGGACTATCAGAAGACGGGGGCAGTCTGTGGCATTCAGCTTCCACCTGGACTTCAAGAATCCGCCCGGCTCGAAACTGCGATTTTCACGCCCGCCACCAAGGCCAAGGAAGGGCACGACGAAAATATCAGTTGGGATCAAATGGCAGCGATGATTGGTAAGAAGACTGCTGCGACCCTCCGCGAAAAGAGCATCGAGGTTTACTCCCGGGCGCGGGAATACGGAGAGAGCCGCGGCGTCATTATTGCCGATACAAAGTTTGAATGGGGAGTTTACGGCGGCGACATTGTCCTGATCGACGAGGTCCTGACGCCCGATTCATCCCGTTTTTGGCCCGTGGAGGGATACGCTCCGGGCCGCCCACAACCGTCTTACGATAAGCAATACGTCCGGGACTACTTAGAGCAGGCGGGCTGGAACAAAACTCCACCGCCTCCTCATCTGCCACCCGAGGTGATAGCCCGGACCGCTGAAAAGTACTTCGAAGCTTACCAGCGCGTTGCCGGTCGGCCCTTGCAGGGGTAGGGCCAAGGAGAGCGGGAGCGCGGACCAACCGGTAAGCTCATCATTCAACCCATTGAAAGGCCGGCGCCCGGAAGCACCCGGTGCGCGGGGACTACTCTTTTCTTATTCTCATCTTTATGGCGTCTTGGAACTGGCTGGACTGGGTTCTGGCAACCGTACTCATCATCTCCGTTCTCACGGCAGTCCGCAAGGGCATCCTGGCTGAGATCGTTTCGTTGGCCACGCTCATTGCCGGGATCATTGTGGCAGCGGCGTTTTATACCCGTGTAGCAGTCTGGTTCGAGGATCTTACCAAGTCCAATGAGGTTGCGTTGGCTCTCGCATTTTTGGGTTTGTTCCTGGGGGTCATGGCGGCAGGATCGTTGATCATCTGGGTGGTCCAAAAATTAGTCAAGAAAGCCGGCCTTCAGTGGTTTGACCGCTTTATGGGCGCTATCTTCGGGTTAGTCCGGGGAATCGCAATTGATTGCGTGGTGCTGATGGTGATGATGGCCTTTTCCATTAAGGCACAGGCCGTTAGCCGCTCCACCATGGCGCCGTATGTCTCAACCGGGGCTCGCGCTCTCGCTTTTGTGATGCCGCGGGATCTCCGCACTCAATTCTCGAACGGATTCGACAAGTTCAGACAGGCTCTGGTAGAGGCCGCCAAGAGCCCTGGATAAAAAGAAACGCCTGCGGCTGGAAATTCCTGGCTGGAGATCTATCGTGAAAGACCAACTTGATGCGCTCATCGACCAGATGATTACAAGCGGACTGCACTACGAGGACGCGATTAGCGAATTCGAAAGACGCTTCATCAAGAAAACGCTTGAAAAGAATCAAGGCAACCAGTCCCGCGCCGCGCGCGCTCTGGGAATCCACCGGAATACTCTGAGCCGCAAAATGAACGGTTTCTTGAACAGCCACCGCCCATCCCGCAAGAAGCGGCCTTCACGATGATGGCGAACCCCCGCCGCTGAAACCTCACCCCGATCCTGGCATGTGGAATCCACAACCGGCCCCCATCAGCATCCCAGGCGCGGCCGGCGCCCTTCCGTCTAGGCAATCCAAGTTACCCGGGTGGCAGCGCTGCGCAAACAGGACCTGTAAGCTTCAACCGGCCTTCGAAAGGCCGAAAAAAAGGGGATGTGCAACGCGGCGCATCCCCTTCTCAAGAGTTGACAGAATCCGTTCCACGATTGTCCTTAGCGGCGGCGCTTGCGGCGGACCGGCGCCTTCTTTTGCGCCTTGGCTTTTGCCTGGGCAAGGTCATCCGCATTGATGGTTGCGGGAGAAAGCGTAATCACAAAGCTTGGCGTCACCTTATAGGCCGAAATGGTGCCGTTAAAGCGAACGCCGTCTCCTTTGGAGAGGTACTTCGCGTCAGCTTGATTCGTCACCAAATCCAGGTCGTAAACACCCTCTTTTGCTTTAGAGTCCGGAGTGATATCGACGTGGATAACATAGGTGTCAGGATCCGTCCCTTTTTCCGCGCTATCCACGAACCCGCCGCCCGCGAAAGGCTGGCTCTTGAGCTTATCCCAAGCCTGTTGAGCCTGATCTCCACCCACCACCAAGGCGTCTTGCATGGCATAAAAACCGTCCACCAAGGCGTTACCCGTGGCTGCGTGTTTGGGAGGCGGCGAGATGTTAAAACCGGACGGAGGAGTAGGCGAGGTGGCGGCTTGCGTGACAATGTCATTCTCTCCGGCGTCCGAACCATGCCGCCCAACATAGACTTGGCTATAGAACTTCTGGAGCGCAGCGGCGTTGGGACTGTTGGATGCTTTGGCCAAGGCCGCGGAGCGGGCCAGATACCAAATGGCATTGTTGAAGTCAGGGGGATTTGAGTAAAGGTACGCTTGACCGAGGAATGAGGCCGTGTAGCTGTCACTGGGGTTGTCTTCAGCCGCGGCCTTCAAATAAGTTATGGCGTTGGCATAATCCTTCTGCTGGAGAGCGGCGAAGCCCAGCGCGCGGTTGCAATTGGCGCGAACCTGTTTCACCTGGCTGTCAAAAACCTGTTGAGAAACCGTGGCCGGCTTGGCCAGCTTCTGCAGAAGTTCCAATCCTTGCTTCGCGGTCGCTTGGATCTGCGAGAGTTGAGCGTCCTTGTCGGGCGCATTCGCCTTATAAACAAACGGAAACGCGAACGCCAGGTAGTTAATCGCCGGAAGCTCGTTGGGATTCAACTGTAGGGCTTGTTTGGCCGCCGCGATAGCATTCGCCGAGTCGCCCAGTTTCTGGTAGGCAAACATTTTGATCAGATAAGCCTGATCCTTGAAATCCGAATTTGAATACTTTTGGAGGAATGCGTCAGCCAATGAAATCTGCTGCTTTGGATCCGCTGTCTTGGCCATTGTCTGGAATGCGTCGTACTCATCCCGCGTCTTCCAGGAGGGCGCTTTTTGGCCGGCTGCGGCCTGCCCCGCCGGAGCGGCCTGCGTTTGAACTGTAACCGGCAAGTAGTTCCGCGGCGCCAGGGCTGCCACTTGACCTGCGAGAGGCGCGGCCGATGCGGGGGATAAGCAACCGAACACTAAAATCAAACTTAAATATGCTGGAATCTTCATCATTGAAAGACTACCTCGGTCGAAAGGATTTAGTGCTTGAAACGTTCCAGGCCCAGGCCATACTACCCGGAAGCGCAGGGAGTGCGACGATGTCCGGCCAATTGGCTCCCCAGAAATCGGGTGACGAATTGGAATACCAAGAGTTGAGAATATTTTCAAGCAAAATCTGCCGGAAGCGTCCATGCAAAGTTTTTATCATTGCTTTGCACCGATGTCTACCTGTGTTTGGATGCTCATTCAACGCTTTTTGGAGTCTGCGCCCTTCTTGAGAGTGTTTTGCAAAATTCTTCTGCTTTTTCATATTTTGGAACGCCAAGCTCCACAGAGTCAGTTTTGAGCGGGAGTCGTAACCGCCTTCAGACCTGCATTGCAGGATCGGGGTCCAGATCGCTGTGGCGGCGCTCTTCAACTGTCCAGTTTGGATTCTCAATGGGTTTCGACGCTCCCTGTTAGGACAGAGTTCGAGCCCCGCTACAGCAAACTGTACCACCACCGGTACCGGTTGTGGCGCAAACTTGACAGCTTTGAAGCTCTTGGATACACTCGCGGCAAACCCGTAAACATTGTTCTCCCGAATACAGCCAAGTCCGGGAGCCTTCTGGGCGGCAGGAACGAGGGCAAAAGGCTGAGGGAAGCTCAAGTTAAGGAGTCCGATTGGCCATAAGCTGGCTTGATTTGTTCGTTCTGGTCGCTTATCTCCTGGGGATCACTCTTTTTGGCGCCCACTTCCGCAAAGGCCAGCATAGCTTGCGGGACTATTTCCTGGGTGGCCGTAAACTACCTTGGTGGGCTATCTCGCTTTCAGTGGTCTCGGCGGAAACCAGCATTCTAACCATCATCAGCACGCCCGGCATCGCCTACCGCTCCAACCTGGCCTTTCTGCAACTGGTTCTTGGGTATCTGATGGCCCGTGTTGTCGTCAGCTTCCTGCTCATTCCCCGCTACTTCGCAGGCGAAATCTACACCGCCTACCAGTTGATCGAGCTCCGGTTTGGGAAGGTCTTGAAGGTTTTCACCGCTGCCCTTTTCTTGGCCACCCGGTCGCTCGCCGAAGGTGTCCGAGTATTCGCAGTGGCCATTGTTTTTGAGGTTGTTTTCAAGCGAGGCACTTTGGCCTCGCTGCTCATTGTAACCTGTTTGACTCTTCTTTATACCTTTGAAGGCGGTTTGACGGCCGTGATCTGGACGGACGTTATCCAGCTTACCATCTATTTAGCCGGCACGGTATTGGCTCTGGTCCTGGCTCTCCACCGCATTCCCGGCGGTTGGACAACCGTTCAGCGCATTGCCCAGGTGTCGGGCCATAAATTTGCTATATTTAATTTTTCTTTCAACTGGCATAACCCTTATGTATTCTGGGCAGGGTTCATCGGCGGAACGTTTTTGACCAGCGCCAGTCACGGTACCGACCAATTGATCGTCCAACGCCTGCTGGCCGCGCGCAACATGCGGCAGAGCCAGGCCGCGCTCCTTTCCAGCGGCATTGTCATCCTCTTCCAGTTTGCCCTCTTTTTGGTTATGGGGGTAGTTCTCTTCGGTTACTATCGTTTTTATCCGCCCACATCGGCGGTGGGCCGGACGGATATGATTTTCCCTTACTTTGTCATCCACTCCTTGCCTCCGGGGCTCGCCGGCCTGTTGATAGCGGCAATTGTGGCAGCGGGGATGGCCAACCTCAGCGCGGCATTGAACTCCTTGGCCTCAAGCTCCGTCGTGGATTTCTATAAACCTTTTTTCAGGAAGTCTGCCAGCGACCATCACTATCTGAGTGTGTCACGATTCCTGACCTTGATCTGGGGTGGAGTGCTGGTGGCCCTTGCGCTCGGCATCGCCACCTTTCACCGAAGCGTGCTTGAAATGGCTTTGACCATTGCCTCGGTGCCTTACGGGAGTATGCTCGGAATCTTCCTGCTCGGCACGCTCACCCAAGACACACCCTCAACCAGCGCGTTGACCGGAGCCTTGTGCGGTTTGGGAGGATTGATTCTTACGATTAAATTTACAGGAATCGCCTGGACCTGGTACGTCGCGATTGGCGCTACCATTACCTTCGTTGTGGGTTGGTTGGCTGGAAGATTTCAATTGGCGGTGCAGCACGAGACCATGAAAAAGTAGCGGCTGCTCGGGTGGCCGCCCGAACCCGGCAACCGCCCCTTTGTCCGCCTGAACAAAATGGCTGAAACGAACAAGCTGGTCAAGGGACTTGGGCTTTACGGGGCAACTTCGGTTGTGGCCGGGACCATGATTGGGACGGCGATCTTCGTGGTGCCCAGCATGATGCTGCGACACGTGGGGACGCCGGTCAGGGTCATCCAAGTGTGGATATTCGCCGGGGTCCTCAGCCTGTTTGGGGCGCTGGGCTATGCCGAGTTGGGCGCTGCTATTCCCGAAGCTGGAGGGGAATACGTCTATCTTCACCGCGCCTATGGCCCCATGATGGGCTTTCTGTACGGCTGGACACAATTCATTGTCGCCAAGTCCGCCTCGATTGCCGCCATCGCCACCGGATTTCTCCTCTACCTGAGTTACTTCTTCCCTTTCCTTGCCGGAAACCTCTGGAGCGCGCGCCTCACGGTGCAAGGTCACGTTTTCGAACCGTCTGTCTCCGGACTGCAATTCGGAGCTTTGGGGATGATTGTGCTTTTGTCGGTGGTGAATATCCTGGGGGTGCGTGGAAGCGGTGTGGTGCAAACTTTGTTCACGATTGCCAAGATTGCAGTCCTGGCAGCCTTGATCGTGCTCGG
Source organism: uncultured Acidobacteriota bacterium (assembly GCA_937900045.1). Taxonomy (GTDB): domain Bacteria; phylum Acidobacteriota; class Terriglobia; order UBA7540; family UBA7540; genus CALCEB01. The sequence goes on from CALCEB010000276.1 coordinate 9,161, forward strand.
CCTGCTGCTCGGTCATGGTTCTTTCAGCCATTTCGCTCAGGCGTCCTCTGCCGCAAAAAGCGGCGGGTTGCTTGCCGGCTTCGCGGCGGCCACCATTTCCGCGCTCTGGGCTTACGATGGTTGGAACAACCTCAGTATGGTTTCCGGAGAAGTCAAAAACCCGCAAAGGAACATGCCGATCGCGTTGATCGCCGGCGCGCTACTGGTAGGATTCGTCTACGTCCTGGTCAATTTGGTTTACTTTTATGTCTTGAGTCCTGATGCGGCCCTCTCGACGAACACCATTGCTGCTGCGACCGCGCGCAGCTTCCTGGGCAAGGCAGGAGCCGACTTCGTCGCCATCGGAGTGCTCGTTTCGACATTTGCAACTTTGAACGGTTCGATTTTATCTTCCTCCCGGATTCCGTATGCACAGGCCAACGACGGGCTCTTTCCCTCGGTGCTGGCTTCCGTCCATCCACGCTTTCGCACTCCCGTCGTTTCCATCATCGCCCAGTCAACGGTGGCGGGAATTTTCGTAATCAGCGGCACCTACGAGGCGCTTTTCACCAAGGCCATCTATTCGGAGTGGATTTTTTATGCTCTGGTAACCGCTTCGATTTTTGTTTTACGCCGCAGCCAACCGCATATGCCCCGTCCCTATAGGACATGGGGTTATCCCGTGGTTCCAGCCGTATTCATCCTGTTGGCATTAGCTCTGCTCGCCAGCGCCTTTGTTGAACGGCGGGCGGACGCTGTCTGGTGCTTAGTTCTTGTGTCCAGTGGCATCCCGGCTTATTACCTCTGGAAAGCTTTTTTCGCCAAGCGAGTCAAATGATAAGACTTCGCCCATCCCCGGAATGTAGAGGCCGGCTTCAGCCGGGCAGCTTTTCAATTTGGCATTGACTTGCCTGTTGCTTTTCGCAGAGCATCGGCACCGGGCAAGGCAGGTAGTCACGACGAGCGGTTTTTCTCCTCGTGGGCTTTTCGCCAGAATCAAGCGCGGTTGCCAGTCTCATTGTCGCCCAGTGAAAGCAGGGGGCCAAGCCGACACGGGCAAGCAGGATGTGGATTCCCGCTTACATGGGAATGACCGTCCCTTTGATTCCCGGCTTCGCGGGAACCAAGGCGCTGTCCATCCTGTATACAGCGTATAGCTTCGATACCATGCTCTTTTTCCACCGTTGCCCTCAACCTTTGGCTAGAATGGCCTGTGCTCAAAATAAAACTTTGAACCGTGAAAGGACCTCCGGGAACTGCCGGGGCATGGAGCCAAACAAAATTGAGGGAACGAAGCTAGAATGTATATGAAAACAAAGGACGACTCGAGGACTAAACCCATCCAAAGCCATTGAGCAAAGCCATCAGAAATCGATAACCATTGTATTATGAGTTAGATACATTGATTTTACAAACAAACAAAATCAATCGATTTAGAATCAGCAAGTTATGGGTTTGACGATGAGTTTGAGACACAAAGAATGGCTTTGCTTGGGCAGTTTTCCACTGGTTGATGGGGTTTTGGCGCTTCAATTTCTAAAGAAGGAAGAATGATGATGACCGGTAGCCCGCGTACGAGCGTACAATCGAGCATTCGTGACATTGCTTCGGCCTATGGCATTTCATATATTTATTGCCGGCGTCTGCGCCTCATTATGGTATTCAGGCTTCTTGCCATCATTCTCGCTTGCTTGCCCCCGTGCCTCGCGTTTTCACCCGATCCGCTGCTTGGAGCGAAGGTCGCCACCGTTAAGTCAGTCGTTCTCCGGCAGCAAGGACCTTCTTCCGGTCCGCTTCGGCTCTTTTACTATGCCGATGATGAGCCAAGCTTTCAGTCTCTCGCGGTCCACGGGAAGAGAGTTTCATTGCTGGCGCCGCAAAGTTATTGGATTCAGCCCTCTGGATTCGTATTTGGCGGCATTCCGCCGCGCGTGGCAAAGCTGGCTCGCGACGATCACATTCCGCTGATGCCGCTGGTCTTCAACAGAAACTTTGACCGCAGCACCGTCACTGCTGTGCTGCGGAATCCCCAAGCCCGGACACATCTGGTGAGCTATCTTGCATATGCCGTGCGGCGTGATCACGCCGTAGGGATGCAGATCGACTTCGAAAACATCGCGCCGGAAGACCGCGCCAACTTTTCCGAGTTGGTGCGCGAGGCGGCCCGACGGTTCCATTCCGAGGGCAAATTGCTGAGCGTGGCCCTGCCTCCGAAGAGAATCATTCTCCCCGCTATTCCCGGTAAACCCGGGACGGGAACCTGGGCAGCGGCGTTTGATTATCGGGAAATCGGGCGCTTTGCCGACTTCGTCACGGTGATGGCCTACGACCAGCATGGGCGTGATGACCCTCCCGGTCCCGTAGCGGGATATGACTGGGTGAGGCAGGTGCTGGATTATGCGACCAGCCGCATTCCGGCTCAAAAAATCCTTCTGGGCGTGCCTTTCTACGGCCGCGAATGGGTCGAAACCGGAGGCGGCACTTTTGCTCACACCATCACGCTTCGAGATGTTATCGGAGTTGAGCGGAAGACGGGAGTTAAGGTCCGATGGGATGCCGTAAGGCAATCGCCGTGGTTTGCCTACCGCCAGGGAAACGCTCATTACAACGCCTGGTTTGAAAATACGGAGAGCTTGAAACTGAAGCTCGCTCTGATCAGCCACTACAAACTGAGAGGATTCGCCGCTTGGCGGCTGGGATCGGAAGATTTATCGGTGTGGACGTTGCCGGCGGTCTCCGGAATCGCTCCCAGGCAGGCGCGCCATTCCGGACGGCGTCTCCCCCGATCCACGGCCAGAGTCCGGAAAAGACTGGATCCGATTTCACGAAAACAAGGACAAGGGAAATGAAAAACATCCGGGTAGGATTGGCTCTTCTTGCTCTGTCTCTTTTCGGAGTGCAGTCTTCGAGCGCCCAGGGTGGTTCCTGGGCGGTTGTCTCGAAGCACGGAATGGACCCCCGAATTTCGGCCCAAATTGAGAGAATTGCAAAAGCGCGCGGGGCGAAAGTTTCCATCGCCTCAAGCTTGCGCGCCGCAAGGGCAAGCGGCGCTGGTGTGGTGATCGAGATCAAACCATTCAAACGTGACTCGCAGCTCCTTAAAATGCTCCGGCGCAAAGACTCCACTGGAGACAGCTTGACAAAGGAAACCGCCCGCCAGGGATACGTGATCGAGATTCTGAACGGCAAGCAGGGATCGCCCATTCAAATTCGGATCACGGCGAGCCAGCAGGCGGGATTGCATGAGGCTCTGTTTCTAATTCCCCAGATTCTTCAAGCTTCGCCTTCGAACGTTGCGGACCGCTTATATCCGCAGGCAAAGCGCGTGGAAATCGAAAAAGGCGGGCGGCAGGTGCGGGTGGCGGATTTCCCCTCCTTCGGCCAGAGGGGAATTGTTGAAGGATTTTACGGGCCGCCCTGGAGCCTGCAGGACCGTCTGGATATTTTCCGCTTCGAGGGCGATCATGGCATGAATATTTATTTTTATGCTCCGAAGGACGACCCATATCATCGCGACAAATGGCGGGAGCCTTACCCTCCCGCTCTTGCTGAAGCGCTCCAACAGGAGATTCATGCGGCGCATGACAATTTTGTCGATTTTTGCTTTGCCATCAGTCCCGGACTTTCGATGACTTATTCGAGCGACGCCGATTTTGCGGCGTTGACCGCCAAGCTGGACAGTGTCGCCAAGATGGGAGTTTCCTGCTTTGCCTTGTTCCTGGATGATATTCCGCAAAAGCTTCAAAACCCGGCGGATCAAGCCCGTTTCAAAGACTTGGGCGCCGCCCACGTTTACTTGACCAACAAATTGAATCGCTACCTCAAAAGCCAATCGACCCGCAACCACCTGGTGGTAACGCCCACCACTTATACCAACGCTTGGGGAAGCCGCACCTACGTCAAAGAACTTGGGAAGGGCGTGGACCCGGACGTTCCCATCGCGTGGACGGGAACGAAAGTGGTTTCGCCTACCATCACCCTGGCGCAAGCGAAAGAGTGGAGCAAGCTTTTGAGAAGGAAGTTGGTGATTTGGGATAATTTCCCGGTGAACGATGGAATCCCCTGGCGATTGATTCTGGCCCCCGTCATTGGCCGCGACCCTGAGCTTCCTGAAGTGGTCCAGGGCGTTTTCGCCAATCCGATGATCCAAGCCCACGCTTCGATGGTCGCGCTCCAAACCGTGGCGGATTATTTGTGGAACCCGAAATCCTATGATCCTCATCAGGCCGTCAACCATGCGGTCGAGAGCCAATATGGACCGCAGGGCCTTGAGCTGCTGGGACCGTTCCTCAAGACCTATGGAGACTACTGGTGGGACCAAAATATTTTTCAGCCGCTCTATTCCGAGCAGCGCCAACCAGTCGACGCGCCTTCACTCGAAGCGAGGATCGGGGAGTTGAAACAAGCCGTGGACGTGCTCGGCCAGAAAAGCCAATTCGCAAAACTTCTGCCGGAAATCTCCCCATTCCCTACTCAGACGGAGGCCCGCCTGCAAGCTGTCAAATCCGATCCCGCCTTCAAAACGATGGAAGATGGAAAGATCGAATGGAATGCCGACAATGACGTGTTACGCGCATTTCGCGTAACCCAAACACCAAAGCTGGATGGTACCTTCTCCAAATGGGAGCCGGGTCCCGTCTACGTCCTTGAAAGCCGGGACCAGATTGCTTCGGGTTCAGAACTGTGGAGTGGACCGGATCAATTCTCGGCCCAAGTCGCCTTGCGCTGGGACCGCCAATACCTCTACATTGGCATCAGCGTGAAAGATCCCCATTTCTATTATCCCGCAAATGCTACGGGAGACGAAGCAGAGAACGGAATGCGAGTCTTCCTGGAAACGGCATTCCGGAAAAACTTCTTCAGCACCAAGACCGGCCTCGATGAGCACCAAGTGACATTCATGCCGGGTGACTTCGCTTTGGTTCCCGCCACCGCGAAGGTTGAGCCGAAACTCGCCGCGGCGGAACCTTCTGATGCGAGCCTTTCAAATCAGATCAAAGCTTTCTGGAAAAAAACTTCCGGCGGATACTCGGCGGATTTTGCGATTCCGGCGGCGTATTTCTCCGGCGAATCGCTAAAGACGAACTATGAAGTGGGAATGTCCTTTTTGTTGGGAAAAGCCGTTCAGCCTGTGGCGCCCGGAAGCACGAAGCCTGATGATAAACACGAAATCATTTTCACTTCGAAGGCCGACCCATTATTCCCGGTCCGCTTCAGGAATCCGGCAACGTATCAGCGGCTGGTCCTGACGGAGCCCTGAGAGACGCCATGCTTCCCTGAAAACTACGATTTCTTCTCTACCGCGGGGAGAATATACTTCGTCAGCAAGAAATCGTATTGCTGCCGGACATTTTCAGTGATGGGCGCGGTTTGCAGCGGTCCGTTTCCATTGGCTTGAAGATAAAGATCGCCATTCTGGCCGAAGGGACCGGGGTTAATCTTTTCAAATTTAGCGGAGTCCTTTTCGCCAAAGTCATAAATCTGCTGGGGAGTATAGGTTTGGAGTTGAGTCGGCGTCAGCTTGGCGACGCTGCGAACGAAAATCCTGAATCTTCCAAAGAACCGGCTCTTGTCGTAGTCCACACGAAGAACCCGCTGATATTGTTTCCCGGGATTCGCCGGGTCTGAGTAAACATCAGCCAGCAAATATAGATCATTCAGCTTGCCATCGTAGGAATTGTCTAGGAGTTGAAATAGGCGGGAGGTGGGGTCGTTCGGATTACCCTGCGGCCTGTGTTTTTTCTTGGCCTGCAATGGGCTTGCCCCTTGGGAGAACAAGATCAAGGCGCAGATTGCGGCGCGGGCTGTTGTACGCCGGTGTTTTCTATCAGAAAGTCTCCACATCTCCTCTTCCCACCTCCGGTTAGTGATCAAGAAATGTTCTACCGGCCTCATCAAAACGTACGGGCGACCGTGCGAGGAATACTAGCGCGAAGGGCGCGTGAATACAATGGTTCTCATCACCGAGTAACAGGTTCGCTGGCCAGAAGCCGGACTCTCGTGAAATCGGAAACGTTGAGGGCGTGGTTCAGCCCTTGTAAAATGGGCATTTTGAGGGCGCAATGTTGAAATCCTATGTTCTTAAATGGCTGCAGACCCTGGCAGGAATTATTCTGGTTTTGCTTTTGGCGGTCACTCTCGCAGGGGCGAAATCCGAAGCTCCCCAAATTGCCGAAGCGCCGGGCGGACTCACCGGGAAGCTAGCTCCTTATGTGCCGACGCCGCTTGGCGTCTGCCGCGACATGTTGGCTCTGGCTCACGTGAGCCGTTTTGACCGTGTTTACGACCTGGGATCGGGAGACGGGCGGATCGTCATCATGGCTGCGGAAATCTTCGGCGCGGATGCGGTAGGAGTGGAGCTGGACGATCAGCTTTATGAACAGTCGTCCCAAAACGTACTCCAGATTGGATTGCAAAACCGGGTGCGGATAATTCATGCCAACTTTTTCAAAGTGAATTTGAGGCCGGCAACCGTAGTGACTCTTTATCTGCTGGGTGTGGTCAACGCCCGGTTGCGCCCGGTGCTCGAACGGCAACTGCGGCCGGGAGCGCGAATCGTTTCGCATGATTTCCCGGTAGCGGGTTGGAAACCGGCGCGGGTCGAAACCGTCACGGGAGATTACGGAGCCACTCATACGCTCTATCTTTACGTTCGTCCCCAGGCTGCCAATCCCCAGGTCTTTCCAGCGAAAAGCAAGTAGGCTTGGAACCCGGTCGTGTCACAGGCTCCGAGCGCCGCTACAGCAAACAAACTGAGACACTACCCGGAACTCAGGGCTGGAAGTGGAAAGTCCCGCTTGCAATTAGAACGGCGGGGCCGGTCAAAAGGACCTGTCCGTCCCGGGCATAGCTTACTTCAAGCTGGCCGGCCAGAGTTCGAACCCGGACTTTGCGTTGAGTGAAGTCATTCAAGATTGAAGCCACAACGGCTCCGCAAGACCCGGTTCCCGATGAAGCGGTCTGGCCCACGCCTCTCTCCCAAAATCGGACCTCAATCTCGTTTCGCGTGTGGACTTGGACAAACTCAACATTGGTGCGGTTTGGGAAGAGCCGCTGGGTTTCGATCTCCCGGCCAATCGCTTGCCAGGGAATCCGGTCGAGACTCTTCACGAATAGAGTGCAATGCGGATTCCCCATGGACGTCACCGTAACCCGAAATCGCCCCTGGGTTGTCTTCAGGGGATAACCCACCACCGGCGCCTGTGCGCCCTTTCCCGCAAATGGGATTTTACCGGGTTCGAGAACAGGTTCTCCCATCTCAACCCTGAATATCCACCGGTCCGAAGCGGCTTCAATAACCTCAAGGCGACGGAGTCCAGAAGGTGTTTCAACACGGAGGGTCTGAACCCTTTTCCGCGTCTGTAACAAATAAGCGCCGATGCAGCGGATGCCATTCCCGGACATTTCCGCCTCGCTTCCGTCGGCATTGAAAAACCTGGCGGCTGCGTCAATTCCCTGCTTCGAAGATCGAGAGACCACCAGAAAACCGTCTGCGCCCACCCCTTGATGCCGGTGGCAAATCGCTCTCGCCAGCTCATTCAGACCCGGCGCTTTCGCGGAGCGCCGGCCATCCGGGCGAGTAGCAAGACGGTTGAATGCCGGTGCGATGCTTTCCGCCGCAGTCACGACGAAGTCATTTCCAAGTCCGTGATATTTGAAAAATGGAATAATCTGCAAGGGGAACCGTTCCAATCCTCTTTTCTTTGAATGCCCGCTCAGCGCGGTAGTGGTGTAGTTTGTTTGCGCCATTACCCTCAGCGCAGGCTCCGAACGCCATTTACTCGCGGCCTGCGCCGGATGTCCGCCGGTAGACGGCCGCCGGCTCTTCTCCAGGGAAATCAAACCGGGCAACCTGCCGGAAATCCGTAAAGGCCCTTGGGAAAGCCCGCATCAGATCATCGACGGCATCACCTCGCTTCACGACGATCCATTCGGCCAGCTTCGATGCTCCCTGCGGGAGTTTCCTCCAATATCTGCGATTGCCTTCGGTGATGGTCTCCCGGTAGGGAATTCCTACCTGGGGATTTAAGCAAGGCCACTGGCCCAAGGCCATTAGAATGGTATGCCCGTCAAAATTTGAGCGGAAGTAGCTGATCAATGCCCGTTGTGTCTTGGTGGCGCACGGCGTGTTGAGGATGCTTTCATGGACAATCGGAATATTCTTTACCCCCTGCGCAGCGATCGCAGTCTGTTGCGCCAAAACTACGGCGAGCAATAGCGGGGGCAAAACGAGATGACCCCGGAATTTCAATTCTTTGTCATTCCCTCCTGCAATGAAGGCGGGAAAGATGGCAACCGCCGGAAGCATTTCCAGCCCGTAGCGCAAATTGTAATAAGTGTGCGGGAAGAGCGTCGGCACATAAATAGGAATTGCCGCGAACGCCATCGACTGAACGTAAAAGAGCAGTGGCACGAGCAGGAGGATGGCCGCCGCGCCACGCCTTCGCTTTCGACCGTCAATCGACCACACGATCAATCCAAACATGGCCAGAACCAATAACCACGGGCCCGTTATCAACCTGAGATCTTCCAGATAATAGCGGGCAGAAATGAGAATGCTGCCATCCGTCGGATAGCGGAAAGCGGTGACGGCCAGTTGGTGGGCATAGATGGCCTTGGCGGAGTAGGGACCATTGTAAAATTCGAAGGCGTTGCCGTAACGGTGAACGTTATGGGCAAACCACAGCAATGGTCCTAGCCCTGAAATGAAACAAAAGATGAAAGCGTTGACGGTGCGCTGCCGAAACGAAGTCTGCGGCATCAGGAGTATGAAGAGCGCCACGAAGGGGAGCAGGTACCAGCCATCGTATCGTGTCAGCGAGCTTGCGAAAGCCGCTAGCGACGCCGCGACCAGGATTTTGCGGCTGCCGCTCTGTTGAAACCGGAAAATCAGAAACGCAACCAGAATGGTCCAGAAGATCATCAGGGGCTCTGTAAGAGGGGTTGAAGCGGTATAAAGCATACTCGGAGAAAGCAGGAAAATGGCCAGTGAAACCGCGGCGACGCCAAGCGAGAGGCTGAGCTCCATGGAAAAACGAAAGATCAGCCAGGCCGATAGAATAAAAGCTGTCGTGGAAACCAAGCTTCCTGCCAGGCCGGTGCGCCATAGGAAATCATGGACAGCGAGTGGAGCGGCAAGAAGGTGGAAGAGCGGAAGCCAAACGCTGCCAATCTCAGGCAAGCCGGGTGTCCGCGAGTCAAAGATGCGGCGCGCCCCTTCGACGTGGGCAAGGCCATCGCCATAAAGATTGCTGAGACCCCGCGAATAGAAGAAATCAAGGTTACTCACGGCGACAAGGACGATCAGCGCCCAGACCCCTACCCGGACCGCGCGCGGGACGGGCGTGACACGTCCGGACAAACCCGTATCGCTAGATTGAAGCTCAGACATCGAAATGCGTCATAGTCTTGAATTCCTGGAAACGCTTTTGGATTTCCCCGGATGTGACGCGCTGGAGCCGGCGCAGCCCGAACGCCTCCACCGCGAAGCTTGCCATGACAGAGCCGTAAATCAGGCCTCGGCGCAGGTTCGCTTCGTTGATCTCCTCGCAACTTGCAAGATAACCCATGAAGCCGCCCGCAAACGTGTCGCCGGCTCCCGTAGGGTCGTACACCTGTTCCAAAGGATATCCAGGCGCAAAGAAGATGCTGCCATTCTGAAAGAGGCAGGCTCCGTATTCGCCTCGTTTCACCACCAACGCCTTTGGGCCGAGTCTCAAGACCTCCGTGGCGGCACGGCGCAGGTTGTCGATGCCTGAGAGCATCCGGGCTTCGCCTTCGTTGATGATCAGCATATCAACTGCTTGAAGCGTCTTGCGAAGCTCTTCCGGGGCGCCTTGAATCCAGTAGTTCATGGTATCCAAAGCTACCAGGCGCGCCCGTGGCAACTGCTGCCGCACGTGAAGCTGCAGCGAAGGGTCAATGTTCCCCAGAAAGACAAATTCACTTCCAAGATAAGAGGCCGGAATCTTCGGTGAAAAATGCTGGAAAACGTTGAGCTGCGTCTCAAGCGTCTTAGCCTGGTTCATGTCACCGTTGTATTCACCCCGCCAGCGGAATGTTTTTCCCGGGGTCCGCTCCAGGCCTACCGTATCGATCGGCCGCCCTTGAAACGCTGCAAGTTCGTCTGGGCCGAAGTCGTCACCCACCACGGCTACAATACGGACCGGCACGAAATTGCTCGCCGTGATGGAGAAGTATGTCGCCGATCCGCCCAGGATGTTCTCCGCTCTTCCGTGAGGTGTCGAGATGTCATCAAACGCCACCGATCCAACTACCAAGAGAGCCATGTCAGTAATATTCTCCCAACATTCTAGCTTCGTTCCCTCAATTTTGATTGGCTCCATAGACCCGTAGTCCCCGGGGGTCCTCTCACAATTCAAAGTCTTACCGGGGCAAGTCCATTTTAGCCAAAGGTTCGGGGGCAGCGGTGGAAAAAGACCATCGTATCGAAGAGATACACTGTATACGGGACTGTCGGCGGGTAAAGTATGGATTCCCGCCTACGCGGGAATGCCGGTTTCCAAAACTGGGAGCCAAGTAAAGAATACTCTCTCCGTGGCTACGAGCTATTTCAGGTACTTGCCGGCAATCAATTCCAGCTTCTTTCTGGTCCTGGGAGGAATCTTCTTCCGGTCCGTCATAATGGCATGAGCCAGCGTTTTGCCGCACTTGCAGGTCCGCTGCCGGGGCATACCCTGCAAGGCATAGCCAATGATGCGCTGGGCATTTTCTGCGTTTCGCATCAAGTAGTCATAGACCTGCGAAACCGTCACAGCATCGTGCTCCTCATGCCAGCAATCGTAATCGGTCACCATGGCCAACGTGACGTAACAAATTTCTGCTTCCCGCGCCAGCTTCGCCTCCTGCAGGTTGGTCATGCCGATCACGTCCATACCCCAGGCCCGATAAGTGAGGGATTCCGCCCGCGTGGAAAATGCAGGACCCTCCATGCAAAGGTACGTTCCGCGACGATGGAAATTAACTTTGGCGCACGAGCAGGACTCGGCCAGCACGTCTTGCAATACCGGACAGAACGGGTCAGCAAAGCTGATGTGCGCCACAACTCCATTTCCGAAAAACGTCGAAGCGCGGCCTTTGGTCCGGTCAAAAAACTGTGCGGGGATCACCATATCCATCGGCTTCAATTCCTCGCGCAGGGACCCCACGGCGCTCAGTGAGATAATCCGTTCCACGCCAAGCTTCTTGAAACCGTAAATGTTGGCGCGGAAGTTCAGCTCTGAAGGCAGCAGCACGTGCCCGCGACCGTGTCGAGCCAGAAAAGCAACCTTCCGCCCTTCAAGCTCACCCAGAATGTAAGCATCCGACGGCCTGCCGAATGGCGTGGCAACCCGCACCTCCCGCATCTTGGAAATTCCCGGCATATTGTAAATGCCGCTTCCCCCAATGACGCCGATCTCTGCCGTATTCGTCCGCTGGGTCTTTTGTTTTTTCATCGTGGCGTTTAGGCCTCTTGATTTTGCTTCTCCATCATGCCGTGGCGCCCTCATCCAGCGGGGCCATGGTGATTTTACCCTGGACTTCCGCCAGCCGGGTCCAAGGGATTCTGGCGTCATGGGGGAAAACGACCACCGTTCCCTGCTCCACCAGCTTGGGAAGAAGCCGCTGGCGCGTAGCCAGAGTTTCCAGGGGATAAAGGTCAAAGCTCATGATCCACGGATAGGGTAGGTGGGCGGCCGTCGGGACCAGGTCGGAAATGAAAAGGGCGCTTTGGCCTTCAGATTCCAACCACACTCCCTGCAAGTTCCAAGTGTGGCCGCGTAGAATCTCTACTCGAACTCCCGGTAGAATTTCCTGATTGCCTTCCAGAAACTCAGTCTGCTTTTCAGCCGCCAAGAAAAATTCCTGGATATAACTGGCTTGGTCGCGGTCCGTCGGATTCAAGGCATGTTCCCACTCGCCTCGCTGAATAAAATAGCGGGCGCGAGAAAAAGTGGAAACCGTGCGCGAGCCCTCCCGCCGCGTATTCCATCCACAGTGGTCGAAATGAAGGTGGGAATTAATGACGATGTCGATGTCTTCGGGCCGCAATCCATGCGGCGCGAGATCATCCAGCAAGGTCTTTGAATGATTGATTCCATAAATCCTGGCGAACTTGGGGTCAAACTTGTCGCCGATTCCAGTTTCAATGAGAATGCGATGTTGCGCCGCATTGACCAGCAGGCAGGTGAGTCCCAGGGTTACCCGATTCAAGTCGTCGGCAGGCAGTTTCTTTTCCCAAAGGGTCTTCGGAACCACACCGAACATCTGGCCGCCGTCCAGCCGGAACACGCCGTCGGAAAGGGCAAAAACTTCAAAGACTCCCAGCTTCATGAATTCTTCTCTTCCAACAGCTCAATCAAAATGCCTGCGGTACTCGAAGGATGAAGGAAAGCGATCTTTTCCTGCGCCGCTCCGGCGTGCGGCGCCTTGTCCACCAGCTTGAAACCCGACTGCTCGAGCTCTGCCAACGCCTGTTCCAAGTCCGGCACTGTCAGGGTCAGGTGATGGATCCCGGGTCCACGGCGATTCAGAAATCTTGCAACTGGGGAATCCGAAGCCGTCGATTCCAGCAATTCAATCCGGCTTTCGCCGGCCTCGAAGACCGCGACACGGACCTTTTGGTCCACCACTTCTTCCTGCGAGCACGGTTTCTGGCCCAATAGCTTTTCAAAAACTGGGATCGCTTCGGCCAGAGACTCAACCGCAATTCCGAGATGATGAATCTTTGAAGGCATAAGACTCTTGCTCCCCCGCACTGCGTGCGTCAGTGTCGCGCGAAATCCGCGATGAGGTCTTCGACGATGGAATGCGGATCACGGCAGCGCGCCATAATTTGTTCCACGCTGCTGTCCAGGATTCCATCCTCAAGATGGCGGCTGACAACTTTGGAAAACAACTCCTGCCGCAAGAGCTCCAGTACACGGGCACGCCACTTGGCGCGGGCGCGTTGCGCGGCGAAATTCATCTCCTCTCCAAAGGCGCGATACCGGTCCAATGCCTGCACGACTTCCGGCACACCCGTACCGTCCGTAGCCACCGTTTTCAGAATGGGATGCCGCCAAGAGCTTGATCCCGGAGCGATGGAGAGCATGGCCGCTACCTCCTGTTCAACCCGGTCCGCGCCCACACGGTCCGCCTTATTAATCACGAAAAGATCCGCAATCTCCATGACCCCTGCCTTAAAGGTCTGGACGTCATCGCCCATGCCCGGAACCAGGAGCAACATCGTAGCGTCCGCAAGCCGCGCGACCTCCACCTCATCCTGCCCCACGCCTACCGTTTCGATCAGGATCACCTGGCATCCTGCTGCTTCCAAAATGGTGACCACGTCGTGTGTGGCAGGAGCCAGTCCACCCAACTGTCCGCGCGTCGCCATACTGCGGATAAAAACGCCTTCGTCCCGTGCCAGGCCTTGCATCCGGATGCGGTCGCCAAGAATGGCGCCACCGCTGAATGGACTGGTGGGATCCACAGCCAGGATGCCGACGCGCTTTCCAACGCGGCGGTATTCAACGGCCAGCTTTTCCACCAGCGTGCTTTTCCCTGCACCCGGCGCGCCTGTGACCCCAACCACAAAAGCGGCGGAAGTTTGCACAAACAAGCGCTTCAGCAGGCGGATACCATCCGCTTGCTGGTTCTCGACGGCTGTGATTGCAGTTGAGATCGCGCGACGGTCACCGGCAAGGATCTTTTCCATCCATTCGTCTAAATTGTCTGACATGAAAGAACCCAACAATCGGCGAGCTTGGCATTCATTGGTAGTGGCGCAATTTGCTGTAGCGGCGCTCTATGAGCGCCGAATCTGGATCTTCAACGGTTTCCGGCGCTCATAGAGCGCCGCTACAGCAGGCAAACCGCGCCCTTACCCGTCCATTTAGATTCTTGCCGCACAAGTGTTATAACGTGTTTAACAACTCCCCGGCTGGAGGTTACAACGTTACGCGAGGTGTAAAGTCACGTTACATCGAACCCGGCGTCGTCATTCCCTCGAAGCTTGTTCCCGAAAAGCTTGTCCCCGCGAATGCGGGGAGCGGGAATCCAGCCCCTGCGTGGGGTGACAACGAAGGGCAGGGGCGCCGTGAAAGCAGCTAAATTTCGAGTATCTTTGAGTTAGCTTTTCAGCAGTTCGCGGGCAATCACCATCCGCTGGATTTCGCTGGTTCCTTCGCCGATCGTGCAGAGCTTCACGTCGCGATAGAACTTCTCCACCGGATAATCCTTGATGAAGCCGTATCCGCCGTGAATCTGGACCGCTTCATTCGCCACGCGGACGGCTACCTCGCCCGAATAAAGCTTTGCCATGGCCCCTTCGCGCGTCACTCTCTCTCCCTGATCTGCGAGCCGCGCCGCCCGAAGCATGAGAAGGCGGGCAGCGTCGATCTCCGTCGCCATGTCCGCCAGCTTCCACTGGATGGCTTGAAACTCCGCAATCGCCTTGCCGAATTGTTGGCGCTGTTTGGCGTAGCTGACGCTAGCTTCGAAGGCTCCCTGAGCCATGCCGATGGCAAGCGCGGCGATCGAAATGCGGCCCTTGTCCAGCACCTTGAGACTGTCAACAAAACCGTGACCCGGCTCTCCCAAGCAATTTTCACGCGGCACCCGGCAATCCTCAAAAATCACCTCAGCCGTGTCGCTGGCACGCAGGCCCAGCTTGTTTTCTTTCTTTCCAGGCCGGAATCCCGGTGTGTCGCGCTCAATAATGAAGGCAGAAATTCCGTGTTTGTGGGCAGTCTTGTCGGTCACGGCCATGGCCACGCAAATATCAGCGTAGGTTCCATTTGATGTGAAGGTTTTTGATCCATTCAGGATCCAGGAATCGCCATCCAGCCTTGCCGTGGTGCGGGTGCCGCTGGCGTCACTTCCGGCTTGCGGCTCGGTTAAGCTCCAGCAACCCAGCAATTCTCCTTTGCAAAGTGGGACGAGATACCTTCGTTTTTGGGCCTCAGTCCCGGCAATGAAAATATGCCCCGAGCAGAGAGAAGTATGGGCTGCAACAATGATGCCCACTGAACCATCCACCCGTGCCAGCTCCTCAATCACGGATGCGTAATCCACATAGCCAAGCCCGGCGCCGCCGTATTCCACCGGATAGGGAACACCCAAAAGCCCTAACCGGCCAAGGTCATTGAGGATTTCGTAGGGAAAGTGCTGAGCCTCGTCCCATTCCATAACGTGCGGGCGAACTTCCTGCTCGGCAAAATTGCGGACCGTCTTTTTGATTTCAAGCTGCTCTTCCGTCAGTTCAAAATGCAAGCCTCACCCCTAACTCCAACACTCCCTTCAAAACTATAACATAGGCCAGCCCGAGCGCCGCTACAGCAAACAAACTGGAACACTACCAAGCGGGAGGTTATGAGGCGTCCTGAGATGCAAGGAAGCGGTCCGCTGCCCCGCGGCTTCTTACAAGTGCTAAGATGGCTTTCGAATGATGAAGCCAATAGTCTGTTTATTCCTCTGCTCTGCGGGATTCTTGCCTCCGGGCGCTCTTTACGGACGCCCCCGGCGGCGCCGGAAGCCGCCGAATGCCACCTCCACCATCGTGGTGGAAACAGGCAAAGCCAATTGCGCAGTGGACGTGGATTCCATACCCAGCGGCATAACCACCGCGACCGGCAGCTTGACGGTGAAAGGGATTGATCCGAATGACCACTACGTGCACGTCCGCTGCCCCGGTGATCCGGAGACCACGAGCTTCGTCACCGTGAAAGCTGGCGAAAAGGCGGTCGTCCGACCCAAGGCTTCCGGAACGGGCGGAAACGAGGGAGATTCCGCGGCGCTGCAGGCGGCAGAAAGCAAGACGGAACTGCGAACCATTGTGCGGCGGGCGGCCGATGAGCGGTCAGATGGAAAATTTGATGAAGCGGTGAAGGATTTGCGGTATGCCTCAACGCTGGACCCGGAAAACCCGGACTTGCACCGGGAACTGGGGATAACATTCCTTCTTGAAAAGGACTGGCAACGTGCCCGCATCGAAATGCTGGAGGCGCTCCGGCACGATCCGGACGATGCGGACGCCCACAGCAACCTCGCTGAGGCCCTTGAAAGGCTTGGCCTATACAAGATGGCGCTTGACCAATACCGCATTGCCACTCACCTCGATCCGACGGATGATTCCTATCGCCAGCATTATCTGGAAGCGCTCGGAAAATACGCGGTCCAGCAAGGCGAATTGAAACACAAAAAGAAGTGAGGAAATTGGCTAAGATTATCCGCGCTGTGTCTCTGAACTCGCAGCAGACATTCGCTGACGTATTTCGATGCCCTCGCCCGGCGCTTGCGCGCCACTCTCTCCCCACGGGGCGAGGACAGTATAGCGGGAATCTACAATCACCGGCTCGGCCTCGCCCTCTCCTCACGGGAGCAAGGGCAGTATTTTCCAATACCCCGCCGCACTCATGAAAGGGTTCTCTTAAGCTGAGATCGCCCTTTGGGGCGCACTCACGACTTCACGAAACGATTCGATTGCCCACGCACAGCCAGCGCGGTCCACATCACAGTGTGTGACCATGCGCATCGACTGTGGAGTCACACCGTTGGCGAGAACATTTCTGGTCTTGAGACGTTTCGAAAGCTCCGCAGAGGTTAGACCTGTACCCGTAATATCAAAAATCAAAATATTGCTCTGGATTTTGGCAGGATCGATATTGATTCCCGGTACCTCCGCCAAACCGCTTGCCAGATAGCGCGCGTTTTCATGGTCGAGATGAAGGCGCGCGGGAGATTCCTCCAGTGCAATCAAAGCGGCGGCGGCGAGTATTCCTGCCTGCCTCATCCCGCCCCCCAACATCTTGCGCATGCGCCGCGCTTCCTCAATGAAACTCTTGCTTCCCACGAGCATCGATCCCACCGGCGCTCCCAAGCCTTTTGAAAAGCAAAACATCACCGAATCAAAATCCTCCGTCAGCTCGCGCACGGAACGGTTGAGCGTGACCGCAGCGTTGAAGATGCGCGCCCCATCCAAATGCACGGCAACGCCTTCTGCATGGCCGCGCTTGCAAATTTCCCGGCTGACCTCCAAAGGATAAACCGAGCCGCCCGCCAGGTTTGAAGTATTCTCAAGCGAGATCAGTCCGGTGGACGCCCGCAACCCGGCTTTTGCCCGTACATGCGGAGCAATCGTCTCCCAGGTCAAAACCCCGTCGGGCGCGTAAAGGGTGCGCGCCAAGCACCCGGAAAAGGCCGCCATCATTCCCATTTCAACGCTGAAGATATGGGCCCGCTCCTCACAAATCACTTCCTGGCCGTGATGGGTGTAAACCTTGATGGCGGTTTGATTTCCCATCGATCCCGAAGGCACGAAGAGTCCCGCTTCACGCCCAAATATTTCTGCGGCGCGCACTTCTAACCGGTTGACGGTGGGATCCTCGCGATAGACATCATCCCCCACTTCCGCTTCGGCCATAGCCCGGCGCATGGCGGGCGTCGGCTTGGTTACGGTGTCACTTCTTAGATCGACAATGGGATGCATGGATGGCGAATTCCTTTCTCCTTCATTGGGTAAAGACGATGACTACCGGAGCCAATACCGAATGAGGTTGAGACCGGCGGCAGATGTACGAAACGATTGAATACACCGCAGCACCGGTCTTCAACCCTTGTCTCCTGTCTTAAATTCAACCCACGGGCCGGCAACCATGTCATGCAGCAACGGCGATTGCCACGCATACTCGGGATGTGCCTTCAAAAAAGGCGCCGCGTAGAAATTGCCTCCGCAAGGGTGGCCCCGCCGGGCAATGAAGCGCATCTCTCCCGTCATTCGGCTGTCCGTTACTTTACCTTGAATGGCGCCGATGGGATCAAACGGTCCGGCGTCAAAATCCGTTTCGCGGTAGGGGACAAGGTCGCCATGTCCGCACAAGGTGCGGAAGCCCGGCTGTTCCTTCCTGTCGTAGCTATCGTAGTGATCGGAGAGAAACTGCTGAGCGTGGTTCGTATCAATCCGGCCCCGGTATTGCTTCATGAGCTGCTCCCACCGCACCCGGCGGGCGTTCGGTGAAAGCGAGAGATCGTGCGGGTTGAAAGTCGTATCTTCAGCCAGCACTTTGGGATCGCTAACGAAATTTGAGCCAACGAAGTATCCATCCTTGGAGCGCCATACCCGCCACGCCTTCAGGCCCAGCTCGAATTGGGCGATCTCGCCCGTTTTCCGGTCACCCAGCAGCCAATCATTGGCGTATCCGCCGTTGTTTTCTCTCACCATGATTTGGACGTACTCGTCGATGGAAGAGGCATATTGCATGGCCTTTCTGGCCCGCACAAACTCGGGTGTTCCTTCCGGGTTCCAACCGTGGAATTGCGTGATGGTGGTTTCAGTTATCATCAGTCCTTCGGAGTTGATGCCGAAATCATCATCACTGGCGATGACGCCGGGGAATCCGTCCATCAACATGCGGTAGCCGCGCTTTGGGGTGATGTCAAAAATGATGTTCCACCGCTCGCCGTGAAGGTAGCTGGTCCAAGCGTTATGAGCCATGACAATCTGGTGATCCTTGGTGTAACTTCCCGTGGCCACAAAGGCGCTGCAATTACCTGGGCTGGTGATAGGGCGGGCTTCCGCAACCTTGTGCTGCTTGTCGTACCACGGCACGTAATAATCGGCCAGTTCCTCCATGGCATTCAGCCAGACTACGTCGTCCATTTCCATTTGAGCGCCGCGCGCCAGCAGGCCCTGGTGAATCCCTTCCATCTCCGCTTGATACTCGGCATTGACTTTCGGCCAAATCATTTTTCTCGCCGTTTGCCGGAAGAAATCCCGGTCTTTTCCGGTTCCCCGCTGGTTGGTGAGAGAGACCGCCTTAAATCCATCCGCAATCTCAGGCGCGAGAAGATATCCGTGTTGGAAACCGATCTCGGACGGGGAACCTTCGAGATGGACATATACCCACAGACCGCGGGAAAACCGGTAAGCTCCCTTCAGCCGTGGGTCGGTTGAGGCCGGGACTGGCCCAGCGGCAGGATCTCGCCACGCAGACAGCGATGGAAAACCAGGCACAGCCGCTTTCACGCCTTCTGCGGCAACGCTCAGAAGCCCAGCGCCCGCAACTTGCAGAAGACTTCGGTTGAAATCCCGCCGTTTCATGGAAATAACCTCCCTGAGATTGGGTTACGAGACCAAGGGTTTGATAACTGCAAATTATTCGCCCGGCAAAACCCCAGCGCGCTCGGGATGGCATCATCCGCGTGGCATCACGCCAGAAACTCCTGCAGTACTTCGTTTGAAACCAGGTAAGCTCGCTTCGGAAGGCGGATGGAGTCGCCCTGTTTTTCCAGTAAACCCTCGGCCAACAGCCGCTCGATTTGCGCCGGCCAAATACCTTCTTGGAACTCGTACCATCGGTTTACCGGCGCTTGAAGAGTCACACCGTCACACTGGCGGAGACCGGTAAAAAAATATTCTTCCAGCAGTTCTTTGCGCGTCAACTCGCGTGATTCGACAATCGGCGATTCAAAGTTATTGATTTTGCGGATGTAGGCTTCCGGCGCAACTTCGTTGGACCAGCGGCGGGCGCCATCAAATGAGTGCGCACCCGCCCCAAGTCCCAGGTAAGGTTGAAGCCGCCAATATTTACAATTATGAATCGATTCGCGGCCCGGCAGGGCGAAGTTGGAAAGCTCATATTGCCGGTAGCCTTCCGCGCTCAGGAAATCTTGGGCTTGTTCATAGGCTTTCGCCATAAAATCTTCACTGGGAACCTGCGCAGCGTGGTAACGATCGCCCTGCTGCAAAACTTCGCCTCCCAGCCGGCTCTTTTCGTCGATTTCAAATAAATACACCGAGACATGTTCAGGCCGCAGCTTGGCAGTCTGCTCCAAACTTCTATTCCAGGACTTTTGAGTCTGGTAAGGGAGTCCACCGATCAAATCAAGGCCGATGTTTTCAAACCCTGACTGGCGAGCGGCCGTGACCTGCCTTCGGATTTGTTCTGCATTGTGCAAACGGCCTACGACCCGCAATTCCCGATCAATGAAGGTTTGTGCGCCAATGCTCAGCCGGTTGACTCCTGCGTCGTGAACTTCATGCAAGAAATCCAAATCGGCAGAGCCCGGGGTCACTTCCATTGTAAACTCAGCTAGATTCGCGCAATTGAAATGCTGGTGTAGGCGCTGAACCAGGCGAATCACGGCATCGGCGCCAAGCAGCGGCGGCGTCCCGCCTCCCAGATATATTGTTTCTACCGGCAGACTCACGAAGTCTACCGGGATTCGCTGCTGGCCAATGAAATTGGGCAGCCCCTCGATCTCCTTTTGGAGGGCTCGAAAATAATCTTCGATCAATCGAGCCGACGCCACGCCGGAACTGAAATTGCAGAAGCTGCACTTCGAGGGACAGAAAGGAATCTGAACGTAAATACCCAAATTATCCATTGAGAAATGCCCTTGCTCGGTGTCTGCGCCGCCCGGTTTCAGCCGGGGAAAATAGGGTGAAAATCTGATGACTTTCAGTCTGCAACAATTTTCAAACGGACCTCCCGCCGCCGGGGACCGTCAAATTCGCAATAGAAGACTCCCTGCCATCGGCCCAGGACCAGCTTTCCCTTCTCGACCATCAGAGTCTTCGAGCAACCAATAATGGCAGCCTTCAGATGCGCGTCGCAGTTTCCATCGTTATGATGATATTCCCCGTCTCGAGGAGCCAGCCGCCCCAAAAAGTCGTCAAAATCCTTTTGCAGAGACCGGTCATCGTTCTCATTTATCAGGATGGCAGCGGTCGTGTGGGGTGTAAACACGTGACATAACCCGTCCTCAATACCCGAATCGCGGATGGAGCTTTCAATTGCAGATGTCAGGTCTTTGAACTCCACCCGCGAGTGTGTCTCAATCTGAAGCGCCTGGTTTGAAATAGTTCGTCCTGATGCTGCGGCTCTCTTCGCCCCCTCAGTCACCATATTGATCTCCTCGCTCCCCCGCTTACCCAGACCTTCTCCTATCCTCGTTCCCATCCCTTGACTGGCAAGGCGGCAAGTCATGCAAATCAGCGCCCTGCCCCTGGCAACCGATTGGTAGTGGTGCAGTTTGGTTGCTGTAGCGGCGGTCTGTGACCGCCGAACTTTATTTCTCAACAGTTTCCGGCGCTCCCTGTCAGGGCAAGCCCCGAGCGCCGCTACAGCAAACTGCACCACTACGAACCAATTATAACAGTTGACCATCGCTACGAACTATAGAAGATGCCGTGCAAGGATATTTGCTCTGCTGAGAAGATGGGGGTGTGGTTCTTGTGGCCGCTCGGGGGCGGCGACGACGGCCGCCCCGGCGGGATTACAAAGGTGATGCGCTCGGCCAGGTATTATTCAACACGGGTCAAAAGGAATGGCAGACAAGGCCGGCCAGGATGCGCTGACTTCATGCCATGCCGCCAGCAAGCTCGGCCCGCGCGGCTGGCCGTGGCTGTTTTCCAGGCAACAAGCGGCGGCGCACGGCGTTGGCTAATGATGAGCGAGCGCGGTGCAGCCTGGACTTAAGGGTTCCTTCAGAAATTGCCAATGCCGCCGCCGCTTCCTCTGTCGAAAATTCCTCGATTTCGCGCAGGAGGACGGGGGAGCGGAACTTATCCGGAAGCGTATCGAGACCTTCCTTGAAGATCTGATCCATTTCCTGTTGAGAGTAGGCTTCCTCCGGATTCGGACCGGGGTCGGCGAGCAGGTCCTCGAAGGTCAGGCCGGGTTGCCCGGCCGGAGAATCGTCGAGCGAAGCCAGGGGCCGGGCTCGCCTGCTGCGCAGCCTCATGAGCGAAGCGTTGATGACGATGCGCGTGAGCCAGGTTGAAAATTGCGAGCGCCCTTCAAAGCGGCGAAGGTTTCGGAATGCGGCGAGCAAGCCCTCCTGGAGTGCATCCTCGGCGTCTTCAGGATTACCCAGAACCTTAAGCGCCGCAGGAAATAGGGCCCGCGCGTATTGGGAAAATAAAGCTTCAAGCGCCTCGGCATCACCTTCCATACTTCGTTGAACAAGGTCGGATTGCCGATTGCTTTTTGTTTCCGGATGAGTTTTCACAGTATCCTCCACAGTTGGTTGCGGATCACAATCCGGTCAGAGACTTGCCAAGCGGCTTGCACTCCCGGAGGGGCGGCCCTTGTATCGGCGCGAGGGCCGTCAGCCGGCGTTGGGCCTCCTGCCTACCGCCACAGCTTTCCGCAAATGCCCCGGCAGACAGAGGGGCTTCAATGTACGGCCATGGCCCCCTTTTGGGGCGTGGACTTCTTCATCAGAAATACGAACGGGACCATCACCAGGATCGCCACCGCCAACAACTTAAAGTCATCAATATAGGCCAGCATATTGGCCTGCCGGGCAACTACGCCATAGAGCAGACCGTAGGCTTTGCGTGCCGCATCCGCGGTGCTTACGCCTTTTAGAAACAACAGGCTGCTGGCGGCTTGGAGAGCATGGAGCAAACCGGGGTTATAACTGTTTACGTGGCTTGCCAAGTTTACTTGATGGAATTGGGCACGGCGATCCAGCATCGTAGTTACCACCGAAATCCCGAAACTCCCCCCAATATTCCGCGACAGATTGATGAAACCGGACGCGGCGTTGTTCTTCTCGCGCGGCAGAAAAGAATAGGCCGCGGTATTGATGGGCACGAAAAGGAATGCCAGACCGCAGGCTTGCAGCACTCGCGTCCACATCAAAGTGCTGAAATCGACCCCGAGATCAAACCGGGTCATGCGGAAGAGCGAAACAGAAACCACGAACAGGCCGAAAGCAATCAGGAGGCGAGCGTCATAATGAGTGGTCAGATACCCCACCAGCGGCAAGAGCAAGATGATGGCAACGCCACCCGGTGAAATTACCATTCCGGCGAGTTCTGCCGTATAGCCCATCATCGTCTGCGCAAAGAGCGGCAGCAGCAAGGTGCTTGCAAGCAGGGCGAAACCTACCATAAACATCAGCACATTGCCCATCAGGAACGTTCGGTCCCGAAGCAGGTGAATGTCCACCACGGGATCCTTGTGGAACCATTCCCAGAACAAGGCCCCGGCCAGGGACAGGACAGCGATCATGGTGAATGCCACAATGTAGTGGCTCTCAAACCAGTCGTCGCGCTGGCCCTTGTCGAGTACCACTTGGAGGAAGCCGAGTCCAATAGCGATGAGGGCGAAGCCGATGTAATCAATCTTCACTCCGGCTTTTTTACTCGTTTGCATATAAGGCGGATCCGTAACCATTCGCGTGGTCAGAAGCAGTGAGGCGATCCCCACCGGAACGTTTATGAAGAAAATCCAGCGCCACGTGAAATTGTCCGTGATCCAGCCGCCGAGCGTCGGCCCCAGCGCCGGCGCCGCCACCACCGCCATGCCATATACGGCGAACGCCATTCCTCGCTTGGAGGCCGGGAAAGTATCCGCCAGGATGGCCTGCTCGCTGGGCTGCAGGCCGCCGCCGCCCGCGCCCTGCAGCACACGAAAGAGGATTAACGCTTCGAGGCTGGGCGCAATTCCACAAAGGAAAGAACTGGTCGCAAAGATGGCTACACAAGTCATGTAAAAGCGCTTCCGCCCGAAACGGTTGGAGAGCCATCCGCTCAGGGGCAGGACTACGGCGTTTGAAACGAGATAGGAGGTGAGCACCCAGGTGCTCTCATCCACGCCGGCTGAAAGGCCGCCCGCAATGTGCGGCAAGGCGACGTTGGCAATGCTGGTGTCCAGCACTTCCATGAAGGTCGCCAGGGTCACGGTGAGGGCGATAAGCCACGGGTTATGCCCGGGATGCCAACTCCATTCCGGTCCCCGCTGGAAATCCTGTTGTTGGCTCATTGCGTCTTGACCCTGGGCTCCACGGAAAGTCCAGGACGAAGCAGATGTCCGGGGTCCTGGCCCTTGTCAATATCAATCCTCACGGGCACCCGCTGAACCACCTTTACGTAGTTGCCCGTGGCGTTTTCAGGTGGGAGGAGGCTGAAAAGTGATCCTGTGGCCCCGGCGATGTCCAGCACGTGGCCATTGTAATCGCGGCCATAAGCGTCCACATGAATGGTGGCTTTCTGGCCCGGACGCATGTTCTTGAGCTGCGTTTCCTTGAAATTTGCGGTCACCCAGATATCGTTCAGCGGAACAATCGCCATCAAGGCCTGACCCGGCTGCACGTATTCACCAATCTGTGCGGAGCGCTGTCCGACGATTCCGTCAACCGGAGCAACGATGGTGGTATAGCTGAGGTTCAACTCCGCTTGATCCAGCAGGGCTTTGGCTTTGTTGGCGGCGGCCTGGGCCGCCAATGCCCGGTCTCGACTGATGGAAACCTGGCGAGGTCCGGTGCCGGCGTATTTTAATTGGGCGGAAGCTTGCACCACACGCTGGCGGGCTTGAGCCACCTGCTTCTGGGCCGCGGCTGATGAAGCTCGGGCGGCTGCCACCACGGCGGCAGTGCCGTTCGCCGTCTCCACTGCTTGCACGTACTGTTGCTCGGAGATTTCCTGCTTGCTCACCAACTGCTTGTAGCGCTTCACATCATCCTCGGCTTTGGCATTGTTGGCCTGCGCCTGGCGCAGGTTGGCCTGGGAAGCATCGAACTGCTGTTCGGCTGCGGAGAGGCCGGCCTCTGCGTCGCTCACGCCTGCGCTGGCGCTACTAAGCTGAGAGCTACTATTCACCTGGGCTACTGGAACGTTCGCCATCATGGACCGTGCGATCGCCACATCGTTTTCGTAAGCTGCCCGGGCGCTCTCTACGGACACCTTGGCGTCCGTGGGATCAATCTGCACCAACACTTGCCCGGCTTTCACACGGTCGTTATTATTGACGGTGACTTTGGTGATGTACCCTAACACGCGCGAGCTGATCGGGTTGATGTTGCTGTCAATCTCCGCGTCATCCGTCGATTCCCAACCCGCATAATGGCGGTATAGAAAGATCGAAGCCACCGCCAGGGCAACTAGGGCGCCCAAGATCAGCCACCTCCTGCGGGGATTGCCCGGTGGCTTCACGGCGCTTTCGAGATCAAGCTCGTTGAATGCTCCAGAGCCTGGCGCCGCTTGCGCTTGGGCTTCTGCCGGCGCGGTGCGAGCTGCGGCCTTGGGCTTCTGAGTCTCAGTCTGAATTTTTTCTTCGGTCATTTGCTTCCCTCCAGATATTGCATCGCCGCCTGTTCCGCGATGCCCATGGCTTGCGCCAGCGAAACTTTGGCGAGGTTGTGGGAATACAGGCTTGAAATGTAAGATTGGTCCGCACTGGCGACGGATTCCTGGGCTTCGACCACTTCGATGTTGTCCACGATCCCCGCTTTAAAGCGGTCCTGCGCCTGCTGCAGGGTTTGCTGCGCCAGGTCTTCATTGCTCTTAGCCACTTGAACCTGGTCTTCGGCGGTTTTCAAGTTCAGAAGCGCCGTCCGCACTTGGTAATCGATCTGCGCCTTCAGGTCCGCAAGCTGATCCTTTTTTTGCCGGAGCGCGGCATCCGCCTGCAACAATTCGCCGTGTATTCTGCCTCCTTGGAATACAGGAATATTCAGCGTTCCCTGAATGGCGAACGTTTCGTGGGAGTTGGGCAGCGAGAGGCCAATGTCTCCGAAATTGGCGCCGAATCCTACCGAAGGATACCGCTCCGCCACGATCGCCCGGCGGGATTGCTCCGCCGCTTGGACGCTTGCTTCCGCGCTCTTGTAATCCGGCCGGTGGGCATAGGCTCGCGCCAGAGCGTCATTTACCGTGATCCCTTCCAACGGAGAATAGGGTGTTTTATCCGTCACCTCGAAGGCTTGGGCGTTGGGAAGGCCAATCACCCGGGCCAGCCTCAATTTGTCCGTTTGGAGCTGGTTTTGCGCCGACAGAAGCTGCTGCTGGCGCGATTTCAGTTCGACCTGGGCGCGAAGCATATCAATGCGCGGGCTCACCCCGGCCCTTAATTGGTCTGCGGCTTGTTGATAGAGGGCCTGTGCCGTATTTACTTGCGCTTGTGTAGCGGAAACCTGAGCCGCGTCGGCATTCACCTGCAAATAAGCGTTGCCAACGGCCAGAACCACCAAATCCCGAGCTTCGCGATAGGTGTATTCCGCGGCACGCACCTTCAGGGATGAAGCCCTTACATCCCGCAACGCATGAAGGTCAAGCACTGGCGCATTGAGGTAAGCACGGGCATCAAAAAGGCTGAATGGCCCAACAATGGTGGGAATCCCGGGAAACCCGGAAAAGCCAAACGCCGCCAGGTTAATCTGCTGTCTTTCCATGTAAGAAGAAGTCGTCAGGTGAGGCAAGAGATCGCTCAACGACTGCCATCGCTGGCCGCGCGCCTCTCGTGTATCCTCACTGTCCAGCAATGCGCCCAGATTATTCTTCAAGCCGCGGTCAATGGCGTCCCTCAACGAGAGGTTGAGAACCGCGGAGCTTGCCTTGCCGGTGGGAACGCTTCCCAAAAACTGATTCTGCGCGGAGCCTTGCAGGTTCATCACTGCGGAGGTTGGAGGCTGCGAGCTGCTTGGGGCTTGCCCTACGCCCGTTGGAACATATTGTGCGTCTGCCCCAGCCAGGGTCAGGATGATGGCGGCAAAACCCAGCATGATCTTATAAATGAAATTGGAGCTACTTCCTTTCCTGATCATCTTAAGCAGATCCTCTCTTCTTTCATGCGGCTTGCGCTAGCGCGGCAAAAATGACTCGATGGGCAGTAGCCTGACCCGGCTGGCCGGGAATGGCTCAGGACGGTGGTTGCTCTCTTCGATGAGCGGCGCGAAGGGGGGACACCCCGCGCACCTCCGTTCATTTCCGCCCATTCTTGATCAAGTCCACAATCGACCGGGTCAGGAAGCCGCCTCCGCACAAATCTGCGCCCTTCCGGAACATCGAGGAGAGCAGGCACTTGCCTTCATGATCGATAAAAGTAACTTCGCCAAGATCAACCATCACGGGTTCTTCCGGGTGCTCGCGGACAAATTGGGTCCAGCTCTTCTTCAACTCGCTCACCCACGGCTTCACCAGCCGCCCCTCCACTTTAAAAGTGGCGCGGCCTTCTTGTTCGACGACAGTGACTTTAAGCACTTCTTCTCTTCACCTCAGACTTGTCTACTAGATGCACGCCAATCGCCAACGGTCACACGGCAGCCCGTGGAGCCGCCAAATGCAGGCCAAATCGCGAAATCCGGGGGGACGCGAATAAGGAAAATGAGAGGCTGGAGGCGGGTTCGACGTCAATATGCCGGCACGTGCCGATATATCGTCATTAGACCGGCCGGGAAACGCCGAGTTTCTGCATGCGCGATTGCAGGGTGGTCCGTTTCATGCCCAGACGGAGCGCCGCGCCGCGCGGTCCACCCAGCACCCACCTGGTTTCCCGCAAGGCCCGCACGATATGCTCCCGTTCAGCGGCTTCAAGGGTCAGGCTGGGAGCCGCTCCATTGCCGGGCGCAGCCTTCAGTTCGCCGAGGGGGAGATGAAGCACGAAGCCGGAGGTCAGGATCACCGCCCGCTCGATGAAGTTTTCGAGTTCCCGGATGTTGCCCGGCCACGGATATTGCACGAGCGCTTCCATGGCCTCGGATGGGATGGAATCAATCCGCTTATTCATGCGGCGGGCGTAACTCTGGGCGAAATAACGGACCAACATGGGGATGTCCTCGCGCCTTTCCCGCAGAGGCGGCAGGACGATGGGAAACACATTCAGCCGGTAATACAGGTCCTGGCGGAATTCCCGGGTTGCGACCATGGACGCAAGATCGCGGTTCGTGGCGGCCACCACCCGGATATTCACCCGAAGGGTGCGCGTCGATCCCAGACGCTCGAACTCCCGCTCCTGCAGAACTCGAAGCAGCTTAGGCTGCAACTCCAGGGGAATATCGCCGATTTCGTCCAGGAAAAGCGTCCCTTGGTCCGCAAGCTCAACCCGGCCGGTTTTCTGTGCCACCGCCCCGGTGAATGCTCCCCGCTCGTGCCCGAAGAGCTCGCTTTCCAACAATCCCGTGGGGATGGCCGCGCAGTTCACCTTTACGAAAGTCTGCTCCCGTCTCGGGCTTAGATTGTGGATGGCGCGAGCGATCATCTCTTTTCCGGTTCCGGTCTCACCCAAAATGAGGACATTCGATTGAGCCGGGGCCACAGTTTCAGCCTGTTTCAGAACCCGTCGCAGCGTCCGGCTTTCCCCAATGATGTCTTCAAAATTATTCTCAGTGCGGATTTCATCTTGCAGATAGACATTTTCCTTGGCGAGCTTTTCCTTCAGTTCCGCAATCTGCTTAAAGGCAAAAGCATTCTCCACGGCGATCGCCATCTGGCGCGCTGACTGATTCAGGATTTCAACCTGATCCTGGCTGAAAGCGTCCAGACGGCGGCTGCCGATGTTAAGTGTCCCCAGGACGCGGTCGCGATGGATGAGCGGAATAATACAACCGCTTTGGATTCCTTCCCGGATTAGCCTTTGAGCGATGACGGAATCTCCCGCTTCACGAATGTCGTTGGGTCCAATAATAATCGTCCGGCGGGAGAGGATCGCCCGCCCCGGTAGAGAGCCTTCAACCGGTGAACAGTGGCCGGGCAGGATCGGCTCACTGGCGGTTGGGAAATCCAACACGCAGAGAGTGATTTCGCGCTTCTCCGGATTATAGAACGTCAGGCTGGCGGAATCATGATTGACAACGCGGCGCAGACACTCCGAAATCGCATGCAGCAGCCCGCTTAGATCCAGATTGGAGACTAGCGCGCTGGTGACCCCCAGCAATGCTTGCAGGCGGGCATTTTTTTGCGCTAGTTCCTCCTGATAGCTCTTCACCGCTTCGGCGTTCAATGCGTTGTCCACGGCCACGGCCACTTGGCGGGCAACCTGCCGGAGGAATTCGATCTCCTCAGCCTCGTATTTGTGTTTTTGCGATGTGCCGATTCCCATCACCCCCAGCCGGCGCTGCGCCGTCGTTAGAGGAAGCATGCAAAGTGAGCGGACCTTATGTTCGCGAAGCAGTGATTTTTCCATCTGGGGAAACCGTTTGAAAAACTGATCCACCGTTCCGGTCAAAGGTTTTTGCGTCTTCAAAACAGTGCCCGCCGGACCGCCTCCGGTGGGAATCTCCAATTCCGGC
This sequence comes from uncultured Acidobacteriota bacterium, assembly GCA_937900045.1. Classification (GTDB taxonomy): domain Bacteria; phylum Acidobacteriota; class Terriglobia; order UBA7540; family UBA7540; genus CALCEB01. The sequence continues at coordinate 38,138 of CALCEB010000276.1, forward strand.
ACTTCGTAACTTTTATGAACGCCTTCGAGAACGTTAATCTTCACCGTATTCGTTCGTGGGTTATGGAGAAGAAGGCTGAGATATTCGAAATTGGCGACGGAGTGCAATCGGCGGGCGAGATCCCGGAAAAGCTTGCGAATATCCCGGTGCAACGCAATCGACTCGATTACCTCCAACAGGGCGTTTTGGGGGGACTCGGTTTGCCACGGATTCTTCGGTTTTGATTTTTGGTAAACCATTCCTTGCAGATTATCATTAAAGCTTTCCGCCGCTCAACCCAACCCTGCCTCATCCTATTGGCAGGGACCGTCAACTTTGCATTTACAATGTATACAGCGTTCTTTCTTCATCATCGCGTCCCAGCCTTCCGTTAAAATAATCCGGTCCCATGCGTGTCAAAGCTTGGCAATTTCCGG
>CALCEB010000277.1 GCA_937900045.1 uncultured Acidobacteriota bacterium
CGCCCGCCTCGTTTTGTTTCAACCGGAAGGCCTGCAGAGTAGGACGGGTGTCAAATGTTTCTTCCCAGATCTTCTCAAGCTGTTCATCATCGCGGCCGGATTCCGTCGAAATTGCCGGAAGCCCCCGCAGCGCGATGACCGTTCCGCCCGCCCGGAAAAGGTCGCGGATGCGCTCCGCAGTGGCCCGGCGGATGGTGGACATGGGAGGCAGAATCAGGGTGTGAAAGTGCGAGTCCGCAATGCGCAGCCGATGGCCGTCAAGCTGGCTTTGAGCAAGGTAATGATCGTCCGTCACCTTGTAATCGAGGCGTGCGTCCGTTAGCCGGAGTTTGAGTTCCGTGTACTGCTCGTTGGTCTCCGCGGCGTCACCGCTCCAGGAGGCGTTGTTCAGTAGAAAACCCAGGTTTTCGCTGCGAAAGGCGGGGCCAGACTGCCCCCAGATGGAAACCTGCGGATAAACAAGAAGGATATCCGCCACGTGGTGACTTTCGCAGTTGATGAAGCTGATGCGCCGCATCTGGTCGGCATACGCCCGGAACCACGGCAAGTAGGGCTGGCTGCGAAACCAGTCGGGAGGGAAGTTGATGCGGGAAAGGTCGTAATCAAAAGCATGAGGAATGAACTCACCGATATTCCAGGCTCCGAGGCAGTTCGAAACCCGCCGCATCCGCTCAGGGCTAAGATAAGAACTCTCGCCTTGCACACCCTGGTTTTCACACACCACATGCCGGCCCTCGAAATCGGCCACGGATGCAACCTCTTTCAGCCACACGGATTGTCTCCCCCACTCAAGGAGCGTGTCGCACCCGGGATTACTCAGGGAGCGCATAATGCGGAAGAAATCCCCTTGCTCCGAGGGTCCGAAAAAGAGCGATTCTTCCCAGACGTGGGCGGAATGTTCGATGTGATGCTCGTGGCACCAGTCCGTCACCTGTTTGAAGAAATTGCCGGAGTAGAGCTCACTCACGGTATCCAGAAGGTCGCAGCGTACTTTCTCCGTCTTGGGACCGATATCGTAGGTGAGAGCGGGCAGCCAGGGTTCGAGGTCATATCCGGCTTTGCGACGGAAAGTCTCAAATAACCGGGGTGTCCAGGGCAGCTTGGCGCCGTAATCTCCCTCATGGTCCGCGAAGGTGGCTGGCATCGCGCTGCCGAAGTATTCTCCGTAACGGCGATAGAATTCTTCGTAGTAAATCTCAATATATTTAGCGATCGCATCGTGGCTCATCAAATCCACGTGCCCGTGGTCGGGCTGGCCCATGGCAGGCTCGACACCGTAAGTAAACACTATCCATTCGCCCCCGGGCGCATTCCATTCGATCTCTTTGGCCCCTTCCTCAAAAGGCAGTAATTTCAGGCTCTCTCCGTCGAGCGCTTCATGGCCCAATTTCCTTCCCGCCACCACCGCCACCGGCCGGGAAGGCAAGGGAATACGAACCTGGCGGGGACCCTGAACGGTGGTTTCTTCAGGCCGCATGCGGTGCATACGAAAAGCGGCATTGGCAGCCACCACCCGGCTCTTATTGATTCCGTCGATCCAGTAGTCGCGAGCTTCGCCGCTTGGCCACTCAAACTCATCCACCATGCACAGTGAAAAACCGTAATCCCGCGCGGCTTTCAGAGCTTCACCAACCGCCGTCCACCAAGCCTCCGAGAGATACGGCGTTTGCAAGCCGTCGCGATTGTGAGCGTAGGCGCCGTAAACACCGTGATCCACCATCTGTTTGATCTGCCGGCGCAACTCCTTGCCTTCGAGCTTTCCGTTCCAGAACCAGAAGGGACGGATGCTGTAGCTGTGATCGGGATCTTTGAACTTTGCGTAAAGTGCCGCGAAACTGCTGGATGAGTCCACAGTCCCATCATGCAATGTCCATGCCGGGATGGTGGCGAGTCCGCCCAAGCCGATGCTAGTGATGCCCAGAAAACTTCGACGCGATAGCCGATTGTCCACAGTTCATTCCTTTCGTTTTCTTCCCCTCAGGAATTCCTTAAATCATTGAAACGGCTATGTTTAGTAAGCCGACTGCAGGACTTACGCCACAATTGATGGCCCAAAATTGGCGTGCCAGGTGCGGAAGACTTGCTCGAGCACGCCGTTCAGAACGTGCATGCGAACGGTGAGAAACGACTAAATACTTCGCTCAATGACGACCACCCTACGCCTTCACAGTCACTGCGTTTGACGCCTTAGGGTTAGAGGCCCCACTACTTGCGGCTCTTCAGCATGTCCCACATGTGGCGTAGAATACGGTACGGCACATTTTCCTTCTAGGAAGTGATCCCGGCCTATTGGGTCGTCCCTCTGGCCTTAGTGTCCTCCTGCAACTGATACAGCGACTTGAAGTTGTCGGGCATCACGGGAATGAGCGGAGGAGGGCCTCCCATTCGGGCGTACCTCGCACGTTGTCCTCTGAGATGGTGGGCATGCTGCTCGGCATCAGCCACCTGGGGCCCAAAATAGATAGGGTAGGAATCGGCCGCACGATACTCAAAGATGAGGGTCCGCCGAGGATGGTTCGAGCGATTGGGTAAGGAACTATGAGGAGTCATGCAATGCATAAAGATTGCGCTCCCCCCAGGTGCCTCCAGCGGTACGGATCGACCATAACGAGAGATATCTTCCGTGATCATACCGGCGAACAAGCCTTCTGGGGTGTGACAGTCCAGAAATTGATGATGGCATCGGGAAAGCACTTGGAGGCAGCCGTTCTCCCTCGTCGCGGCATCCAGGTACACGAGCACCGTCACCAAATCCGTATTGGTATGGGGAAAATAAGTGAGGTCTTGATGCCACTCAACTGGAGAACCGACCCTTGCCAACTTCATATTCAGTTTACTATGTTGCAGTTGAATTGAAGGGCCGACCAGGGATTCTACGCGGTCGAGAAGCCGGTCATTCGTTGCCAGCGCCTTAAAGGTGTTGTGATGCTCAAAGGGATTGTAGATGCGACGCACAACCGGGTGCCCGTCGACCGTTTGGGGCTCCAGCTCGAGGATCTTGCCATAGTCTCCCGAGCCGATCGCGCTTAATACAACTTCCTCAATCACCCTGTCAACACGTTCAATGTCTTCGCGCTCCAATAGAGAGCTGACCACCAAGTAGCCTTCGGATTGATATTGGTCAACTTCCGCTTTAGATAAGTAGTGACCCATTCTAGCCTCCTTTTCTGCTGCCCGGTCTGAGTACGTCAGATTTGCTGACTGGGCAAGTCGGTTGCGTAACGTAGTCTGAGGTGGAACGGACGCAATATGCGCTTCTAGCAGTTACTTTCTCCCAGACGTTCTGTGCAGGGGCAGTCATCGACAATGGTCAGTTCCGGTTCGCCGTCCACATCCACCCAGACGGTGACCATCAGGCCATCGCTCTCTTTTGAGAAACCAATGCGATGGGGCACCCTCTCAAGCGATAATGCCGACTTGAGGCCCACCCAGGCATCTGCTCACAGCCCTATACCCTCTCTTCTTTAGCTCCGTATTCAGCGTCACGCGGGTTGTACTGGCATTGAACGACTTTTGGACGTCAATCTTGAAGCGTTTTCCCGGAATCAAATCCTGCTAACTTCACTGATTGCCGCGACGAGCGGCGCGATGTCAATCGAGATGAAAAACCTCATCGAGTTCCATCATCCGCTCGTCAGGATAACCTCCCTCAAGCGTTTCAAAATACGGCTTCATTGCTTCCTGCCACTGAGAGTTCACTCCCTCTTTTTCCATGGCCCGCAGCGCCGTCTGAAAACTTTCTGGTGTTTCAAAGTATCCGAAGAGTGTGCCGTCATTACGGATAAAAAGGGAATAGTTGTGCCATCCTGCGCGAGACAGAGCATCCAGCATCGCTGGCCACACCTCCAGATGGCGCTTCTTGTACTCCTCAATCTTCTCTTTCCTCACCTTCAAGACAAACCCTACTCTCTTCACGATCGGCTCCTTTGTGCATCAAGGCCCAACGCCTATGCTCCTCCACGTCTTGCATTGTGGCCGAGCCACCACTCGCGCAAGCTGAATTTCTGACCGGTCATAGCGGATAGAGCACGTTACAGAACGGCTTTCACTGCCTAGAGGCAAGGGCCTTCCGCCGTCGACGGAGGGAACACTAATAGCGTTGGATATAGACGACGTGAGTTTGCATGAACTCATAGAGGCCGTGCTTGCCGTCCGCACCTCCGACACCACTCTTGCGCCATCCCGCATGAAATTCCTGCATGGCTTCGAAGTTTTCGCGGTTTATGTAAGTCTCACCAAAGCGAATCTCCTGGCAGGCGTTTAGAGCAACGTTGAGATCGCGAGTATAAATAGAAGAGGTGAGCCCGTAGTCGGAATCGTTGGCGTAGGCGATTGCCTGGTCAAGGTCGTCGAACTCCACGATGGGAATCACTGGTCCAAACACCTCGCGGCGGATGATCTCCATATCTTGGCGGCAATCGGTAACGACTGTGGGTTCGTAGAAGTAGCCACCTTTCCCCGGTCCGCGCCTGCCACCAGTGACGACTGTGGCGCCGGCTTCCACGGCTCCATGAACCAAGGAATCGACTTTCCGAAAACCAGCTTCATTGATCAGGGGGCCGTAGTCGACGGATTCATCGGCCAGCGGGTCTCCATAGCGCGTGGCTTTCATGGCGGCCGTGAGCTTGTCGACGAGTTGGTCGGCAACCTTACGTTGCACGTATACTCGTTCAGCGCAGTTGCAAACTTGGCCACTGTTGATGACACGTGAAGTTTTGATGGCCTTGACTGCCAAATCGATATCGGCATCTGCCATGACGATAGCAGGTGCCTTGCCGCCCAGCTCGAGGTTCACCTTGGTGATGTGCGGGGATGCTGCCGCCATAATGGCCGAGCCTGTCTGCACGCTACCGGTAAAGCTGATCATGCCGACCCGCGGCGATGAAGCAAGAGCCTTGCCGACAGTGGGACCGCGACCATGAACGACGTTGATAGTGCCCGGAGGCAGGTCAGTTTCCAAGAGGAGTTCGCAAAACTTCACGGCATTATGGGGCGTTTCTTCACTGGGCTTGATAACGATCGTGTTGCCGGTCACAAGAGCAGGGGCGGACTTTCGGGCGATCAGGAAGAACGGGAAATTCCAGGGGAGGATGCCTCCGATAACCCCGATGGGCTGGCGAAAAAGAAAGATAGTCTCGCCGGGCCGATCACTCTCGAGAATCTCCCCCTCGATGCGGCGCGCCCATTCGGCCATGTAATCAATGTAGTCGGCTGTGAAGGCGACCTCGACGCGGGCAAGATCGAGGATCTTGCCCTGCTCCTCGGTGATGACACGGGCAAGAGGTTCAACCTTTTGGCGGATCATATCCGCAATATGGTGCAGGATTTTCGCCCGTTCGATCGCGGGACGTTTCACCCACTCACGCTGCGCTGCCGCGGCGGCCGAAAGGGCCGCATCAACATCGGAACCGCTGCTTTCAGGGACGGTGCAGATGGGTTGGCCCGTCGAGGGATTGGTCACCTCAACGCAATCCTTTGAGCTGGAAGGCGAGAACTTACCATTGATATAGTTTTCGTAATTCTTCATCAGATGACCTCCAGACTATCTTGGGGCCCTTTCAATTCTTCAATTGAGATCATCGACTGCCTGGCTTCTTCCCGAATGCGTGGACCGGAAAGCAGCATCAAGAACTTCCACCACAGAAATTCCCAGCTCCGCGGAGGAGCAGTTGTGCTCACTCTTCCCTTGAATAAGATCAACAAAGGCATAAAGCGGCTCAACGCAGGAGTAATCCCCTGGCCTGTGAGTGACAGAGACAATGAGGCTTTCTCCGTCGTGGCGGCGCAGCTCCAGCCGAGGCCTTTCGATATCGAGCAGCAGCATTCCTTCAGTGCCAAAGATTCTCATGTCCACCTGGTAGGTTGACCGGGCGGGCATGGTGCCAGCGCCTCCGATCATTCCTGTGGCGCCGTTCTTAAATCTGCAACAGATCGCATTGGTGAGGTCGGCGCCGGTCTTCGAAGCTCTCATATAGGCAAAGACCTCTTCGGGTTGGAGCTCAGTAATATGAAAGAGTAGAGCCAGAGCGTGGGTCAACTGTCCATGGGCGAATCCTCCGCCCCCAGAGGGATCGCTCCAGGTTCGCGGATCGGGCTTGACTGAATCCTCCTTGGAGAACCAAAACTCCTCGCCACTAAAAAGGTCCCGGGTAGCGCTGCCCATGTGGCACTGAATATGTTCAATCTCTCCAATTTTTCCTCTCAGGACCAGATCCCTGGCTTCCGTGGCCAATGGCGTATAATTCCATCCGTACGCGATCAGAAAATGCAACTTTTTCGAAGTGGCCATTGAGGCAAGCTCTCGCGCCTCAACGGCATGCAGGACCATCGGTTTTTCGCACAATACGGGGAGGCCGCTTTCCAAAGCGGCCGATGCGTGCTCGTAGTGGAAAGGGTGTGGAGAACTGATGACGACGCCATCGATATCCTTGAGCGCAAGCAATTCGCGATAATCTTCTGTCCCAAAAGCAATGCCAAATTGGTCCTGGACCTTTTGTAATTCATCCCGCCCCAGTCTACAAACTGCCGCAATTTTCACATCCTTCCGGGACTGAAACACAGGGATGTGGTTCTTGACGGCCCACCAACCGGCTCCGATGATTCCGATTCGAACTTCAGCCATGTTGCTTCTCTCTCTGTGGTTGTTCAGGACTTCATCTCAATGGATCGCAATAAATCCCGCAGGAGAATCGTCTCGGTAAGGTTATCCACTTCATTGCAACGCATCCATTCAGTCCAGACGTATTCAAGGACGACGTAACCCGTATAGCCCATTTTTTTCATCGCGCGCATAATCCGTGGGTAATCAATCGTATTCTCTTTGGATGAAGCCTGGAGCTTCTTCTTGCAGGCGCCTCGGGCGTGGAAGTGTGAGGTAGAGCTCAGAAGTGGTTCGATCTCATCGTCCGGAATCCCCTGAAAGGTAAAGTGGGTATAGTCGAGAGTAAGTGTCAGACCCGGTACCAATTCAAGAAGACGCTTGGCTTGAGATGGCGTTGGTGCGATAGAACCCAGATGCAGCTCCACAGCAAAAACAATGCCAAACTTTGAGGCTGCCTCCACTCGCCATGCCAATTCATCCGCACAGCGTTTTAGGGAATTCTCGTAACTCTCCTGTTCAAAATGGACACCAGGAAGCAGGCTCATGTGTTTGGCATTGCAACGCGTGGTAAATTCCAGCAGACGCCAGTAAAAATCAGTAGCCTTTTTCCGCTCGCCGGCGTCCGGGTGGTTTACCGCTCTCTCTTCGAAAGACGCCCCTGGCTGGCCGAAGACGTCGGCGATTTCCAATTCATGCGCGCGAAGCGCCTTTGTCACGCGGGCGGCGGGTGCAGATGCATGGGGCGAGAGATCCTCCGGGCGGAGGTGGGACCGGCCTGCAAACAGCCCGATGTCAACGGCCTCCATGCCCAGATCGTGGCCAAGCCGCAGAGCCTGCTCCCATTCCAATTTTGGGAATGTGTAGTCTGAAATGGCGAGTTTAAGACCCATAACGGCCTCCCGCAGATAATTCGCGGCGGATGGATTGAACCCCTTCGGAAAGCGCTCGTTGCAGGAGCCAGACATCTCCTCCGTAACAAATGCACTTGTATCCCCGGTGGATATGCTCCCTGGCCTGCTCGGGATTGCCGGAAAGAATTCCTACGGGTACCCTGTGAGCTTCGCTAACTTGAAGGATACGGTTTACAGCCTCCTTAAATTGAGGATGGGAAAACTGGCCAGGAATGCCCATCGAGAGTGACAGATCCAGAAAGCCCACCCAAACCAGATCAATCCCGTTCACCCCTAGGATCCCTTCAAGGTTTTCCACCCCTTCCGCGGTTTCGATCAGGATCCCGCAAACCATGGCGTCATTGGCGGCTCTCATCTTGGTTGGCACATCGCCGGGAAGAAAATCATCGTGCGCAATTGAAAATGCAGCCCCACGCTGCCCCTCTGGATAGTACTTGCAGGTGTCCACAAGCCTCGTCGCTTCACTGACGGTCTCGACCTTGGGAATAATCACACCCGAAGCCCCGGCATCCAGTAAGGGGGCAATAAGATGATATTCATTGGAGGGGGGACGTACAAATGCAGCCAGATTGAGCGGGCGGGTCTGAGCCATCAGTTGGCGAATCGACTCGATACCGAACCCGCTGTGTTCCATGTCGTAAACTACAAAATCGATACCCGTACTCGCGAGCAGCCGCGCGATCCCAGGCGTGTTGAATTCAAATACCCAGGTTCCGATTACGACTTTGCCCTTCCGGAAAGATTCTTTAATGGTAATGCTATTCAAGCCTTTCCTCCCCTGAGATCGCCCGCCATCGAACCCGATTCGCTTCGAGCTTGGCGCGTAGCCCCGGCTTTTTGAGAACTTCTCGATTGACAACGTACGAGGGTATCTCTCCCCGCAACACTGCTAGAACGGAGTCGATGGCTGACATACCCATCCTGAGAAAGCATTCATCAGTCCAACATAACGTGTGGGGTGTCAAAATCACGTTGTTCAGCCGGAGGAGAGGCTCATCCTTAGGGATGGGCTCTTTCTCAAACACATCGAGACCGGCACCACGAATGGTTCGCTTTTCGAGTGCCCGGTAAAGTGCTAATTGGTCAACGATGGGGCCGCGAGATGCATTTATAAAATAAGCCGTTGGTTTCATCCAGGAAATCTGGCGCTCGCCGATCATCCCCCGGGTTTCAGGAGTCAGTGGGCAATGGAGGCTTACAAAATCACTCCGGCGCATCAGCCCTTCCAGGTCAACTAGTTCAACTCCCAGGCCGGCAACTTCACCGGGTTTCACAAAGGGGTCCGTCGCCAGGTGAACCATTTCGAACGGTTGGATCATCCGAAAAACTTCTCGACCCACATTTCCCAACCCGACAGAGCCAAAGACCCGTCCTGTCAAGCCGGCGGTCTTGAGGCTGGTCCGTTCTTGCCATCTACCTTCCCGAACCAGCCGGTCCTTGGCGAGGAGTTCGTGGGAAAGAGCCAGCAAGAGTGTAACGACTGCCGTCGCCATAGGACGCCGGACGCCGTCAGGGGTAATCGTCAGGATCACGTCATGATCCGTCAGAGCTTCAATATCCACCATATCGTAGCCAACGCCAAGGCGGGCCACGACACTTAATCGGAGGTTGGCGCCCTCAAGAGTCTGCTGGGTATATCGCGGGGCCAGCGAGATGATGGCATCGTAGCCTTCGGCTTGTTTCGCAGAAACCTCGGGCAGATGCTCATGAAAAAACTCCAGAGTGACGCCAGACGTATCCTTTAGTTTCTGGAGTCCTATTTCACCCATAGCCAATTGGCCTGAAGAGTTTAAGAAATCGCGCGTCAGTCCGACTCGGAATGTCTCCATCTTCGCCTTTCGTCGAGAAGGCCGCATTAAACAGGCGGCTTGCAAGGGTTTTTAAGACGCCATGCTGTTTACCAAAAGGCACACAAACAGTGAGAGGAAATGCATTACGCATTGTCCCTCTTCAAGAACCCTTCGCTTCTTGTCAGGTTAAGAGCGGTCGTCAAATGCTGATTCATCGCTTCTCCGGCCGCACCGGCATCGCGGGCGCGAATCGCCTCATAGATGCGATAATGTTCGTTGAAGTCTCCGCTCCGGTTCTGAACAAAGTTCACGAGCTCCTTGCGCGTTTCCCACAACAATCCACTTACGATAGAAATGATTTCAAAGATCAGAGCATTGTGTGCCGCCCGTGCGATTAAGTTGTGGAGTTCGTATTCGGCCTCGAGATAGCGTTCCTTCTTCTCATCGGTGAGGGACACAGCCATGATCTCCAGTTGGATGTTCATCGCCTCGAGCTCTTGCTCCGATGATCGGATGGCCGCCTGACGTGCCAATTCAACTTCCAGCAGAATCCGAAACTCAAAGATATCATCCAAGCTGATTTTCCTCATCAGCATGAGGAAGGTGAGAGGCAAGGAAAGCACCTTGGACGTCGATTCACTAATGTATGTCCCATCTCCAGGCACGGCCCGAATCACTCCAAGAAGATTCAAAGCCTTATAAGCTTGTCGCAAAGAAGGGCGGCTCACGCCAATCAGCCTGCACATCTCAGGTTCCGGGGGCAGTTTGCTTCCGGGCTTGAGAATCCTTTTTTCCAGAAGCATCCGCAAACGCTCAACAACCAGATCAGTGACGTCTATTTTTTTGACGGGCTCCAGAGCGGCACTCAAGATATCCAAATCGGTCATTTCGGTCATAGAAGTAACCCTCCCCTCCCCCGCATTCGTTAAGTTTGCTTATGTATCTTGCACAGTCCGAAGGCTATATCCTTGCATTCTTCGCATGATGATCACAGAGCAATCTGATCCAGTAATCTTGCATTAGAACGTGGCGTCCAAAGGCTGAGTTGTGCCTTCATACTCATTTATGGAAGCTATCAAAAAAACCTTGACATTGAATTGATAGCGTGTTATCAAACTTACGCCATACATTAGTTATACTGACAAAGTATCGTACAACGTACTGATGATAAATCTCAAGGAGTTTTTTTGGTGGAACCTCAGCCACATGTGACCGAATGCATTATTCCTGGGCCATGGAGCCATAACCAGGAGTCGATAGCGGAAGTCGCGTTATGTGCTTTTGTTTCTAGTGAATGTGGCGCAAGAGCTATAAGCACCGGTACCGCAACGTTCGGTCCTGGGGCACGGCTGCCGTATCACCAGCACGAGTTCAGCGAGGCCGTTATCGTCCTGGACGGAGAGGCTCTGTTTGCGGTCGAAGGGAGATGCTATCGGCTACAGCCGTTAGATTGCATTCACGTTCCTTCCGGAGTTGCACACGAAGTTATCAATGGTTCGGACCATATACGCTTGGTAGCGCTTTGGGCATTTGCCTCTCCAACGCCCACCCGAGGTCTGGTGAAGGACCGATTTATTAGGGAAGACTGCTCATACACCGATCCCCGCCCCGACATCCCAGAAAATATCGTTCGGTTTGCAAAGGCGCCCGGTTACGAGTTGGCCCCCGGGACGGAATTTTATGACTTATTTGCGGGTCGCTTCGGAGCGGTTGGCATTTGCGGAGGTTACGGCAAATTCAAGCCCGGATCGTCGTTGCCTTGCCATGTGCACGATTACGACGAATCCATCACGATTGTTGAAGGGGAAGCAACTTGCGAGGTCACAGGCAATCGCTATCGTCTGAGTGAATGTGACACGGCCTTTGTGCCAGCAAGTCGGCCCCACCGTTTCATCAACGAATCGTCGAATACGATGGCAATGGTTTGGGTTTACGCCGGCAGCGAGCCGACGCGAACCATTGTGGATGTGGGCTATTGCGCAGGGTCGCTGCATTAGGAGAAGCCGTGGCAATTCTGACATGAAACGGGGAAGTGGGGGACAGCAGGAATCCGGTTTCTGTGCCGAGGGTCCGGATGCCGCATGCGTTTCCTCCACGTCATATTGGGTGAACTCTTGCGACTCAAGCACAACCCTTTTGGCTCTTCTGAATTTTACGAAGTGGCCCAAAATAAAGGTCCATCGGTTAAGCATTTTGTTGGATAAATGCCCGAGAGGAGGAAGATTTATGGCAAGCCATCACCTTACGAGAATCTTTGCGATTAGCTTATGTGGCATTTTGGCCGTCATATTCTCCGGATCACCCTGCCGGGCTCAGGCGACAACAGCAGGAACGATCACCGGTACGGTGACAGACACGAGCGGTGCTATCGTGCCCGGAGCTACGATCAAGGTGCTGAACCAAAATACTGGCGTGACAACAACCACGCAGAGCAATACCGACGGCTCGTTCGTCGTTTCGGGACTTTCCGTGGGTACATATACCGTGACCGCCACCAAACAAGGCTTCAAGACCTATTCGGAAACAGGCATCCATTTGCATCCTGGGACTGTGACCACGGTCAGCCCCCGCCTTCAAGTGGGGAGTATCGTCTCGACGGTTACCGTGAAGGCGACGGCAACCCAGATTCAGACAAGCACGCCGGAGGTCTCCAATGAAGTTTCGGGCGTGCAAGCTTACACGCTTCCGCTGAACGGAAGGAACTTCCAAAGCCTGGCTGCGCTCATGCCCGGCGTCACAAACGCCACCCCGGATACCGCTCTCAACCAGGGCGGCTTCCTGACCAACAATGTCATGTCGGTTAATGGGATGGGCGTGGACGGCAGCATCTATTATCTGGATGGCGTCACGAATATGAACACAGGCAGCCAAACATACGAGGGTATTGTGCCCAACCCGGACACGCTCGACGAAGTACGCGTCCTCCAAAATAATTACAGCGCTGAGTACAGCCTGAAGGGGGCGAGTGTTGTACTTCTTCAAACCAAGAGCGGAACCGACCAATTCCACGGGACGGCCTTCGAGTATCTCCGCAACGATGCTCTCGATGCGCGCAACTTCTTCGCGCCCACTGTACCCCCGCTTCATCAGAACATCTTCGGCGGCACCATTGGCGGCCCTTTGTTTTTCCCTGGCCATCGTCCAAAGAACCCCAAGACATTCTTTTTTGCCAGCATGCAGTGGTCCCACCAATCGATCGGCTCGGCCGTCCTTGGGGCGACGCCGACGGCAGCCATGCGAAATGGAACTTTCAACCAGCCGATTACCAATCCACAGACCCGCCAACTATTTCCCGAGACCGCGCCTGGCCAATATCAAATTCCGCAAAGCATGATCAATCCGCAGTCGCTGCTTCTGATGAACGCATTTGAACAATTGCCAAATAATGGGACTGGTTTTTTAAACTTCCTAAACCTCAATCCCCAGATCAACAAGACTTGGGATGGCGAATGGAAAATTGATCACGACTTCAGCCCGCGGTTGCGGCTGATGGCCGAATATCTGACTGAGCATCAGATTAACGGCAACTCCTATGACACTTTCCTTGGCTCTCCTTTCAGTACCAGCACGGATCCTATCACAAGCAACAATCAGTTGGCTCAAATCCAGCTCACGGCAACGCTTTCTCCGTCCATGACCAATACTTTTAGCATCGCCACAGAGCAAGCTATCCCCAACCTGCTCCTCGCAGGGCTTGCCAACCAAAATCAACTCCCGGCTTTCCATGAGAATCTTCCCTTCAAAGGCGGATTTCGCTCAAACCGGCTGCCCCAGATCAGTTTTGCCAGCGGCTGGGCCCCGTTTGGCGTTGCGACATCCTTGCCTCTTTCACATTCCGGCTCGCTGGACGATACGCTGTCAGACGACTGGAGTTGGCTACGCGGAAATCATTACATCCAGTCCGGCTTCGATCTCGATTATGGCACGAAGCGCCAGGACCTGTTCGCAGCGTCCAATGGTTCGTGGTTCTTTAGCGGCTCCTTCACCGGAAACCCGATTGCGGATTATCTGCTTGGTGACGCCACGAGCTTCTTTCAGCAGAGCAGCGAGGAGAGGCCGTACGTGCACGATGTCATTGCCTCTCCATATGTTCAGGACCGCTGGAAGGCCACAAGACGGCTCACCCTGACGGCTGGCCTACGGGTGTTGTATGAGCCTCAGCCGCATGCGCAGCGGGGAGAGGACAGCGCCTTCAATCCCGCTCTGTACAATCCCGCCCAGGTTCCGATCGTCAACCCCAATGGGACCATCACTCCAACCTCCAATTATAACCCGCTGAATGGTGTTGTCCTCAATGGAATCAATGGAGTGCCGTTGAACTTCTCGAATTCCCATAACTGGTATTTGGCGCCGACTTTTGGCTTTGCTTTCGATCCATTTGGCGACAATAAGACCGCGCTGCGGGGCGGCTACGGAGTAACTTACGAGACGATTCCAGCCGGCGCCGATTGCAGTTATACGTGCGCTGCCAACATTCCCAGGGTGGCGTCGATAACCCTGATCAGCCCAAGTTTCCCTAACCCCATCGGCGCGGCCAGCCCTCCGCCGAGCGCGCCGTCGTTCAACAACAATAGCGGGTTTAACCTTCAAGCGGTGTCAGTCCAGAATTACAGTCTCAGCCTCGAGCATCAGTTTGGTAGCGACTGGTTTGCTTCTATTGCCGGAGCGGGTGACATCGCGAGGAACGTTTGGGGCGGGTTCAACATCAACCAGCCTTTGCCCGATGCGCCCTATAACTATAATCCACTCATCAACAGTGACCCAGCCCTCCCCGGCAAGGCTGGAATATTCCCTTACGTCTACGCCCCTTACTTGGGCTATGCAAACATTAACAGCTCGCTTAGCCAGGCCTATGCCTACTGGGATGCTCTAGAGATCTTGGTTCGTCATCCAGTCGGACACAATTTGTTCTTGAACATCGCTTACACATGGCAGCACGATCTTGGAAATACTACGGGGACCAGCCAGCTCGATGGGGGAGGAGCACAAAACGTTTACGCCCCCAATCAGGACTACGGCAATAC
>CALCEB010000278.1 GCA_937900045.1 uncultured Acidobacteriota bacterium
CTATACATGAGGACATAAGTCGGCGACGGGCATTTGCTGTAGCGCCGCTCGGAGCTTGCCCTGACAGGGAGCGGTGAAATCCGCCGGTCACAGACCGGCGCTACAGAATCGAGCGTCGCCGACTTACGACCGTGTGTGTAGCAACGCAGCAACCCTCTGCCATCTGTCTCGAATCCCATTGATTCTATGGACCGGACAAGACGGCGAGGGCGTGTTCGTATCCTTCCTTTGCGGACGCCATTCGACACACCCCAAAAAATTATGCTGAGAATTAAAGGAAAACAAACTGGTGCCGATGAGGGGGGTGTAACACAAAGCGGTTCAAAACAGTCGGACGGAAGGACGCGGGGCCGAGGCAATCGGAAAACCACCGCCGCCGGTCCTCGGACTGACCACCGCGACTTCAAAAATTTAAGGAGAAACTTCCATGGGACTGGGTATACTGAATAACCTTGCTTCAATTCAAGCACAGAATCAATTGGGTGAGACCTCGAAATCCCTGCAGTCAACGCTTTATCAGTTGTCTTCAGGTCAACGTATTAACTCCGGCGCGGACGATCCGGCCGGTCTGGCGATTGCTAATCAGTTGCAGGCGAACGTTTCTGCACTGTCGCAATCGGTGAACAACGCCAACAACGGCATCGGTCTGGCGCAGGTCGAAGACGGCGGTTTGAGCCAAGTGACCAACATGTTGGATCGCGCCGTCACGCTGGCCACTGAAGCCTCCAGCGGCGGGCTGAGCTCCGGACAGAGCACCGCACTGGACACGGAATATCAATCGATCATTTCCGAAGTCGGCCAGATCAACACCAACACCACGTTCAACGGCATGGCGGTGTTCAGTTCCACCGGCAGCTTCAACGTCATGCTGACGGACGCCGTGACCACAGGAACCATCAGCGTCAGCTCCGTGAATCTCTCCACCACCAGCGCCGGCATCAACATCTCCGGCACGGGTCTGGCCAACACCACAAGCGCCCTCGCGGCCTTGAGCTCCGTCAACAGTGCTATCCAGACGGTTTCCCAGGATCGCGGCACCCTCGGCGCCCAGATCAACCGCCTGAATGACGCCATCAACGTGATGAACTCCCAGGTGCAGAATGTGACCTCGGCGGAGAACACCATCATGGCGGCCAACATCCCGCAGACGGTGGCGAACCTGTCGAAGTATACGATCCTGAACCAGACGGGCACTTACGCCTTGTACCAGGCGGATCAATCGACCCAGGCTCTGTTGACACTTCTCCGCTAAGTCCTGTCCATAGGGACCGCGGCGGGCGGGGCGCGGATGCGCCCCGCCTTCTCTTTTTGCTAGATCACAAGGTAAGTTATGGCTGGAATCAGCAGCTCTTCGGATTTCAACCCGGTTCAAAACCCTTCGCAGGATTCGCGCCCGCTTCCTGATGCGCAATCCAGTGCACCGGTCTTTTCGGTTTTGCTTTCGGCAGGGTCGCCCCACCCGCCGTCCGCGTCCGATGTGGGTCCGCCCGCAGCCGTTGAGATCAAGGTTCCGGACCAATTGAGTTTGTCCTATCGCGTCGATCAAAAAGCTCAACAGGTTTACGTCCAATTTGTCGATAGTAAAACTGGAGCCGTGATCAACCAGCTTCCACCGCCGCAGGTCCTGGCGTTTGAGGATCAGGTGGCGCAATACTTAGACTCAAGCCGGCAAGCAGAGTCTGCGCAGGCAGTTCCGGGAAACGCCGGCGGTCCAACCAGCGCGAAGGAAGGATAAAATGGGCACAACATCAAGCTTGAACCTCAGCGGACTCGGTTTGGGAAATGGTATCAACGTCCAGCAGTTTGTCCAGTCACTCGTCCAGACCGCAGATGTGCCTTTGACGCAGATGCAGGCGGAGCAGACCACTTATACCAGCCAGCTCTCCGCCATTTCTAACATTAATACTCTGCTTGGCAACGTTCAGAATGATATCCAGAACCTGCAGGATCCTTTGGGTCCTCTTGGCGCCACTATCGCCAGTTCCTCGAATACCAGCATCTTGACTGCTTCGACGGGCCCGGGCGCGACGGACGGCACCCACACCATCACTGTCAACTCGCTGGCCACCACTTCATCCTACGATACGAATTCATTGGCCACCGGCGGCACCACCTTCGGCACCGGACAATTTACGTTGCAGGTGGGGAGCAACTCTCCCGTGACCATTACCGTGGGCAGCGCCAATGACACCCTGAACACGCTCGCCTCCTCCATCAATTCCGGCAATTACGGCGTCACCGCCAGTGTCGTCACCGATGCCAACGGCGCCCGGCTCTCCTTGGTTTCAAACACTTCGGGCGCTCCCGGAAACCTGACGGTCAGCGGCAACACCACCGGCCTCACTTTCAATCAGACGCAGGCCGGCGCCAATTCATCCTATAGCGTGGATGGCGTGCCGTTGAACTCTACCAGCAACAGCGTAACCGGTGTGATCCCGGGGGTCACACTGAGCTTGACCGGAGCGGCCTCCGGAACTCCCGTCACCCTGGTGATCGGACCGGACACCACCCAGGCGGCCACGGCCATCGGCCAGTTTGTTACCGATTACAATGCCACAGTCCAGGCCATTAACGCGCAGTTCACTTACAACGCCAATTCCACAACGCAGCAACCTTTGTTTTCAGACAGCAGTCTGCAGATGGTGCAGCAGACGCTGCAGAATGACGCCAACTTCGTAATGAGCGGCAACAATGGTGTTACCGGACTTTCCTCGATCGGTGTGAACCTGCAACAGGATGGCACTTTACAAGTGGACAGTGGAACCATGAGCACGGCGCTCACCACCAACTACGCGGCCGTGCAAAATTTCTTCCAGCAGATCGGATCACAGAACGGATTTGCGGTGCAGTTCAACAACGACCTTTCCAACCTGACGAACCCCACCACTGGCCCGCTCTACGTCGATGCCCAAGGGATCAATCAGGCGAACACTGATTTGTCCACGCAGATAGCCAATTTTCAGGCCAATATCGCGCAGCAGGAACAACTCTGGATTCAGGAATACAGCCAGGTTAATACGACCTTGCAGACAATGCCTTTGATGCTTCAGCAGGTGGATGCGCAGATGGGCATGGCGGCGCCGAGCTCATCTTCATCGTCATCAGGAACGATCGGATAGGCTAAAATGACAAATGACATTATGAAAAACTACCGCGCCATAGTCGCGCAGGAAACCAATCCTCTCGCTGTTCTCGCCCTGGCTTGCGAGCGGGTGGCCAAGGACATCTTTGATGCCATTCGCGCTATCGAAGCGCATGACATCCCCACCAAGACCGGGCATCTGAACCACGCTCTCACCCTCATTGCCTACATTGAGAACATGCTCAATAAAAACGAGGGCGGCGAAGATGCCATGCGGCTTCAGTGCTTCTATAACATGTCCCGGGTCCACATTCTGCTGGGAAGCGCCCACCTTTCCGGGCCGATCCTGGGTCAAATTGCAGGTTACTTTATGGAAATGAGCCAGGCCTGGAGGAATTTGCAGGCAAAGCTCGACAACCCGCCGGAGACTTCAACACTTCCTGTGGCGGCCCAGGATTCCTATACAGTTCCTGCCTTAACAGAGCCTCGCTTTCCTGCCGCCTGGAGCGCCTAAATCGCCTTTCCGGGCAGGGGAGCGGTTTCACGCAGCGGGCCGGCGCCATTTGATTGGTTGCCGGCTCGTCTGCTTCACCATCGCCTTCAGCGAGTTATCTTGAGCGTGTTGGACCACGCCTTGGTATTCCGCAGGCGAGACCCCTCAGCCGCCAAGTGACCGCGGCGCCTTCCAAGCACGGGTTCCAACTCATCTAAAAATTGCCGGAATCGTTTGAGGTTTGCGGAATAAGTGTCGACACTTTCCTGGTCAGCCGCGGAGAGGCCGCTGTTGTCGAGGGTTTCCGGGCTGATGGCGTTGCCCACGGCCTCGAGGGCCGCGAAAACAACGGGAACCCGTTCCAAAAGAGCCAGCAGACTGGTTTGGCCTTCCTTGGGCGCCTCCGGCCAGCGCGCGAAGAAAGCCGAAACTTTTTCGTTCGCATCGTGGATCAAGGCTAGCAGTTCCTTCGGCTGAGGCATCGTCAACTTCCTTTCATCCGAGTTGAAATGCAAGGCCCGGCAATCCTGCGCTGTGAAAAGGCGCGCTGAGGGGCATCTGCGTAAATCCGGTTGCCGGGCCCGTCCTAAAGTTCCCTACTCATAGATTACTTTACAAGCAATGTCAACATAATTAAAACTCAGCATTAAGTATCTACTCTTTTGCAACCCACGCCAACCGCCAGAATCGTCATTTCAGCCTGCCGTCATTCCCGCGCAGGCGGGAATCCATCCGCAAGCCGGTTCACAGCAGGTAGCGCAGAGTTTGTGCTCTTCAAACTCTGTCATTTAGGGCCTACGGCCCGCGAAAGCTCATGAAAATCACTCGCGGTCAGGCGAGGGCGGAACCCATGACGTTAATTCCTTTGTTTTCAGTGCGGCCTAATTTGTGATCGAGCATTTTCGACCCTGCGGTTTGTTTATGACCGCCGCAAGAGCCGCGGAGTTGAAATACAACTCCGCGCTACACGCTAGTAACCGTGTCATTCCGAGCGTACCTTACGCGGTGTCATTCCGACCCAGAGCGAAGCGAAGGGGAGGAATCTCGCTCTGAAGGTAAACGCCATACAAGAATCATTGCCCTGTGCGGTTCTTTCCGCCAGGCTACCCGCCCGATCACTTCGCGGACGCGCAACCCGGCTGAGATTGTTGCCAGTCTGAGATTGGTAATAGCCCCGAAGCGCATTTCTGTCAAAAATCCGTGCGAGGGGGATTGCGGGGGGAGGAGAGGCGGGCGTGGGAGCTGGGTTCGAAAGAACGCGGATCAGAGATTGAGGACGGTTCCTCTTAGCCGTTGGACGGCTTTCTCAAAGTCCGCCCAAATGAGCGGCGGAAGCTTGGAGCCATCGGGCGCACGGTTGAACGCGAATCGCCTGGCGGCATTCGAAATAGCCTCTTCAACCTTCTCCGAAAATCGCCCGCCGCTGTGATACGATCTGGTTATTATAAAATCATGTATAGTCAATAGAGGTAGACCTATGGCCGCTGAAAATCCAGAGTTGCAATCCATCAGGGAACGCCTGGAAAAATTAGAGAGGCAAAATCGCTGGTTCAAGCGGGCAGGGATAGCTGCGCTGCTCTTGGCTGCCGCCGTGGTAGTGATGGGCCAAGCGCGCCCGAGCCGCACGGTCACAGCCAACAAATTCGTTCTCCAGGACAGCCAAGGCCGCGCCAGGATCACGATTGCGACGTCGGCGTCAATGGGTACAGGCATCGTGGGAATGCCGCCGGACGACCCTGGCATTTGGATTAGAGGCGAGGAGGGGCAAGAGCAGACCGTCCTCACGGCTAACGCCCTAAGATTCTTGGACGAGAGAGGTCGAATGATGGTGTGGTTGTTCGCCGGATCCAACGGCGCGGGGCTCGAGTTCTACGGGAGACAGAACCAAAAGATCGGCAAATACCTTTTCCCCGTGACCCGAATGGACTTGAGCACGTGGGGGCTAAATTTTGACGACAAGGACGGCACGCCTGCCATCTCCCTTGGAGGAGCCATGCAATCTCCCGAACAGGCGCCAGACACAGCAGCACGGGAGCTGTCGTTTTTCGACGCCAAAGGAAAGCGGGGCGTTGACCTTGGGATTGATAGTCAGATGGCACCGTACTTTTCGCTATTGACCCCAGGTGGATTTCCGCTTGTCTGGATGTGGGGGAAGGGCGACTCCCCGCAGTTGGGCGTTGCGGCGCCCAATGGCTTTCAGACGATTATCGGCAGCACTGCACTGGTGACCCCAAGCACGGGCGAGACACACCGCACTTCTGCTGCCTCCGTGGTTCTTCTCGGCAAAGGTGGCAAAGTTCTCTGGTCCGCGCCGCCCCAATAGCTGGCACTCCGGCTACTGAGACGCGGCGCATTACGACCGGCTTGGTGCCGGGCCTGTTGTGCGTATCTGACAGCAGTAATGACGACGCTGATGAAAGACCCCCTTTACATAATCTTGGGAACATCCCACGAAATCCAGTGGGAAGGCGGGGCTCCTGATATTCCTCTTCGGGCTTGCATCGACGGGCTACGCGACGCCATTTGCCAGACAGTGGACGCACACCACGTCAAGCTGATCGCGGAAGAGGCTCTGGTTAGCGTCCCTACGGTCGCTTGCCAGATCGCGAAGGGCAAGAACATACCTTACGTTCAATTCGACATGCGTCCGCACGAGTGGCGCGAAGCGGGCATTTGTGACGAGATGGACGCACGCACGGGCCCCGACCCACAAAAGTACGGCGCGGACGAATGCCGTTTCCCGCATGCCGACGACATTCGAGAGAAACTCTGGCTGGATAAGATCGAGGAGGAGGGAGGAAAGCCTGTGTTGCTTGTCTGCGGTTGGGCTCACGTGAGGGCTCTGTCCAAGAAGGTGGCGGAACGGTATGGCGAGCACGCGGAGGAGCTGTTCTATCCCGACCACCTCAGGCAGATGAGCATCGTCGATCTGTTCGTCGACAGCGCGGAGAACGTCCGGGTCTGCGGTCGCCCTGAGTGAGACGGGTAGCGGGCAGCGCAGACCCGTGCGTGGCTGGCTTCATAAATTGGCAGACATGCATAAAAACTCTAAGCCAGAAGCTTCAATCGGCCGTCCGCTCTTTTTGGAGGAAGTAATCCTTCAGCCCCTCTATCTGCTCGTCGCTTAGGTCGGGCCGCAACCTTTTCAGGATCGGACCAATGTCGTCACGAAGCTTTGGCAAGACAGTGCGCTCATCTTCCATCAGTTCTTTCGCCAAGTCAGCAACCGCCTGCATGACGGCATGGATATCTCCCAGCTTTTCGTTGAAGCGCAGGTGCGTTTCAATGTACCGACGCACACTCTTGTTGGCATGACACACGACGTCACTGCGATAATCCCAGATTAACTGAACGTGCGGCTCTACCCTGTCCCATGTTTCGGCAATTTCGTTTTTCCTTGCCGGGAACAGAGCGAGCCAGACGTCAAACACGTCCAGAGCAGAGCCACTCCCCGTGTCCATCAGGCTTGCAAACCACCCTACAAGGACATTGCCAATGATCTCAGAGAATCTTTCAGGCCCGCGACCCTGGGAATCTCGGGGTTCGTACTTGCGCTGCTCGATGTCACGGGCAATCTGGGCCATATCGAGAAGTTCGCGAACGCGCTTACGATAGATGAGATATTCCTCCAGTGCTTTCTCGCGGGAAAGGTTTCTGTTTCTCATTACTCACCAATGGCCGATAGCCACAGTAAGAGTTTTTCTTATCATGGGATCGTAACTTGACCCAAGTCAAGCGGACGGCATAAAAAGCGTGTCGCGGCTACCCTCCTGCGATGGAAAGATAGTACAATTATAGATGGAGGAAACCATGCATGCTATCGTTTCTCGGAACCGTATTGATATTTTAGGGGCGCAGTCGCTCCCCAAAGGAAAATGGGAACCCTTGTTGGACGAACTGAAGGCGGAACATGTTCCTTCTGCCACACCGGCTGGAAAGCGGCATGCTATTTCCATGACCCCGAGCGGTCGCACAGATGCCTTCATCTATAGAACCGCAGATATGGCAGACGAAGAAATTATTCGCATTCTGGGGAAGTACGGGATACCAGCGGGCGTCGGGTCTGAAAGCACTGCCTCAGCGTGACGCGGGTGGCGCATGCATCCCTGCCTTTGGGATGTATGCGAACCGCAGACGTGATTGCCGGCACGATGAATGACGGCTTAAGCGCAGATGGCGTGGACCTTTTAACCTGCGATTCGGCAAGCGGGGAAAAGAGGGGACAAAAAAACCGTCCCATTTGTCTCATCTTTCTCCAATTTCTCATCAACCTCTGATATGTTGAGAATGGGACCAGAAACTTGGCGAGGCGGCCAGATTAGAACACAGATTAGAAAATGGCGGGGCAGGGATGGGGAAGGAAATAAAATTTACGGAACGAAGCCTAAGTTATGTTAACTAGGCTGTTAACACCGTTTAGAATCAACGTCTCTAATCTTTGGAGGCCGGTTCCGATGGTCTCTTGGAGCTGGGAAGATGAGGGCGGGCAGTATGCAGGTGAAACGCCGCTGGCCCCGCTCCTAATGCGAAGAGGAAAACGATTTTCTGATGAAGATTTACGGAACGAAGCCTAAGAGTCCTTTAGAATCAACGTTTCTAATCTTCTACCGAATAGAAATCCAGCCCTCTCCTATCGGGAGAGGGGGGCGAGCGTAGCGAGCCGGGTGAGGGGCGCGGTTGCACTCCAACAAGCGTGGACATCGGATTTGATCGCCACAGAAAATTTCGGAACGAAGCCTATTGATGATTGAAAACAAAGGAAGATCAAAAATATCTAATGAAAGAGGAACTCCGCCGGGCCCAAGAGATCGGCGTAAGCAATTGAAAACAAGCAAGATAACTGCTTTCCAGGTCCACTTTCCTTGTATCTACAAGATAACAAAATAGATATTTGCGCCAGTTCCATTGCTGACCAGCAGCAGGCTCATTTCCTGGCCGCTCACTGTGGAGACCAGGAGATTCGTCTCCACGGGCTTGGTGGTCAGGGCCTTGACGAACACGATGTCGGGTTCACGCTCCGAGTGCTCCACCTTGAACCACGACGGGTCACCCACCGCCACCGAGTTCACCGCTGCCGGCATTCGGATCGCGGTCACGAAGTGCGCCCTTACTTCAACCACCGTGACCCTGCCGTCTACTGGTTTCGACACGATCTGCGGCTTGATGGTCTGGGCTGCGGCGCCGAGCGCGCAGCACAACCAGATGCTTGCCAGGTACCTCATCGCTCACCTCCCGAAGCTGGATCCGGCGATAAATCACAGCCACCCGGCTCACGTATTCGCAAACAGAAGAATATACGAGCTGCCGCGCCCGGATGGGTCCGGCTCCCGCGTAATAACCAGCCACGACCAACCGCAGGTCCCCATGAAAGACATGCATCAGCCACGCCAGATACTCCACACCCCCACGAATGTTTTCCGAGATCACAAAGCGGTTGCGTACGCCAAAGTCATCCGCCGTTTCCGGCATCAACTGCATCAACCCCACGGCGCCCTTGGGAGAGACGGCATACGGCTGCCAGTCGGACTCGGTCTCGATGATGGCCTCCACCAGTTCCAATGGCACACGGTCCGTATGGGCGTAATAGTCCGCCCAGCGCACGGCGTAGTTCGTTACTGCTTGCGATTGCGCTTGGGCCACCGTTGAAAACCACATCAAGGCGAGCACAAGCAGCCATGCAGTTTTCATTGCTCTCACGTCACCGCCGCCTCCGTCAGCGCCGTCTTTTGCTGCGTCATCTCGTCGCGGTACTGTTTCGAGTCAAACACCAGGCCCTCGAAGCCCTCCCGCATCAGCAGCCGCCGCCGGTCCGATTCCGTCTTTGCAAGCAGCGGTAGCAGCACATCCCGCAGATCGGCGGAGATTTCCTCCACACCGAGAATTTCGAGAGCACTCGCCAGATCGAGCATCTCCGCAATCGACGGCGGCTTTTCCATGTTCCAGCCGCGTAGCGCATGGGCCAGGCCTGCCATCTGCGCCCGCAACGCTTCACCCCGCGCGGTACTGCGGATGGAAAGAATCTCGGCCTCTCGTTCCACGGTGGGGTAGTCGAAGCGCAAGTAAAAACACCGCCTTCGTAGAGGGTCGCCCAGCCGCCGCTCTTCGTTCGAGCTCAGAACTACAAAGGGAGCGGCGCTCGCTTGGATCGTTCCGAGTTTTGGCACCGTCACCTGCCAGGCACTCAAGATTTCAAGCAGCATCGCCTCGAACGCCTGATCCACCTTGTCGATCTCGTCGATCAGCAGCACGCAGGGCTTGTCCTGATAGCGTAAGGCCCTGACGAGCGGCCCTTCGGAGAAGAAATCGAGCGAATGCAGACGCTTGCGAATGACTTCCCAATCTTCCCCCAGACGCTCGCCCTGGGTCTCAAGGAACAGGCGCTGCAAAGCCTCGTCGAACCTGCCAATGGCCTTTTCTTCAGTGATTCCTTCGTAACACTGGAGCCGCTCGACGACTGTGCCCGCGGCTTCGGCCACAGCATAGGCCAACTCCGTCTTGCCACATCCCGGTGGGCCTGCGCTTCGTTCAACGTTTGAAGCACTTTGAGCATGATGGCGCGATGGGCGATCTTCATGAGACCATCGTGCCACATAGCTTCGACGAAAGGTAAACTTTATTTTGGCTTAAGCCCTAAGGCTTGGTGCGGGATCCCGTCACTGAAGGGATTAGCAATCTCAGAACAGTCCGTCTCTGGGCAAGTGAGTGGGGCCAGCGACCGCACTGTATGGAGGTTGGCTCAAAAGTCTCTGCAAGGTGTGCCCGGGTCACCGCGCCCCGTGAATTGCCGGGCTAAGGCAGCCGCAGCCGTGCGGTTCTCCGCGCCGAGCTTTTCCAGAATTCGTTCCACATGCTTTTCTACGGTGCGGACGCTTACCTCCAGAATGGCTGCAATATCAGCGTTCGTGCGGCCCCGGCAAATCCACGCCATCACTTCCGCTTCTCGCCCGGTCAGCCCGAGATCCCGAATTGCGTCAGGCGGCTCCGTTGCGATCCGGTTCTTGAACAGCAGCACGTATGAATTCGAATCGGTAATCATGCGCACAACCAGCCGCTTCTCTCCACGCTCAAGAACCAGCGACTTGCGGGGCTGAGCCTCACTGGGGAATGCGACAGGGTTCTGTTGCGGGCGAACCCATCGCTCAAGATCCTCCGGCAAGCGTTGGTTCCGCGCAAATCGCTGCCCGCAAAACTCCTCCAGTGATTGACGGGCGCAAGAAGTCATAAGCCGCACCCTTAATCGTGCGTCAAGCACAATTGCACCCAAACCTGCTTCGTCCGTCCCTCGCGCCATAAGGGCCAGCTCGCGTTCCTGATGCGTGAGGGCTTGAGCGTTGCGATAGGCCTGGATCAGATGCGGGCGAAGAAGATTCAAGCAGAGCCTCTCGCGCTCGGTGAAATCCGGCCGGCCGCGGTTGAGCGCGATTCCAATCACCAAGTGAGAACGGCCTGATAGGGTTACGGCCATCTGATGCTCAATTCCCAGGGGCCGGTAGAACTCCTGGTAGAGACCCAGTCTGTGAAATTGCCTTTGGCTGAGGAAGTCTGAAATCTTTAAGGCGCGGCCGTCGCCCGTGATCGCATAGTGGCGGATCAGCGGGTGTTCGTGGAGGTGCCGGTCAAATACATGGCGGTAACGGGAGAATCCTCCGCTGTCTGGTTCAACGAACCAGTTATTCCGGCCCTCTCGCACATTGACCTCGTTGTAAGAAACGGTCTCACAGCGGACCAGCGCCGGGAGCGCCTTAATAACGTGATGGCGGAAGGAATCGAGGTGCCGCATGCCATAGATTTCCTGCAGAAGTTGGAGAATGGCATGCTGATCGCGCTGGCTCAAAATGGCCATCGCAAGTTTCCAGGTAGAGAGTCGTGGGATACGTGGAAATACGTATTGACACTAGCACTGGCCAATGGGAAGGTCAAGCAGTTGAAGGTGGTGTCTCAGTTTGCTTGCTGTAGCGGCGCTCTATGAGCGCCGAATTTTATTTATCAACACCTTCCGGCGCTCATAGAGCGCCGCTACAGCAAACTGTGACACTACCCAGTTGAAGAGGAACGTTGGCTGAAGAGGGCAAAAGCCCTTCTTTCAAGGGCAATTATTACCTGAGTGGTATCAAGCGAAACGGGCAATTCAGCGCCGCTCGACCCGCGGGCGAGACAGGAGGAGCAGGAATGAGAGATGCAACTACCACAAAACCTCTCGATTTACGCGGGCTGCCAGACCCGGCAAAGTACGAGCGGTTCGTTGAGGCCATGGGACCCGACGCATGGTGGCATCCGGGAGGGCCCTTGGGCGGCCTGCACCTGCTCAACCAAGTGCGCCTCGAGTACTTCACCCGCGCCTTGGGAGGATTTGGGGGGGAAGCGCGTTCTTGACGTGGGCGACGGCGGCGGAATCATGGCGGAGGCTATGGCGCGGGCGGGCGACAGGGTTGTGGGAATCGATGCTTCTCCCAAGTCCATCGAAGTAGCAAGAGATCATGCCCGCCAGGGAGGCCTTGAGATCGACTACCAGGAAGGAACGGCCGAGGCTCTTCACTTTGAAGATGAGTTTGACCAGGTCTTTGCCGTGGATGTTTTGGAGCACGTTGAGGATGTTCAGCAGACTGTGGCCGCATGCGCCCGCGCCCTGAAAACAGGCGGCGCCTTCGGTTTTCTCACCCACAATCAAACGCTCGAAGCGTTTACGTTTCTGATTTGGCAAGGTGAGTACCAGTTAGACTTCATTCCCAAGGGCAATCACGACTTTCATAAATTCGTAAGTCCCGGCTGGCTCTGCGGCTTACTGGGGCAGAACGGCCTACAACCGAAAGAGGTTCGAGACATCCGGTTCACCCCCGAGGGCGAGGCGGTGCGCATCGAGTTGACGGATGGCATGAGCGTCAGCTACCCGCGATCTGCGGTGAAAGAGGATGAAACCCGGACTCGGCGGGTACCGGAAAACCGGTTCGTCAAAGAGCCCAATTCGCTCCTCACTAACCAGGGAGGCTAGAATGGCCCACGATACAAATCCAGGGGCGGATCATGGAGCGACAACCAGCCCGCAGATCACCCCGATTCCCTTGATGCAGATCATTACCGGTTTCTGGGCCGCGAAGACTCTGGCTTCGGCAGTGGAGCTGGACCTCTTCACCCGAATTTCCGGCCAGGGAACAACAGCGGAGGAATTGACCGGGATGCTGGAATTCCATCCGCGCCCGGCCGAGATGCTGCTCAGCGGGTGCGCGGCCTTGGGTTTGCTCGTCAAGCGCGAGGGAAGATTTTTTAATTCTCCCTTGGCGGAAGAGTTCCTGGTGCGTGGCGAGCCTCATTATTTCGGTGGCTTCATTACCATGGTCGACCGGCGGCTCTATCTGCCCTGGAACCGGCTGACCGAATCGCTGAAGACAAACCGGGCACAAACCTGGGGTGACAACCCGGGTCTTTTCGAGGCGATGGCGGCCAATCCTGAAGAACAGCGTATCTTCACCAACGCCATGCAAAGTCTGAGCGTAATGGCGGGCCGAGCGGCCGCTGAAGCGTTTGACTTCTCAAAACATCGTCAGCTTCTCGACGTGGGCGGGGGCTCCGGGGCTTACTCCATCGAGGCGGCGAAGCGCTGGCCGCATCTCAAGGCCGTCGTTTACGATATTGCGCCGGCGCTTGAGATTGCGCGCGGAAAAATCGCCGAGGCCGGAGTCTCCAAGCGCGTCCACACGCAGCAAGGCGACTTCTTTAAGGAAGAATTGCCCAAAGGTTCGGACGCGATTTTGCTCTCCATGATCCTCCATGATTGGACGCCGGAAAAAGACCTGATGATTTTGCAAAAGTGTTACCATGCGTTGCCCTCCGGCGGCGCCATTATCGTGAGCGAGTTGATGATGGACGATGACAAGACTGGGCCGCCACCGGCCGCGCTGATGTCCCTGAACATGCTGATCGAAACTGAGGGGCGCAATTATACCTGGGCGGAATACACGCAATGGCTCGAGCAGAGCGGTTTCCGAAATATCCGGCGCATCCCGATTCAATCCCCCGGTGCCAACGGCCTCTTGATTGGGCACAGGGTTTAGCCGGGTTGATTGGACGGCGGGTGACGTAGCCCCGGCGCGGAGGTTGAGTGAACATGGCTTGGTCTGTCATGAAAAGGGAACGCTAGGCGCTATGAAGGGAATCCGTGGCATCGGATTTTTTGTGGCCGGGTTTTTCTGCTTGGCGTGGGCGACGCTAACGCCAAGAGCCCGGGGAGCGAATATGACATTCAGGAGTGTTGATGCTCAAGATGGCACTTTTTCGGTGGAAATTCCCGTCCCATGGCGGGTTGAAGCCGCTCAGGTTGATATGTTTTCGGCTCGCAGCACCCAAGGCCAGTCCGTAGCGTGGGGTGTGATCAGCGCCATCGATGATGCGCATTTCCGGCTGATGCAGTCTTATCTTGGCCCTTTCGCCAGTGAGGTCTTCCCGGTTGTTTCGCCCCCGCGGCCGCCGGCTGGCGTGATTGAGGAGTTGCTTCCGCGCCTGAACCGGGCCGTCCAAGGATTGCGGGTCACAGGCGCCCGTCCTGTGGCTGGGGAAAGCATGGGGTCCTTTGTGGCTTACCAATACACTCTCGTTCCGAGTCTGGCCCCGCCCGGACAGCGCTCCCGCATTGCGCCCTCACTGCTCGCCCTTTCCCAGGTCCCTATGAAGGCGGAAGCCTTGATTCTGACTAACCCGCCCAACGCCGATGGAATCTGGACGATTGTTTACTGGGGCGCAGAGGCGCCACAATCCTTATTCGCACCGACCCGGCCTGTTTTTGAGCGCATTTTTGCGAGCCTCCGCTATAACCAAGCGCTCATTTTAAATATGATCGCCCAGCAAGAAAGGGCGCGGGGCAATATTATTGGCGGCATGATCCGGGACGAGGCGGCCCACAATGCGAGAACCTCAGCCATGATCTCGCAATTTGGGCGGAACATGCAGCAGATCGAGAGCCAACTTAACAACGCATTCCAGACGGAAAAGCGGCGATCCGGCGAGGATTGGATCGCCGCTTTTGGCGGGCCCCAGAAGTTTGTGGATGCTCAAGGGCGGGAATACAACTTCGATCTCGAGCAGCATTCCTACCGTTATAATTGCGTAAGCGGCTGGGGGGCGGCGGCACGCTATTACGGAAGCAACACGCTGGACTGCACCCAGCTCGGGGCCATATACGGAACGCTTGACATGAAACCCATCCACCAAAAGTTAAGATAGGAATGAAAATTCCAGTCGTTAAGGGCTATCCTCATGGCCAAGATCGATAAAGTTGGAGACGGAATCTATCGCATCGTGACTTTGACACAAGGCTATCCTGTAAATTTCATCCAGTTCCTGGTTGAAGACGAACATCCAGCGTTGATCCACACAGGGATGTATCCCTGGTACGCAGAGGTGCGGAAGGCGGTGGCGCAAGTGCTCGATCCAAAGAAGATCGAGTATGTTATCGTCCCGCACTTTGAGGCCGACGAGTGCGGAGGCATGGGGCGCTTTGTAGCTGAGTCGCCGCAGGCCGTGCTGGTCTGTAGCGACGTCGGCGCGGCGATCAATCTGAGCCAGTGGGACTACTCCGGACCCGTCCGGGGTGTGCGCGACGGAGACCTGATCGGCCTCGGAAAGCATAAGTTGCGTTTCCTCGAGACCCCGCACGTTCACCATTGGGATTCCATGATGCTTTTTGACGAAACCACCAAGAGCCTGTTTTCGTCTGACCTTTTTATTGTGCCGGGAGATCAGCCTCCCATCATGCGGGAGAAGCTGGCAAAAGAAATGTGCCAGTTGTACCGCGATGTTGGGATCTTCGCGGCGGAAGAACCCGTGCGCAGAGTGGTGGATCGTATTGAAAAGCTCAACCCGGAATGGATTCATCCGATGCACGGCGGGAGCCTGCCGGTAGACGTATTCCCGGCGTATTTCACTGCACTTCGGAATGAACCCTTCGCCTATGAGGGCAAGCTGATGGGCAGGGTGCTGCCGCGATGATGCGGAGGGTTCCTGGGATCAAGACCAACCCAAAGGAACTGCAGTAAACAATCGCCAGCTCTGGACCTAATTCCTCAATGGCACAGCACCCACGAAACGGTTGCCGGCACTTGAAGGCCATGAAGACGTCTGCGACGAATTTGAGCACGGTGAGAAAGCCACCCGAGACCAAGGAGAGGTTGAAACGCCGGCAGCTTATGGTGGGTGTGCTGGGGTTGGATTGCTTATTGCTCTGGCGGACGTTTTGCGGCCTATTTTTTTCAGGGTTAGCCCAACGGGCCTCCGCGCTTTTTATCAGTTCCCCTCGTAATGTTCGTTGCGGCATTGCTCCCGTGGTGCACCTGAAGTATTGCATCCCGGGCCAGCCTGGTTTACATAGTGCGTTCAATACCATCATTCCATTTTGCGAGGTGAGATATGAATGACCAAAAAGTCGAGGAAATAGCATTCCGGGTCGTGGGAGATATGGGCGGTGCGTTTGTGATGGCACTTGGCTATATCGGCGATCGCCTCGGTCTGTTCAAAGCGATGGCTGGGGCTGGACTGATGACCAGCGCCGAGCTCGCTGCGAAAACAGGCTTGAACGAGCGTTATGTGCGGGAGTGGCTTCGGGCCATGGTGGCAGCCGAATATATTGACTACGATCTCTCAAGCGGCAAGTACGCCATGACCGATGAGCAGGCCTTCGTTCTGGCCAACGAGGATAGTCCAATGTTCGTAGGCGGCGGTTTCCACTTCACCACGCCGTCGATCTGGAATGTCCCGAAAATCATGGAGGCGTTTCGCAAGGGTGGAGGGATCTCATATTCCGAGCTTGGCGATGAAATCCCCATCGCCATTGAGCGCTTCTTCGGCCCCGGCTACCGGAATTTTCTGGCGAAGGAATGGCTGGCGGCCGTGCCTGGCCTCGTGGCGAAGCTCGAAAAGGGCGCGACCATCGGCGACGTGGGCTGTGGCTGCGGGCAATCTACGGTGGCGATGGCCAAGGCGTTCCCAAAATCGCGCGTGATAGGGATTG
The DNA here is from genome assembly GCA_937900045.1 of uncultured Acidobacteriota bacterium. Classification (GTDB taxonomy): domain Bacteria; phylum Acidobacteriota; class Terriglobia; order UBA7540; family UBA7540; genus CALCEB01. The sequence continues at coordinate 16,573 of CALCEB010000278.1, forward strand.
ATTACCACGCCCCGAGCCTCGGAAGAGGGCGCAAGCTCGCCGCCACAGGCGGTCTGAATAACGTTGAGTTCATCCAAGCGACCGCCGAACAGATTCCGCGCGACCGCAAGTACGATTTGATTTGCAGCTTCGATTGCATCCACGACATGGTCACCCCGCGCGCCGCGCTCAAGGCCATCCATGACGCGCTCGTCCCCGATGGGGTTTACGTCTGGTCGGAGCCGAATGCATCCGCTAACGCCCACGAAAACCGCAACCCCATCGGGCGTACTTTCCACGCTATCAGCCCGCTCCACTGTATGACGGTATCGCTCGCGCACAACGGCGAGGGATTGGGAACAGTCATCGGCGAGCAAGGGGCGCGCGAGCTGGCCCAGGAGGCTGGGTTCACACACTTCGAAAAACTCCCCATCCAGAATCCTTTCAACCAGTTTTTCGCCTTGCGGGTTTGAGACCCTGCAGGGGCGGGCGTGAGTTTTCCCCACACGCGTGGGGATGGTCCGGATTATCGAGCGGCTGATGCCCGTGGTGGAATGTTTTCCCCACACACGCCGCTGCGGGTGGCTGCTTACAGCCCGGACGTGGACTGGGACTGTGTTCGAGCACTACGGGCAAAGGAAAAGAGTTGAGAAAGGGCACAGCCCGCGCACACCCGGGTGGGGTTAGCATCATCCGCTGCTGGCGGGTTTGGGTGAAGCCCATATCGTGCTGCGGGGCTGGCTGCGGAAGCACGGCATCGGCGAGTGGGGTGGTGGAGCTTCTGAAAGAGGCCTCTTGCCCGCGCCGCACGACCCTCACCGCTTTGCCGTGCGCTCAGCCCTTGCAGCAGCCTGGATATGCGATGAAGGCTGTAGTCTTTGGGGAAACGCACTTTGGACTTCACTCCGTTGCTGGACAATTTCTGGCGTACCGCCGCTTCGCTCCTCTTGAGCTTTCGCGCGATGGTTCGCGCCTGCTTCATTTCCGCATCCCATAAGAGTTTTCCTTCCTCATCGCCCGACCACCGTCTTGGCGTTTCAGATTGAGTCAAGAGTCCAAGTTGGGCGGCTTTGTACCAAACCGACCGTGGCTTCCAGTCCGGGTGGCGGGCCAGCAGTTCCTTGACCGCCCGGCGCGCTCCCGTTCGTCCCTGGGCATATTGCGCACGGAGAAGCTCAATGTCTTCCTTGGTCCAGGCGGTGTGCCTCCACGGAGCTTCGCGGTTGCCGTTTCGCAGCCAGCGAAGGCGATCCCAAATCTCGCTGCGCTTTCGCCCCGGCCAGCCTTTCAGGATCGCTTCAATGGCCGCGTGGACCTCCTGCCGCGTCACATGGGCGACCGAGCGGAGAATCTCATCGATCTCGTTGATCCTCGGAAGATTCCGCACGGGCACCGGCGCATCTTTGGGTGAATGACGGACTGTCTCATCTTCCGCCATGATGATTCCTCCCGGAGCGCCCTCCACGCCTCCTTGCCAGACCCGCTGGCTGCTACCGTAATAGCTCCCTGAAACCGCCAAACGTTACACTCCTTCTGCGAGAATTCGCTCCGCGCTCATTACCGGGATAGAATGGGAGTTGGCGACCGGGGCAATTGGCCCCTTGGGAAAGCAACGAGAGTAAGATCCGTGACCACCCCTGCCGATCCCGACCCTCCGTCCAAAATTCAGCTTGAGTTGCCTTTTGCCTCCAGGCAGCCTGATGAGCAGGGAATCCGCGCCCTGTTCAGCGACGATGGCGCCCGCGCGTGGATTTCACGGTTGTGGAACCTCCACCAGGGCTTGTTGCTGGAACTGGCCCACTTCTACCTACGCGATTGGGACCGCGCTCGGGAGGTGGTTCAGGACACCTGGGTGGACTTCCTGAAAAGCCTTCACCGATTTGAGGGGCGGTGCTCGGCCAAGACCTGGCTGGTGCAGATCCTGAAGCGCTGGCCGGACCTTCTACGCGAGCATGGAGCCGCCACCTTCGCGTCCGCCGTCGTGGCTTCCCGCCTCCGCCTATCGTGGTAGAATCGTACCGTGACCTGGAACCAAACCGCTATAGGTCAGCGGCGCTGGGGAGAAGCACCAATGAACATGAGAGAGGGAGTGCGTCGAGTCGGAATCGTACTCGGCGCCCTAGGATGCGTTGCAGGCGGTGTCTTTGGGTATTGGAATCTGCAAAACGTCTGGAGTTCGCACGCGAGATTTGAACGGCTTCGGTCTTTGCCGGTCATGCATGACGCAGCCACGGCAATAAAGGCCGAGTTGCAACGCTACAAATTGGACAAAAGTGAAGTGATGCCTCAGCATGGACCGTGGGATGATTACGCGCCAGCCAGCAAGGGACCGTGCGATAAATACGCACAGATTCCCATTCCGAAGGGCGATTTCATTGTTCCTTATTCGACTGCCAATGATCCCGTAGCCTACATAGCGTATGTGGCAGCGGGCACCGATGGCATTCAGCTCGTGAACGCAGACAAGGCTGGTACGATTTCCTCAATTCAACTGACAACGGGAGGGTGGGTACGCATGAAGCCGCAGACACTCAAAGCTCATTTAGCCCTTATCGCCAGGTTACTTTTGTCTCTGTGCTATCCAGCGATTGGTTTCCTGGTTCCTTGGGGAGCGATTCGGGCTTTTGTTTGGGTGGCGGATGGTTTCACCACCCCACTAAGCTCATCCTAAACAAGCGGTGTTAATCCTGAATTCGCCGGGGCGGTTTGCACTCTTCCCACCCATCGAGTGGCGCTCTCGTACCGCTGAAACTCAAGACCAGTTCATGGAAAACCTGCAGGCCAGAGCCCTGAAGGAATCAAGCGCCGCAAAGAAGGGTTATCGGAAGCTGGCTCCCGCCGCTGCCGCAGTGGTGGTTATTGCGGTTGCCGCTGGCATTTGGTTCCATGTGCAAACCACCAGAAGGGCCGCACAGCCCCAAAATCTTACCATCGACCTCGGCCATTGGTTGCTGCTGCGCGGTGGCGAGCAGCCCGTGCAGGCGCCGGTTGAACTTAAGCGCGCTCGTCTGAATCTGGCGATTCGCCAGCCTATCGGTATGGAGGGTGGGGAATTTCAGGTGGCCATTTTGAACGGCAGCAGAGTGTTGGTGCAGGCAACGGGCCCGGGAAAGCTGAAGAATGGCATCACGACCGTACGCGTGCAGATGGATTTCAGCAAGCTCCATCCAGGCAAATACACTCTGGCTATAAGGCGCAATGACCAAAGCTGGGAAGAATACCCATTGATCGTCCGGTGATGGCTTTACATGGCCCAGGCGGCTCCACCTGCCTGTTTGATCTGAATGGCCCCTCTCTCCTCCCAGCGATTTATAACTCATTGTTCCTTCTGCTCACCGGGTGCGACTGCCTTGAACCAAGGTTCACCGAAGCGGGGAGGTCTCGACTCAATGTGAAGGTATCGTGTCTAATCGCACGGAAGCCTAAGGCGCCCACATTCCTGCGTCTCCGCTAACCCTCCTGTAATCAATCTATTGATCGTCCTGCACCCCATCCCTGGGAAAAGGACGCGGCGCCGAGTCTTCACATACAATATGCGGCCAGTAGCCCCTCACGGAGGGCTTCAAGTTGCCATTGCTGAGCATACGAAACGCCGGGTTGCGGAAATTTGACAGGAATTCCGTTCCGCCGGAGGATGACCCTGGATGCATTTCACGAGGCGCCAGGGATGAAGAGGTCGCATGAGATGGAAATGGAAGCTGACCTTGCGGACGTGGTGGATTGCGCAGTGCGCGCGACGGGCCAGACTCAGGGGCACCAGCAACGCCCTCTGCCTTGGGCGGCGTCTGTGCCGAATTGTCGTAGGACGATGGGGAAAAGGCTGGAACGAAGAGTCCATTGCCATGAACAACTGGTTCCTGGCACAGCCTTTGGCT
>CALCEB010000279.1 GCA_937900045.1 uncultured Acidobacteriota bacterium
GCAGCCGCGTAACGGAAAAATACGTGAGTGAATTTATGAACCACTGTACTAAGGCGGTGTCTACCATGCCCAGAAAGGTATTGGTGATCGAAGACGAGCCGGCAATCAGAAACATCCTTTATGTTCTCTTGGCAGCTTTGAAATGCGAGGGCGATGTTGCCTGCAATGGTCAACAGGCCCTTGCCATGATCAGCCGCGAATGTTTTGACGCGGTGCTGCTCGATATTCGTTGCGCTGATCCTCCCGCCGAACAAATTCTCTCTAAGATCGTAGAACTTCGTCCCAATCTGATGGGACGAGTGCTGGTCATCACCGGTGAGGTTTCCGACCCGAAGGTCTTGGAAATGCTCACCAAGAACAGCGTTCCTTCGATTCCTCAAGCCCGCCTCGTCCAGGATCTTTGGGGCCGCCTTCGGACGCTGTTTGGACAGCTCCAATCCAGCAAAGTCGTTCAATGAAAGAAACGGCGAGGCGACCGGTCCGGTCTCTATTGACGGGACCGTCTTCGACGCGATTGGAATGCCTCTCCAGATTTGCCATTCTCCCTCCCGGTGTTTCATCGCAAATCGGAAATACAAACCGGGAATCCCGGTGACCCTCAGTTCCAAGCTTCAAGCTCATTTTGCTACTTTTTCAGGTCTAGAGTTCGCACGTAATCAGATAGTGCCTCCGGCCAAGGGCGGGGAAGTTTGAATCCAGCCGCCTCGATCGCATCCATATCCATGACTGAGTATTTCAGCCTTGCTGCCCGCCGGCCCATTTTTGCAGAAGGCTTACCAACCACCCGCGCTCGATCAAGACCTGCAATCTCTGCCGCCTTCCGGGCCAATTCGAGCCGGTCGCAGGCGCCCGCATTCGAAAGATGATAGAGGCCCAGTTTAGCAGCCTCGATCAGCTCCAGGATTTTCGCGGCCGCATCCAACGTGTAGGCAGCATTTCCCATCTGGTCCGAGGCCACCACGTAGTCCTCGCCAGCCTGGATTTTCCGAAGGCCCTTTTCGATGAAGTTCAACTTTCCTGGCCCGAAAAGAATACAAAGACGGAAAATCCACCAGCGGTCGAGGGCTCGCGTGGCTTCCTCGCCTCGTAACTTCGTGCGCCCGTAAACCGTGGGCGGAGCCGTGGCATCGCTTTCGCGGTAGGGAGTGGTTTTCTTGCCGTCAAAGACGGCGTCGCTCGATATATAGGCCATACCTGCCCCAATGCGGTTCGCAGCTTGAGCAACATTCCGCGTGCCGTGGAAATTCACTTGAAATGCCCGAGCGGGCTCGGCCTCACAAACGTCCGGATCGGGAATGGCGGCGGAATGGATGACGACATCGGGGCGAAGATGCTCGATCACCTCCTCTACGCGCTCGGAATCCGTGATGTCCAGGTCCTGGCGTGTAAGCGTAAAAACCGTGTGCCGGCGCCGGCACACTTGGACCAGTCCATAACCCAGGAGTCCATTCGAGCCGGTGATCGCAATTTTCATCATATTCCTTTTCCCGAATACCATAAACTTCAGGGATGTGGGGAGGCGTTTTTCTGAAGCTGTTGGACATATTGGCGGAAAGTCCGCGTGATGGTTGCGGCGATTTGGTCCGGCGACATGCCGTGGGCATAGATTTTCGTGTGAGGTCCAAGCGGCGGCGGCGGTTGGTTCTTCTTCTGCTTCTGATCGAGGATATCGGCGCGCCACAGCCATGCTTTGGTTACCCAGTCGACTACGGTCACGGATAGCAACTGAGGTTGCTTCTTGTTTGGCGCTTGTTTTTTTGGAAGACCGTTCCGCCACACAAAATGCGTGTCAGATTGACGGGCGTTGGATTGCATTTCCAGGTCCACCCCTTCGGAGTCGGTTGAGACATGGTAGCGGTCCCAAGCGTGCAAATCCTCCGTGACCCATCGGTCCAAATCGTTCGGCATCGGAGCCACGTAAATCAATTTTGCTGTGAGTAGTTTATTTGGCTCCATTGGATTCTGCACCTGGCCGAATAAGCAGGTACCGCCCATGATCAGACAAACTAGAGCCCATCTTAATCTTCCCTTCATCGAACCCTCCACGCAGTTTACCAATCAGGTCTCATCTTGAGCTATACAACCCCTCGGGCAAAAGGCCGCGTTGATTTTTGCCCGGTTCGTCCCGTAAGCTACCATCATGCGGTTCAACCACGAGAATATGCAAGTGAGGTACTCGAATGAATCAGGACTCCTTATACGTTTTTCCGCCGCCGCCTTCCCCTGAGATGAGCGAGTGGCCGGGGCAGGCGATTGGATTGTCAAACACCATCACGCGAACCAAAGGGCGTACGGCCGTCCACAACAAAACGGTCGATGCTACACCCGGTCTTCTGGAAAGACTCCTGGGAAGCGTCAACGATCACATCAAAGCGGCTGGAGGCGGCGAGGAAGTGCGAAGCCATGACGTCATCATCCACGGAATCCGCGTCCGCGCCCACACCAACAGCGCCCACCTGTACGATTTTTGGACCGACAACTGGTACAGTTTGGATGAATGGCAACGATTGACCCGCCATGCGCCCCCTCCCGAACCCCGAGTCCATGTCTACGCTTTTACCGGTGTCACCAACGAGCAGGAGGCGGCTTATTACAGCCGGTCCACGGATACCATCATCTTCTTTAATACGTCTTACTATGGCCAGTTGAAAAGCTGGGTTCTGGGCGCCGTAGGCAGAATCCTGGCCGCTGAGTACGGCATCCATTCCATTCACGGAGCCTGTGTGGAAAAAAGCGGCAAGGGTGTGCTCTACATTGCTCCTACTGGAACCGGCAAGTCCACCAGTTCCTACGGCCTCATGACTTATCCCGGCACCCGTTTTCATTCCGATGATTGGGTCTACGTGCGTTACGCCTATGCCACGCGCGCGGGCGAACGGGTCTCCATCCTGAAAGCGGAAGGGACGGACGGATCCTCCGCGCACGGATACAAGGTTTACCGTTGGATTGAGCAGCACGCGGATGACACCGAGGCGAGGCTCAATGCCCGTTTCCTTGATAACCGGCAAGAGACTCTCCGGCTCGGAGACCTGGACCTTTCCAAGCCGCTCGAAGCTTATGCTTACACTTCCGAAAAGGTCTTCTACCTGCGGACGAACTTGGCGGAAAACTTCCCGATCTCAGCGTTTGAGATTCTGGCTTCCAAAGAGGAAAATGTCCCCAGCGTTTCAAATGACTTTCTCAGCCAGCACGCCCACACCATTCGAAACATGATCCAGGATATCCGCGATGCGGAACGCCGCGAGGGTATTCGCGCTCTGGCAGCAAAGCCTGAGGCCGGTCTTCAACAACTCTGCGGGCGGCTCATTGCTTTTGATAATGCGCGGTCCATGCTCGATATTGGCAAGGTTTTGCCGCGTCATCGCGTTTATGTGAATCCGCTCGAGCCCTTGCGCCTGGCGGCCGTGATGCTTCTGAAGCGCGATGCCGGCGACCCCGCCGTTCTGAACCACGTCAAGCTCGAAGCTTTCATGGAAAGGCTCTTGATCGGCGAAACGCCCGAAAAGAAGCGGGAAACAGCCTACAACGCCTACCGTGCCGTGGATGACAAAGCTGAGCGGGCGTTTATCGAAGGCCTGGAAAAACAGGCCACACCCTCCCGTCCACTCTATTCGCTTTTTGCGGAATCTACGGATGCCCCGCAATCGCTGGATGAAGAGTTCGAGCTCTTCCGCATCATGTATCATGCCGCGCGCACCTTCGACCTGAACACCACGTTGCAGAAAGATCCCCAAGTGAAGGACAAGCGGGAGGCCGTCAGCCGGACGCTCGGCATTATTGCGCGAACCATTGATGAGGAGCCGGAGGGGATTCACCTGACCATCGAGAATTACCGGGATTACATTCGCCCGGTGATTCAATCGCATCGGGCGAAGTGAGCCGGGTGAAGCCATCAGCTTTCAGCCGGAACTGACCCATCTTGCGGACCGCTGACCGCCAAGTGCCGGCCGCTCCAATAGCCTCACAACGCGTAATGACTGGCCCGATTCCCGGTCAGAATGTGCAGGTAAGTTCCTGCTTGGGCCCGATGATGGGCGTGATGTTCATTGATGCCGTAGAGCATCACCGCCACCTTTCTGCGCACGTGAAAAGCATCGTTCACCCGCTCCTCGTCCCAACGTTGAATGGGAAATTCCCGAACTTCCTGGAGGGTGTCACGGTGAACGCGTTCGAGGTACTGAAGCTCTTCCTGAATCGACTTCACCTCACCCAAGATCCCGGATAATCCCAAAGGCACTCGTTTCTCGTAGTAAGACCAGTCATCGAGGAGCGCGACTCGCCGCACTCCTTCTTCCGACATCGCCACGTGCCGGACGAGTTCGCCCAACGTCAACATGCCTTCCACCGGTCTCCAGCCAATGCGCTCTTGCGGAATCATGCTGAAGACCTTAACGTCGCTCTGGTACGCGGCCTCGTTCTGCTTCAGCCAGAATTCTTTCAGGTCCACGGGGGCTTCCTTTTACGATAAACGAAACACGGCCACGGCCGCGACAGGAAACGAAGCCGGGCCGCGAAACTCGCCCTCCTGTCACGGGCGGTTTAAGACAATACTTGACGTTAGATTACGTCTTATGGCTTATGACGCCGCAGCCGCCGAACCCGAGGCCAGCTTCTTGACTACTTCCAGCACTTCCTTTACATCCGGGAGCTGGCCCAGCTCGTAGACTTTGGACCAGGCGATCTTGCCCTCTTTGTCCACGACAAAAATGGCGCGTTCATTGGAAAACGCCACCGGGTGCGAGGTGGGTGGGAAGATGCCGTAAGACTTGGCGACCTCGGCGTAGGGCCAGCGGTCGGCAACGATGGGGTAAGTGATGCCGCCCACCGCCTTCTGAAAAGCGATGTGCGAAAAAACCGTATCCGTGTTGATGCCCACCAACTCGGCGTTGGCCACCGCGAAGTCCGAGGCGTGCTGCTGGAATGCCGGCAGCTCATTCTGGCAGACTGGCGTGAAGTCGAGGGCATAGAAGAGGAGAACCACGGTCTTGCCCTTGTGATCCGAGAGTTGAAATTCGCCCTGTTTATCGCCAATGGCCGCTTTGAGCTTGAAATTCGGCGCTGCGTCTCCGGCTTTTAATGCCATGATGAAACCTCCTGATTGGAAGTGATGTCCTGTATATGGTGAAACCCGGAGCTTGACGGGTAGTGACGCAGTTTGCTGTAGCGGCGCTCTATGAGCGTCGAATTTGTATCTTCAACGGTTTCCGGCGCTCATAGAGCGCCGCTACAGCAAAGAAACTGAGACACTGCCGATTGACGGGATGGCCCGACGGCTCACTCCCTCCAAGCTGAATATCCTGAAACTGACGCCGACAGCGGACAGTCGGCAGAGGGCAAGGGCCGACCATGTCGCCGCCCGGAACGGACTTTATTATCGCCCTTCAAAAAGACCCGATCCTTTGTTTTCATACACATTCTAGCTTCGTTCTCTCTAAATCTGTTTGTTCATGTCATGGACCCCCGCCTTCGCGGGGGTGCAATGCAGTGCAAAGCCATGGTCGCCATCCTCAGTCATACCCTCTTATCATATACGAAAGGCGGCCTGCCGGTGAGGGTCTTCATGAAGATGCGGTTTCAACTACCGAGTCACCGTCGATTGAGCGGCGTGGATTGGTCAGAGATTGAAAGCAGGAAATGGCAATGATAGCATTGCGGCATGGCCAATTCCTCTGAACATCCTGATGAAAAATTTCATGGCAACCGGCAGGGCGCGCGACAGCCCTCGCATTTTGATCCGGCGCGGGCCCATTTGCTGAACGATCCCGCGCGGTTCGCTTATCTCGAACCTGGGGAAGTCGAGAAATTGCTGAACGCCCCATCTGGAGCGGTCGTGGTGGATTTTGGAACGGGCACGGGGACCTACGCCCTGGAGATTGCGCGCCGCCGTCCGGATATTGAAGTGATCGCCCTGGATGAGCAAGCTGAGATGCTTGCGCTGCTTAAGGCGAAGCCCGGCGCCGCCAGTCTTGCCAATTTGAGGCCCTTGCTGCCTGCGGATATCTTTGGATTACAGTCTTTCGCGGATCGCGTCATGGCGCTGAATGTGCTCCATGAAGCGACCGACGAGGCTCTTGGAATCATCCGAACCATGCTGAAGCCGGACGGATTAGCCTTGTGGATTGATTGGAACGCCGCAGTCGACCGGCCAGTGGGTCCTCCTCGGGATCACGTTTACTCGCCGGAAGAGGCTCGCGCCCGCCTGGAAGCTTTTGGCTTCCGCATTGACCACGCACTTCAATTCCTGTTCCACTATGGCTTTCTTGCCCGAGTCCATCCAAAATAGATTGTCCACCCAATTCCTGAACCCCGCGTCCGAAACAACGAGTCTTCCAAGATTCGATCTGATATCTGTACGCACGGTCGTAAGCCGGCGACACTCGGTTCTGTAGCGCCGGTCTGTGACCGGCGGATTTCGCCGCTCCCTGCCAGGGCAAGCTTCGAGCGGCGCTACAGCAAATACTCGGCGCCGACTTATGTCCACATGTATATTTTGGTCTGATTCCGATGGATTGCGGCTCCAATCCAGGATTACACCGTCATGCTTTCCCGCTCATCTCGCCAAACAGCGGCAAGTCCAGATCGCGCATGGGACTGAAAGTCCTACGGTGCTCCGGGCAGGGGCCGTGGACGCGGATGCTCGCAAGATGATCCGGTGTGGCGTAGCCCTTGTTGCTGGCCAGGTTATATTGCGGGTAACGAATGCCCATGTCTACCATGAGCGCGTCCCGTGCCACTTTCGCCAGAATCGAAGCCGCGGCAATGGAGACGCTGCGCGCATCGCCGTGGACAAGAGGCGTGTGAGGAATTGGAAATCTGCGGCCGCCGGGAACGTGAAGCGGCATGGCGTCGGTCAGGACAAAATCCGGAGGCGGATTGAGGGCCCGCAGCGCCTGAAGCATAGCTCGGCGGGAGGCTTGATAAACGTTCAGCGCTTCAATCTGGCGCGCGCTGATGGCGGCTACTTGGTATGCCAGTGCTTTCGAGCGGATTTCCAAATCAAGGCGGGAGCGAACATCTGCGGTGAGTTTCTTTGAATCATCAAGGCCCTCGATGGATTTCGCCGGGTCCAGAATGACGGCGGCAGCGAATAGCGGGCCGATCAGGGAGCCGCGCCCGGCCTCGTCGCAGCCTGCCACGAAGGTGTAACCTCGACTCCTCACCTGGAATTCGAGGCGCCAAGTGCACCGCAGTTTTTGGACAGTTCGTACACGGGGCATCTTAAGAACAGTGACGAGTGATAAGTGACAAGAAAAAACCGGTCTTGAGAACAGTGACAAGTTACGAGTGACGAGCGACTAAAACAGTGACCAATGGCAAGTGGCAAGTTAAAAGTGATCTACCCATTGTCTGGCTCTTGTCACTCGTCACTGTTCTTACCCCTCATGCCCGGTGCGAGCTTCTTTGATGCGGGCGGCCTTGCCGCGCAAAGCTCGCAGGTAATAGAGCTTAGCCCGGCGCACGCGGCCGGAGCGCACCGCCTCAATCTTTTCGATGATGGGAGAGTGAAATGGAAAAATCCTTTCCACGCCCTGGCCGAAAGAAATCTTGCGCACGGTAAAAGTGGCGTTGCTTCCGCCGCGCCGGATGCGGATCACCGTGCCCTCAAAGGCCTGAATTCTTTCCTTGTCGCCCTCGCGGATTCGCACGTGGACGCGCACCGTATCTCCCGCGCGGAACGGAGGGATGTCCTTCTTCATCTGTCCTTCTTCAAGCTTTTCGATAATGTTCATGGGTTGTTTCTCCTCTGATTCAATCTGCCTGCCGGAAGCGGCGGCTTGTGCGGCATTGCTTCCTCTGTGAGCCCCGGTCTCACGGCTTTATCGAGCTTCTGCGCTCCATCAAAACTTGTTCGTGGCTCCCGGTCACGCTTTCCGGGATGGCAAAATGCCGGCGATCCTCCTCATTTAACGAGCCGGTCTGAAGCAGGCCGGGCCGCCTTGCGGTTGTTTTCGCCACGGCTTGCTGTCTGCGCCACTCCGCGATCTCCTGGTGATTTCCGGAGAGCAGCACCTGCGGAACTTGCATTCCACGGAAATCCGCAGGCCGCGTGTAATGCGGGCAATCCAGCATTGCCGCGGCAGCGCCATGCGCTTCACCCTCAATCCCAAGGTCGAGATTCGAGAAAGAGTCCTGCTGGGTTGATTCCTCATTTCCGAGGGCGCCGGGTAGAAGGCGCGTCACGGCTTCCATCACCACGGCCGCGGCCAGTTCGCCTCCACTCAAAACATAATCCCCAATCGAAATCTCATCGGTGGCCAACCCCGTCACCACTCGCTCATCGACGCCTTCGTAGCGGCCGCAGATCAGGACAATGTGCTCTACACGAGCCAGGGATGCGGCCACTGGCTGGCGCAGCAAACGTCCCTGCGGAGAAAGCAGGATAACCGGAAAATTCACGCTTTCGGGTCCGGCCTGAAGGCTTTCAACCGCGCGGAACAACGGCTCTGGCTTCAAAACCATTCCTGGGCCGCCGCCGAAAGGCCGGTCGTCCACGGTACGATGACGGTCATCCGTGAAGTCACGGAGGTCAATGACGTTAACGGCGACGGTACCCTTTTCAGCGGCCCTTTTGAATAGACCGTGCTTCAGGAAGCTCTCAAAGAATCCCGGAAAGATGGTGATGACGTCGAAAATCATTCTGCCGGTCCTTCCGGTCTTTCAGTCCTGCACAGTAGCCCCGCCCTCCCGGCGGCATTTGCCAGCAGGATGCCGGAGCTACGTCAAGCACAAGGTTCAAATCATTTCTTGGTGTTCAAATCCAACAAATCTTCGGGTGGATCAATCACGATCACTTTGGCCGCAGTGTCAATCCGGGTGCAAATTTCCTGGACCAAAGGGATGAGTAACTCACCGCCCCCCGGACCTTGCCGCTCGACTTCAAGCCGTTGTGACCCGCCCGTCTGTTCCACGCCTGTCACGATACCGATATTCTGTTCCCGGCCATCCCCGGCGATGACAACCCGGCAACCCATGAGGTCCGAAATGTAATAGGTATGGGAGGGAAGCGGCGTTCGTTGCGATTTCGGAATCAGGACGTGCCGACCGCGTAAATCCTGAGCCTGATCGATGCTTTCAATACCCGAAAACTTCAGAACTATCCTGCCTTTGTGGGGCCACGCTCTTTCGATCCGCACCCGTGTTGGCTCGCTTCCGGGATTTTCAAGGTAGACTTCCTTCAGCGCTTGAAAGCGGCCAGGAAAATCCGTCAGGATCTCAGCCGCCACCTCGCCGCGCCGGCCTTGCGGTTTCACCACACACGCGATGGCGGCAAACGATTCATCGCGTCCGGAGTCCAAGGGCGCCTCCTTGAGGTTCTTAACATTCCGTTCCCATCCGCAGCATTCATGGCTGGCCTCCCGCGCTGCCAAGGGCCGGCCCGTAACGGCTGTTTGCGCAAAAGGATCACCCAGAATGAGCCAGCAACCGTCGAACGGCCGTTCCTGTCCCTGAAACAAGACGGATGGAGAATCCTCTATTCTAGAATTTCGAGAGTAAACCGCCTTTTGAGCTTCATGCCCGCCGCCCCCAGAATCGTGCGGATGGAGCGGGCGGTGCGCCCTTGCTTGCCGATCACCTTGCCGAGATCGGTGGGATGCACCCGAAGCTCCAGCACGGTGATTTGCTCTCCTTCAACAGTCCGGACTTGTACCTGGTCGGGATTGTCAACAAGCGCCTTGGCGATGGCTTCAATCAGCTCTTTCATCTGGCCCTCCCCTGCTTTCGAACCGTCCGGAAACGACAAGAAACCGTGGCATTATTCCGGCAGAAAACTTGGAGAGTTGATACTCACCAGGGCTGGCGCCGCCTGGACTAAGCTGGGGCCGGGGTTACTGGCGCCTTCTTGAGCAGGCTGCGGACGGTTTCCGAGGGCTGCGCGCCAACGCCAATCCAATAGGCGACGCGCTCGCGCTTCAGATTCACCTCGGGCGGCTGATGGCGGGGATGGTATGACCCCAGAATTTCAACGAAACGTCCGTTCCGGGCTTTTTCGCTCTCAATCACTACAACCCGGTAGCTGGGCTTCTTCTTGGCTCCAAACCTGGCTAAACGTATTTTCAGCAATCAAACCCCCTTCAAGTAGGTAATTTTAAAATCTCATGAACAGCTTTCGCTGCCGTAGCCCTCTGTTCCGCTTGCCCCTGAGCGTTGATGAATTCCGGGTGGGCTTTTCTGCGCGCAGTTCTTACGACTCGCGGCCGTTTCAGGAATTTGCGCCTGTCAATCCCGCAGGAAGCTTCATGCGGTTGATCTGCCGTCCCCAGAAACTCTTGCTCATGGTCTTCATCATCTTACGAGCTTGCACGTATTGCTTCAGCAACTGATTTACCTGTTGGACGCTGGTGCCGCTGCCTTTGGCGATGCGTTTGCGGCGTTTGCCGTTGATCAGCTCATGATTTTCACGTTCGAGCGGCGTCATGGAATCAATAATGGCGACGAGATACGTGAGTTCCTTGTCGTCCACGTGAGCCTTCGACGCATTCTTGAACATGCCAACTTTCGGAATCATTCCGAGCATTTCGTCGAGCGACCCCATCTTCTTCATCTGGTGAATCTGATCGCGGAAGTCGGCGAGCGAGAAACTGTCAGTCTGCAGTTTGCGATGAACTTCCATCGCCTTCTGCTTGTCTATGGCCTGTTCGGCCTTTTCGATGAGCGAGAGCATATCGCCCATGCCGAGGATGCGGGAAACGATTCGCTCCGGATAAAAGACCTCGAGAGCATCGTATTTTTCCCCCGAGCCCAGAAACTTCAGCGGCTGGCCGGTGACATGGTGAATCGAGATCGCTGCTCCGCCGCGCGCATCGCCATCCACTTTGGTCAGGATGACACCCGTGGTCCCCAGGCGCTCATGGAATTCCTGGGCGCTGCGCACCGCGTCCTGGCCGATCATGGCGTCCGCCACAAACAGCACTTCGCTGGGGCGTAGCCGGGTCCGCAACTCACTGACTTCCTGCATCAGTTGCTCGTCAATGTGCAACCTTCCAGCGGTATCGACGATCAAAACGTCGTTGCCGCGGTCTGCGGCGTCCTTGCGCGCCGCTAGGGCCAGCTCAATGGGCGAATTCAGTCCCTCGCCTGGAAAGATTGGCACGCCAATCTCCTGGGCGATAATGGCCAGTTGCTCGCGCGCCGCCGGCCGGTAAACGTCCGTCGAAACCAGCATGGGCCGCTTCTTGCGGCCTGCCAGCCATTTGGCCAGCTTGCCGGAGGAAGTGGTCTTGCCCGAGCCTTGCAAGCCCACCATCAGGAAGACCGTGGGATAATCCTTGGAAAATGTCAGCAGCGATTCCTTCTGGCCCAGAATATCCACCAATTCATCCCGGACAATGCGGATGACTTCCTGGGTGGGCGAAAGGGAAGATCGAACTTCCTGGTCCAAGGCCTTCACCCGAACCCGGTCCAGCAGCTCCTTGACCACGTTAAAGTTCACGTCGGCCTCAAGCAGGGCTAAGCGAACTTCGCGCAGCGTCTCATCCACCACCTCTTCGGTGAGGACGCCCTGAATCCGCAGATTCTTGAAGACCTTCTGGAATTTTTCCTGGAGCTGATCAAACATGTTCGGTCACAGATTCATCTCTTCCGGGGACACACAAATATCCACATTTTTCCAAGTCCTTTTTCCATTGTATTTTGCCCGGTGGGTTTAGTCAAATGCAGAGCGGTGGTATTGGGGAGCTATTTTGTTACTTGCTAGGCTTGTCCCTGGAGGCAAACCCAAGTTGTATCATAATGATGGCTGGCGAGGGTCTGACGAGTGGAGGAAGCCACACGGAAAGATATTCAAGAGATAAGGCCCAAAATCGAAGAGGCGATCAGAGGGGCAAGCTTCGAAGATTTCAAAGAAATACTTACTTCGAAACTCGGGATCGCTTTGGGGAGCGAGCGCCGCTACAGCAACTGCGTCACTACCGAGAAATGCAACGCTCTGGCTGGAATGCCTGAGTAGTTCCAATATATCGCGGACATCAGCAAGCCGAGCCGAGAGAAGCGAGTTCAGATGGAGTTGGGCGCCGCCTTGCCGCTCGCCTTCACCTTTGTCAACGCTCCCAGCAAGGGCGCCAGCGGCAGAGAAACCTGGCCGAATCGCATGGAGTTGTAGAGATTCGTGATGTCTCTCACGGCGATATTCAGCGCCGGATTCCTGCTGGTGATTGCCACCGTTTCGGCAAATTCCCACGGCGTCTGGCCAAGCGGTTTCAGGAAGCCTTTTTTCTTCATGGTCCGCAAGAACTGCTGATAGACCAGAGTTGCATCCTTCGCGTTCATTTTACTTGTTTCTTTACGCCCCCTGCGCAGCCAGAGGAGACGCAGGCCATCCCACTCCAAGGAACCCTGGCTGATGCGAAAGGCAATGACTATAGCTAGGATGAACACGAACACCACTCCCTTATGCTCGACGAACCCCTGGCCGGCTCCGGCCGCCCAATCGGCTCCCTTTGCTTGTAGGTGGCGCCATTCCGCTTCGATTTGCCGCCGGTAGTCGTGCGATCTCTCATCAATCTGCTGGGCAAGCCTCACCTGATGCCCAAAGTCATAGTTAATCACCCATTCGTTCCAGAAAAGACTGAAGGCGTCCAGGTAATCACCCAGGATCGAGAAGGCGCCGGCGGCTTCGGAGTTCGGATCAGAAGGCGTTGGGTCAAAAGCGATCCAACCATAATCGGGAAAGTAGACTTCCACCCAACTGTGAGCATCTCTCGCGCGCACCACAAAGTCCCCGCCCACGTGGTTATAGCTGCCGGTCTGGAAGCCATTCACAATTCGGGCCGGCACGCCAAGCGTTCGCAGCATCACGGCCATCGCCGAGGCAAAATATTCGCAATAGCCTTGACGAGCCTTGAACAAGAAGCTGCCAATGGGGTCCGAAGGCTCGATGCCGCGAGGATCCAGCGTATAGCCATAATGCGAGCGAAGGTAATCCTGGATGGCAAGAGCCCGGTCGTAATTGTTCGACTCGGAACCGGCGATCTGGCGCGCAAGCCTGGCAATGGCCGGATTCATTCGCGGTAGTTCTGTTTCCCGCCTTAATAAGCCGCGGGGAGCCGGACTATCATCCTCTCGCAGCCTTTGGGCGGGAGGAAGTCCGACGTTTGAGACTGCGTCATATTCAAAGGCGGAGTATCCGTGCTGAGGATTGTGCAAAGAGTCCGTCTGGTCGATGGTGATGGCGCGCAGGCGGCCGTTAATCTTCAAGGGCATGGCCGCGGCAAAGATCACATCTGAAGAAATGCCGGAAAGCAGGACGCGATAGCGAAGTTCGCGCAACGGCCGCTTGCGTTGGCCATCCTCCACGGGAATCAAGAAGCGGCCATCACCCGCCGACTGGATGACGGTTTGAGCTGTGTCATCATCATACCAGCGGCGGCCATTAAAGCTGGTAAATCCCACCCCGCGCCATTTGATCCCTTCGTAGAGGTGCGGATTTCCATCCACCCGGACCCGCATCACCACCAGGTTCGATCTCTTGACAGCGCCGAGATCGCCCAACTGGACACTCTCCGTGAAGCCGGTGATGTTCTGTCCTTGAACTCCGAGGTCCGTCAAATAAGCGGCGTGATAGCGCGGAATAATGAAAAAGAGCGGAGGCGTGAAGACGGCGATCCCCAGGGCCAAGCCAAACGTCGCCCCGAAAAGGGAATTCTCCACGGCCACGCGATTCTCTCCCGCGGTGCGGTAGGGCCCGGATGGGGGGCGGTCCGCATGGTCGATGCCTTGCTTGATTTCGAAACTGATGAACATGGAAATTGAGAGCAGAACGTAAAGAGTGAGGCCAACCAGATAGGTGGTGCCAACGGTGAGCACGGCGCTCGCCAGCATGGTGAGGAAGGAAAGAACGGCGAGGTAAAGATAATCGCGGTATCTCCTTGCGGAAAACACCTTGATGATGGTGGTAAATAAAACCAGATGAATGGTGGCGGTCAGCACCCGGTCCATGAGGCTCGGGCCGCTCGCCAAAAGGAAGAAGTCAACCGGGTAAAAGAGCAGATAGGCGATGGCGATCCGGTTCACGGTGCGCGGCTGAATGACGTAGCCCTGTTCGCCGCGGGCGTAACTCCACAACTTCGCGCCGAGCGTCCCGGAAAACAGAACCAGGGAAAAGGTATCCAGCTTGCCGGTGGTGGCAAGCGTCAGGAAGCTGGTGGCCAGCATCAACAGCAGCGAAATCTCAAAGTAGCGTTGGACGCTAATTTTGGCTCGCGCGTTCGAAACCCCCACCGCAATGGCCGTTTTCTTCGCTTTGGCCAGTCTCGTATTTTCGCTCGATGATTTCATTCCCGTTTGCGGCTCTACTCTATGGCGAAGCATGGCCAGCCTTCAGCCGGCAAATGCAGCTCTGCTGGCTCCGGTTCGTGCTCATCTTCTGATTATCGGCCACTCGCAGAACCCTGTTTAACGCATCCCATTTTTCTCCGCTTCCTTTACCAGTCTACCTTCATTCCTAGTTGTTCGTTTAATGAGCCGTGCTGGGGGTAGTGACGCAGTTTGCTGTAGCGGCGCTCTATGAGCGCCGAACTTGTATCCTCAACGATTTCCGGCGCTCATAGAGCGCCGCTACAGCAAACAAACTGAGACACTACCGTGCTGGGTGGCAGAACTGCGCTACCACCGGAAGCGGCCTGCTGTCCGTTCGATTTTGAACACTCGGTTCCCACTTCCGAACACTCCGTGGCCCAATTGCCGTGTAAAGCGCTTGTTAATTCATCTATTGTCAATGGTTTGTGGATATGCTTGCCTTGGCATTCAGCTTGCCATCCTATAAGGACGGATCGCAAAATGTGGAGCAAAGGGATACCAGGAAAGGGCATTAAAAGGGAGTTGCAGATTTCATAGAAAGTGGGTCAAGGCTGCCAATGTTCGAGTCTGCGGGATACACATCAAGCCAAGAGATGAGCGGGGAATTTCAAGTAGGTTCTATGAAGATAAACTACGAAAGTCCCAGAATTCTAATTGCCGATGACCAGCCGGACGTCCTCGAGGCGCTGCAATTGCTGTTGAAGGGCGAAGGGTACGAAACACAAACGGCCGCCTCGCCCGAGGATGCCGTCCGCGCATTCGAGAAGCGTGATTTTGATGCCGTTCTGATGGACCTGAATTATGCACGGGATACGACCTCCGGCCAGGAAGGCCTTGACTTGGTCACGCACCTGCGCAGCATTAAGGATTATGTCCCCATCGTGGCGATGACGGGGTGGGGAAGCGTTTCGTTGGCAGTAGAAAGCATGCGTTCCGGCGCCTGTGACTTCATCCTGAAACCCTGGAGAAATGACCAGGTTCTGAGAATCCTTCGCCGCGAAATTGCCCAGCGGCGTATGCATGGAGAGCGCGTAATTTCCGAGCAATTTGAGATGGCGGAGGCCCGGAGCGTGGAGCAGGCGTTGCTTTCCCGCGCGATCCCACAGATTCCCGGATTCAGCGCCGCCGCCCGCTGGCAGACGCAACGGCACGTGGGTGGGGATTACTTTGAGGTTCGCCGGTTGGGCCGGGATCGCGTGGCGATTGCCATTGCCGACGCCTCCGGAAAGGGTGTTCCCGCCGCACTCTTGATGTCGAGCTTTCAATCGGCGCTGCGCCTGCTGATGGACGAAAAGCTTTCCGCAAGCGAAATATGCTACCGGCTGAACGGCCTCTTGCGTGAGCAGACCGGTTCAAACAAGTTTGTCAGTTGCTTCGTCGCCATTCTGAACCTTGGGGCCAATCAAATCTCCTTTTCCAATGCAGGACATCCTGGTCCCATGCTTTTGGGCGCTGATTCCCGGTGTGTGCGCCTGGAAAGCAGTGGTCCGGTCCTCGGAGCATTTGACCAGCCGTGCTACCAGGAGGAACACACCCCGGTTGAACCAGGAGATACATTGCTGCTCTTTACGGATGGAGTGACCGAAGCCCGTAACCCAGCGGGCGACGAGTTCGGTGAAGGGCGTCTGGCGGAGCTTCTGGCCGCCATTGGCGGGCAACGGGCGGAGTCCATCGCCCAGAAGATCACTGATTGTGTGGCTGGCTTTGCCCAGGGGGCGCTGGAAGACGATGCCACTTTGGTCGTCCTGCAACGCGTCCAGGCGGAAAGGGAAGTGTGAGCGTGGTCTGCCTTGTGCCCATAAGATGTACAGGGCGCCAAAAGTCGGCGACGGTCATTCGCTGTAGCGCCGCCGACTTACTGCGTTGTATTTAGAACAGGAAGGGGCCGGGGCTCCTGAGGCGGAGCTGGCCCCTTCTTCTGTGACGGCTTCCTGAGGAAGCTGCTAACGAGCAGCAGTGGCACTGCGGATTCCGGAAATGTTGCCGTGATATTGTTGGCTCTTTGGGATCAGGTCTGTATCTGTCATTTGCAACCCACTGGACGTAATCCAGAGAGCCTTGTTCAAGTTCTGTTTAAGCGCCGGAGAGCCGGAAATAAGGGTTGTGGACAATTGCGGCTGGGTGTTGATATAGACCTGTGCGGTGCCGCCATCCCCTGAATCCGTCTTCCAAAGGAAATACGTTTGGGTTGAGGTTTGGATTGCCAGATGATGCTTGTCGAGATTTTGCTGAGCGGTGCAATCAGGAATATTACAGCTTCCCGACCGCGCCCCGCCTGCCTCCACATTGTTGGCGCCCACTGTGATATTGTCCGCGGGGGTTTCCGCATTGCTCAACTGAACCGGGCTTCCGGTCAGATTAACCAAAACTGCGAGTTGAATATTCGGCATCGGGAGCACCCTCCTTGGATGCGGCAAGAGTATATGTTCAATTATGAGTTATTGTCAAGTACATTAATTATTAATAATAAATAATCCTTCGAGACAGAAATCCATCGGGACGTGGCGCCGCTACAGCAAAGAAACTGAGACACTGCCCATTTCTAAAGACCCTTGTCAAGGAGAGAAGTTCTTAATGCGCCACGCACCAATTTGTATTAAGATATCAAGGTTCGCCATGACTCCCGCTGCCGCCAAATCGTATTGGTTCTGGTTTTGGTACTTTTACTTTAGTCCCTGAACCCATCCGAGTGGTGTTGGCCTGAAAAGAAAGAAATCAAGGAAGCCGGCCCACTCGAAAGAGTGGGTTTTTTGTTTTAAGGAGAGCCCCATGATTATTTCAATGAGACTTCATGCCACCCGGGAAGAGATTGACGCCGTGTGCAACCGCATCCGCGAGTTCGGTTATAAGGTCCACTCCATCGAGGGCGAACAACGCGTAGTGATCGGAGCGGTGGGAGTGGGCGACGTCACCGCCTGCCTGGAATCTTTGGAGGCGATGCAGGGCGTTGAGCGCGCCATGCGCATTTCCGCGCCCTACAAGTTCGTCAGCCGCGAATTCCGCCGCGAGCGTTCCGTGATTCGCGTCAACGGCGCCGAAGTTGGGGGAAGTGAGTTCGTGGTGATGGCAGGACCTTGCTCGGTGGAATCCGAAGCCCAAATTATGCAGACGGCGGAAGCCGTGGCCGCCGCGGGCGCGCGACTGCTGCGCGGCGGGGCGTTTAAGCCGCGTACCTCGCCTTATGACTTTCAAGGCCTGGAGGTGGAAGGCCTGAAGTTGCTGCGCAAAGCGAGCGAGGCAACAGGGCTTGCCATCATCACGGAGGTGATGGGCCAGAACGATGTTGACTTGGTAGCTGAATATGCCGATGTCCTGCAGATCGGCGCCCGCAACATGCAGAACTTTGCGTTGCTCAAGTCGCTCGGCAAATGCGAAAAGCCGGTCCTGTTGAAGCGCGGCTTGAGCTCCACGATTAAAGAACTGCTGATGTCCGCCGAATACGTGGTGGCTCACGGCAATCCTCGCGTCATCCTTTGCGAGCGAGGCATCCGGACGTTTGAGACCGAAACGCGCAACACTTGTGACATTTCTGCAGTGCCAGTGCTGAACGAACTCACCCACCTGCCTGTGATTCTCGACCCCAGCCACGCCACGGGCAAGCGCAGCCTGGTTCCGGCCCTGTCTCGTGCTGCCGTCGCAGCGGGCGCGGACGGATTGCTGGTGGAAGTGCATCCCGCGCCGGAAAAGGCCTTCAGCGATGGCGCGCAGTCTTTGAACATCGAGGGGTTTAGAAAAATGATGCGTGATCTCGAACCTTACATTGCGCTCTGGAAGCAGGCAAGGATGGCGCAAGAGGCGGTAACCTAAATTCGCACCAGGCAGCCGGTAGCCACGGCCAGTGACTTTTTGACGTGGGCCTTTTCCCATGACAAACCCACGGTCAATTCTCAAAACGAGTTGACCGTGGCTTGCCATATCTGCCAGCAAAGCGCAATGAGGGACAAAAGAGATATAATCATCAAGATGACCAAGCACGTGATCCATATTTCAGAGGCGGAAGCGGCGAGCGAATTCGCTTCGTTGTTGGCCCGCGTCCGCGCCGGCGCGGAGGTGATCATTGAACACGATTCCCAGCCGGTAGCGGTGGTGCATGGAGTCCCGCCGGTGCGCCGGACGATCTCCGAATCCATCGCGCTGGCTAAAGAGCACGAAAAGAAATTGGGCTATACGCCCACGCTGGACGCGGACTTCGCCGCCGACCTCGAAGAAATCATCAATAGCCATCGTGAGCCGTTAAGCCCGCCGCCATGGGACTAATCCTTACAGCCCGCTCCATGGCTCTGCCGTTGGTAGTGACTCAGTTTGTTTGCTGTAGCGGCGCTCTATGAGCGCCGAACTTGAATCCTCAACGGTTTCCGGCGCTCATAGAGCGCCGCTACAGCAAACTGCGCCACGACCCGGCTGTTGCTTCATGGGAGGTTTTGCCGTACCATGAAGACGATGGAAGTGCAGCTCACCCCGGACCAAAAAGCGTTCGTTCGCCAAGCCATTGAGAGCGGCCGCCTGCGCGCCGAAGAAGATGCAGTCCAAGAGGCTCTTGCCTTGTGGGAAGACCGCGAACGCACCCGCGCTGAAATTCTCGCCGCAGTCGATAACGCGGAGGCCTCCCTTGCCCGTGGCGAGGGGCGCATCGTCACGCAGCAATCCATGCTCGACCTTGCGGAGGAAGTGAAGCAACGCGGACGTGCTCGTTTGGGGGCCGACCCGCCGCCCGCCCGCTGATGGCGCACCGTGTTGCACCGGAGGCCGAAGCCGAGCTTGACGACGTCTGGTATTACATAGCCAAAGAAAGCGGGTAGATTCTCTCTTGAATTTCAAGAGAGAATCTACCTGCTTCCCCGCTCGCTCTCACTTGCCGCTGCCAGCTTCAATTTGGGTGTTGAACCCGGCCAGAAAGTGGGAGTCTTTCGCCGTGACTTGGATAGGCAGGTTGGCGAAGCTTTCCAGCATCCCGGCAATCCGGCGATAATCCCCTTTGTCGGCTTGAATGCCCAGCGCCTTTCCATCCTTCAAATCAACAGAGAAAAAGTGCTGGTAGCCACGGACAGTGCTTTCCTGTCCGTGTGCTTTTCGGCGAGAGACAACCCCACGATCAATCAAAAATCGATATGAGCAGGTGGGTAGCCACGGTCAGTGACTTTCTGACCGTGGGCTTTTTCTTGCGTCCGAATTTCACGCCTCGCGCTCTCGCGGCGCGCATACCGGCGCGGGTGCGCTCGGCAGTCACCGCTCGTATACTTCGCTTCGGTGACGGATTCGCGTTACCTCCACCAGCAATTTTGCGTCGTCGATGGCGTACACCACGCGGTAGTCACCGACACGAATGCGCCACTCGTTATCACCGCCTTTGAGCTTCTTGCAGCCTGGCGGGCGGGGATTGGAAGCCAGATTTTCCAAGCGCGGAACGATGCGCGCATTCAGTTGGCCAGACAGCCTTTTGAGTTCTTTCTCTGCACTCGCAGTCAATGCGACGCGGTAGCTAGCCACGCAGCTTTCCGCTTTTGATGAGGTCTGCTTTTACCTTGTCGAGCGGGATGCGCTTTTCATGCCGCCGCGACCGGGAAACCAGCACGTCCTCGATGTCCTCCCAGAGCGCCTTGTGCTTCTTGAGGTCGATAATTGCCGCCGTTTTGCGGCCTTTTTCGTCAGTGATGAACTGTATTCCGGTCATGGACCGTGTCTCCTTGGGGCGTGGAACCTGTCCAACCCTTCTTCACCCTAATTCCGCCGCCTCGCGCTGTCAACCAAGATAGTACAACATAGCGTCCTATATGGGGTGTGCGACATCGAAGTGAGGCTCACTCGGGTGGCGCATCCATCGTGCAGTACGCCATGTGTGCGGCGCAGAGAACTACCCGCCCATTTTCCCATCCAAGCTGGTAGCGGTGACCGTGGCCTTTTCCCATGACAAACCCACGGTCAATTCTCAAAACGAATTGACCGTGGCTAGCCGCTAACGAGCCGGAATCGGATGCGGCGTTGGAATGGACAACCGCGGGTGGCGAATACATTGGTTTTTATGTATTCGCCAGGGGCAAGCCCTCACGGCGTCCTGTCCATTGCGGCTGGTGGTGGCGCATCCATGAATATCCGCCGCCGCAGTGTCCCTAAACGATACACTTTCCCGGTCTAACCCCG
>CALCEB010000280.1 GCA_937900045.1 uncultured Acidobacteriota bacterium
GATCGAGAGATGCCGGGGAGAATTCACTGCCGCAGTCCTCGCCAAAGGGAAAGGACCACATCCATGCCTCAGCTTGCTTTGTCTAATTCAAACTGGCCTCTCGGATGTTTTTTGACGATTCGCTCAAGCCCGAAAAGCGTGGAGTCCTTGTGCTCATCTTTGAGTTCCTGGAAGGACTTGGTATTGACGCTTCCGCAGCGTGGACACTTTTGCAGCGGCCGGTTTAGGATTAGAACCTTCGGCGCTCTTGAATGAAATATGGACTTCGTGGAATCGTTGCCACTTTGCATCAAACACTCGTAGCACAGGAACCATTGATCTCGATTGATTAACTTGAAAATGTTCAGCAAACCCATACGTTCATTTCCTCGATTGTGTTTTACCGGTATTATGCTCAACTCGGGGGAAATATTTCAAGCGGTCCGGCTGGCGGGTAGTGGCTTACTTTGAGCGAAACTGTCAATCAATGATAAAGACGGTCGCTCCGCCTTCAGAAATAACCCGGTGCGGCGCATCATCGTCATCGGCTACGCAATAACTCGTTCCCGCTTGGAGCGTAAACCTGGAGCCGTGTTGATGCTCGATAACAAGCTGGCCCGCGACGGCAAAAACGATATGACCCTTGTGACACCAGTGGCCGGCAATATAGCCGGGGCTGTACTCGACGAGCCGAAGCTTTATTTCCCCGAATTGCCTTGCGCGCACCGTTGCAGTCCCCGGCTTGCCCAATTGAACCGATGCCGGAACACTTGACCATTCCGTGATGCTGGCAGGCAGATTATCGAGCTTCATGGGGCGTTCTTCACTTTGGGACCAAACGGCCGGAACATATCGGATATTCCAAGCCAATCTGCGCCTCTTGGGTCGTTCGGAGAAACAAGCATCCATGAGCTATGGTAAACGGGCGTCAAACAGCTCAAGACCAAGATATGGATATTACTTAGAACCACCCATCGCCCAGCGAATGCCGTTCAGCATCAGCTTTTGGAATCTGGGATCGTTCCATGTGGAATCTTCGTGGCCCAGGCCGCAGTAGAATACCCGGCCCTTACCATCGCGCCGCGTCCAGGCGAGCGGCCAGCCATAGAAGCGGCGCCGAACGCCGTTCTTCTTAAGGTCCACGGAGGACGGGTCAAGCCGCAAGAGCACGTGCGACGTACGGTATTGGAAGTCGCTGATTTGGTAAATCTCGTCGGTGATCTGGAAAGACTTGCCGAGGAACTTCACCAGAGGACTTGAGGTGTCGGCCACGTCCACTGTCACTTGCTGGTGCCAGGGGTGATCGTTGAAATAGCCGCCAATCAGTTGCAAATAATCAGGCCACATGTAAAAGGTATCCGTGGCGCTGTGAACGCCGATAAATCCGTGGCCGGATTTGACGAAATCGATGAAGGCCTTCTTCTGCGGGTCGCTCAGGGGCAGTTCGCCTGTGGTATAAAACATCACGGCGGAATATTTTTTCAGGTTTTCAGGCGTAAACACGGAGACGTCCTGGCTCACCGTGGTCTCAAACGCGCCGGACTTGTCGCCGATCTGCTTCACGATTTGCTGGGAAAGGGGAATGCTCTCATGCTTGAAGCCCGCGGAAAGCGTGAAGTAGAGCAATTGCTTCTTGGAGGATTGTGCTTGTAATAGGGGTCCGGCGAGCATTAACGCAAAAACCGGAATTGTCATCAAAGGCATGCGACGGAACGCCCGGAATGCCATGGAATCTCCTTTTCGAACGAGAATGTGCGGTGAACAGTCTTTCCCCCTCAACAACCGGAAACATCCGGCAAGCATTTACTTATCCCTTTCCAACCTTCCGCGTCATGGGTTGAGCCGCCAAGACTTTTGCAATTTCCCGGCAGAACGCCGGCAAGTCCGTCGGCACGCGAGAGGTTATCAGATTTCCGTCCACGATCACTTCTTCGTCAGCGTATTTCGCGCCGGCATTAATCAAATCATCTTTGATGGCTTTGAATCCAGTTGCCCTTCTTCCCTGGATGATCCCGGCCGAAGCCAGCACCCAACCGCCGTGGCAAATAGAAGCCACCACTTTGCCGGCGGCATCCATGTCGCGGATCAGCTTCAGCACCCGCTCATCCTGCCGCAAGGAATCCGGCGCCCAGCCGCCCGGAATGACCACGGCATCATAGCCGGAAGCGTTGACGTCGGCAAGGGATTCGTCGGCAATCACCGGATATCCCTTCTTACTGCAGTAGGTTTTGCCTGCCTCTGCGCCCACCGCTTCTGTTTTTGCCCCGTCTTCCCGGAAGCGCAGCAGCGGATACCAAACCTCAAGATCCTGGTATTGTTCGGCCACCAGGACTGCCACTCTCTTTCCTCGAAGGTCCATAAATCTCCTCCCCATACATGCTTTGACAAGGCCATCTTACTACAGCTTTTTAACGGCGTCAGGAAGATGGTCAGGATTTCTTGGTGGCGGCTCTGCGGTCTCGCCACTTGCGGAGGAAATGCCCGGTTGAGCGGAACGGCGCGAATTGGACCGAACACGACCTGAGCCATTCGAGTATAATCAGAGTGCACATCATCCTTTGACACGGTTGCATCATGCGCTATAACAATATTTTGGAAGCGATTGGCCGCACCCCCCTGATCCGCCTGAACCGCATTCCCAAGCGTGCCAAGGGCGAAGTCTATGTGAAATGCGATTTCCTCAATCCTGGAGGAAGCGTCAAGGACCGCATCGGAATTGCCATGGTTGACGATGCTGAGCGCAAAGGTCTGCTGAAGCCGGGTGGAACTATTGTCGAGGCAACTTCGGGTAACACCGGCATGGGACTGGCGCTCGTTTCGGTCGTACGGGGTTACAAGGCGATCTTCACGATTACGGACAAACAGTCCAACGAGAAGATCGATTTGCTCAAGGCGCTCGGGGCGGAGGTGGTGGTATGCCCCACCGCGGTGCCACCTGAAGATCCTCGCAGCTATGTTTCCATGGCGAATAAGATCACCCGCGACACGCCGAATTCCTACCACCCAGACCAGTATCACAACCCGGCGAATCCCGAGGTTCATTACCGAACCACCGGTCTTGAGATCTGGGAGGACACCGAAGGCCGCATCACCCACTTTGTGGCTGGCATGGGGACCGGCGGAACCATCAGCGGCATTGCGCGCTTCCTCAAGGAAAAAAATCAGAAGGTGAAGATTATCGGAGCCGATCCCGCCGGATCGATTCTTTACGATTTCTTCCACACCGGCAAAGTAATAAAAGGAGAAACCTATAAAGTGGAGGGAATTGGTGAGGATTTTTTCCCGAGCACGCTCGATTTCAGCCTTTTGGACGATGTCATTCGCGTAACGGACAAAGAATCCTTCCAATGGGCGCGGAAACTCGCACGCATGGAGGGCATTTTCGGCGGGGGATCGGCCGGAACGGCGCTGGGCGCGGCGGCCAAGGTCTTTCCCACACTTGCGGAAAATGATCTGATGGTCATTTTTATCCCTGACACAGGGATGCGTTACCTGAGCAAGGTCTACAACAACGAATGGATGAAGGATAACCGCTATCTGGAATCTCCCGTGCCCCTGACCGCGGAGGAAATCGTTCAGGCTAAGATTGACGCCGGACAGCGGCGGGATCTGGTGATCGTAGCGCCCACGGATTCGGTCGCCGCGGCGCTTGAGAGGATGCAAGCCCACGACTTTTCACAACTGCCCGTCTTCGATGATGGGATGCCGGTCGGTGCGCTATACGAGGACGAGATTTTGAATCTCGCCCTAGAAGGCAGTGACCTGAAGAAAATGTTGGTGGCGGAAGTCATGAGCGAAAGCTTTCCGGTGATTAAACCCGGCTCGACCATCGAGCAGATCACTTCCTGTATTACCCGTGACTGCCCGGCGGTTTTCGTGGATTTCAGCGAGGGCCGCTATGAAATCCTCACCAAGTACGACCTGCTGCACTCGATCGCAAGATTCGCGGAACAGCAGAAGTAAGTGTAGATTGCGCTGGTTATGTTCGCTAGGGGAACTGGCCGTTGGGCTCTGCGCAAGGGCGCTTATTTTGAATAAGGCCTCATATCAAGTGTTTGGTCTGTGAAAGGTCGACCTTTATTCATGAGTACCAGGATTCATCCACAAGACGTGATGAAGGTGCTAAGCAGTGTCCGGGATACGGCGCAGCAAAAGGACATTGTCGCTCTGGGTATGGTCAAGGATGTTGAGGTTGGAGATCAGCGCGTTACATTTACGCTGCAATTGCAAAATCCCCACAATCCTGCAAATGGCCAGATCGTGCGAAGCGCAAGAGAGGCGGTGGCGGCGCTCGGTGTGGCCGACGTTCAAGTGCGGATAGCCCCCGCTCAAGCCCCGGCGCGCGGCCCCAACTCCAACTTGATTCCCAACGTCAAGAGTACGGTGGCTGTAGGCAGCGGCAAAGGAGGCGTCGGCAAATCCACAGTGGCGGCTAACCTCGCCATCGCTCTTCACCTGCAGGGCGCTAAGGTGGGCCTGATGGATACGGACGTTTACGGGCCTAGTGTTCCTACACTGATGGGCGCGCACCAGGAACCCGTGGTGGTGGATGGTAAGATCGCTCCACCCGTGGAATATGGAATCAAACTGATTTCCATGGGTTATTTTTTACCGAAGGACGATGCCGTGATTTGGCGCGGGCCAATGCTCCACAAGACGATCCAGCAATTTTTGGGAGACGTGCGCTGGGGTGAGCTGGATTATCTCATCATCGATATGCCTCCAGGCACCGGAGACATCCAGTTGAGCCTTTGCCAGACGATTCCGTTGACAGGCGCGGTGATTGTTTCCACGCCCCAGGACCTTGCACTTCACGTCGCCTCGAAGGCCATTACCATGTTCCAGAAGCTGAACGTCCCTGTGCTCGGGATTGTCGAAAACATGAGCTATTTCATCTGCCCGCACTGCGGCCAGCGCGAGGATATCTTCGGTCACGGCGGCGCCCGCGCGGCCGCGCAAAAACTGGGATTTTCGTTTCTGGGCGAAATTCCTCTGGAAACGGCCATTCGGGTCAAAAGCGACAGCGGCAAGCCGGTGGCGCTGGATGCCGCGACTCCCCAGGGGAAGGCGTTTGGCGAAGTGGCCGCCGCCGTGGCGGTTCAAGTGAAAAACGCGCGGGCCAAGGCCGAAGAGGAGATCATGATCGAGTAAGCCATCAGCTTTCAGTTTCCAGCAGTCAGTTTGCGCCGGCTCTCTTCGCTCGATGAGTGCTGACGGCTGATTGCTGAAAGCTGACGGCTCTAGAACAGCTTTGTCCTGGGTTTGAGGACTCGAAGAGTGGCATTCATTCCTCGCAAGATTAAACTCGATGCCGGAAATGATACGCTGCGGATTGAATGGTCAGACGGCCACTCCAGCTTGTATCATTATCAAGACTTGCGGGACAAATGTCCTTGCGCCACTTGCACGGATTCGCATCCTGCTACAAAGAGAACCGCCGCCGGGGGTTTGGCTTTGTTTACCAAAGCGCTGCGGCCAGACCGGGCGGAGCTTGTGGGGCGCTATGCCTTGCAGATTTTCTGGAATGACGGCCACTCTACCGGCATCTATGCCTTCTCCTACCTTCGTGATTTGTGCCCGTGCGAAGAGTGTGAGGCGGCGCGAATCGGGGAGTAAACGGGCGGGGCTTGTGAAGTCCGCCAGCCGCACAGTCCCACTATTCAGGACGGTGGCCGTTTCAGTAATCTCGAAATACAATGGAGTCCGGTTCCACACTCGGATTGGAGGTTGCACTCATGATTTCGCTTAATGGTCATTTCACCTGGCTCTGTGTATTAGGTCTGATCGTACCAATGGTTCCGGCCGGTGGTCCGCCAGCGTCTTCGGGGTCGCCGAATGGCTATCTTCTTGTTTGCAACAAAGCGGACCACACTCTTGGCATCGTAGATCTGAAAGCTGACAAGCAAGTGGCCGTCATTCCAGACGGCGGAGTCACTGGCCATGAAGTCGCAGCTTCGCCCGATGGCCATTTTGCTTATGTTCCCATTTACGGCAATTCTGGCGTGGGTCAGCCGGGTACAAGCGGCCATTCGATCTCCATCATGGATGTGACCAAGCACGAGCGCGCCGGGGAAATAGATCTGGGCAAGCCGCTTCGTCCGCATTGTCCGGTGATGGGCCCTGACGGCATGATGTATGTGACGACGGAGCTAGCGGAGGCGGTGACTGTGATTGACCCTTCGACCCGGAAGGTGGTGGGATCGATTTCAACGGAGCAGCCGGAGTCGCACATGTTGGTGATTTCGAACGATGGCCGGAGAGGCTACACCGCCAACGTCGGCCCCGGCACGGTAACGGCCCTCGATCTGAAAGCGCGGAAGCCGATCAAGGTGATTAAGGTCTCCGGTCATGTCCAGCGAATCTCAATCACTCCGGATGATCATTATGTCTTCACGGCGGATCAAACTTCTCCACGCATCGCCGTCATCGATACGCACACAAATCAGGTCCATTCCTGGATTACGATACCGGATGTCGCCTTCGGGACGCGAGTCACGCTGGACGGAAAATGGTTGCTCGCCACACTGCCTTCGCGCGATCAAATCGCCGTGATTGACTTGAAATCGATGAAGTTCGAAAAGGCGATTCCTGTTCCCAAGGCGCCGCAGGAAATCCTTTTGCGGCCCGATGGCAAAGTCGCATTTGTTTCTTGCGACTCGAGCCACGAAGTGGCCGTGCTTGACCTGGGAAGCTGGAAGGTTGAAAAACTCATCGAAACAGGTCATGGAGTGGACGGCATGGCCTGGGCGCCGCTGGAATAGCGCGGCTTGCGGCGGTTGACTCCAAGTGTTCGTAGCGCCGGCGCCTCGGCGGCAAGGATGCCGGCGTTACGGCAGGGCGCTGATCCCCGGATTCTTCGGCAAGCTGACCAGATTCGCAAGAAGGCGAAATGCTCCCGGCACGCCCTCCGGCAATTGCCGGTAGAGGGCATAGGCGCAGTAGACATAGGCCCCTTTACCGTACCTTGCAACCAGCAATCCTCCTTTTTGCGGCTCTTGACCCGGATCGTGGGTTTCAAGCAGGGCTTGATAATGGGAATCCCACGACTTCATGAACCCATGCCCCCGCTCCTCATACCACCCGTTAAAGTCCGCCGGCGTGATTTTGTTCGGCCACGTCATCAACGGATTCGACGGCTCCAGAATCTTCACCTTTGAGGTCTCATCCACCACCACTTCTGGGTTATTGGATAGGTCATAAGGATAAGGAGCATAGTTGTGGTTGTATTCCGGCGTGTTGAACTCGACGATCACCACCCCTCCGTTCTTCACGTACTCGAGCAGTCTGGCGTTATGGATTCGCAAGTCATCACGGACGGCATAGGCGCGGATTCCAAGCAAGATCATATCATATTGGCTCAGGTCTCCCTCTGCCAGGTCTTGCGTTGTTAGCAATTGGGCTTTCAAATTCAGGCTGCCCAGCGATTCGGGGACTTCATCACCGCTGCCCATGACATAACCAATTTTCAAGCCGGGCGCGACCTTGACATTGACGCCGGTTGTACGATAGACCGCCGGCTGGTAGTAGTTGTAGGGCCGGAGGCCCGGGTAGCCGACCGGTCGAAAACCCTTGGAGTAAGTGCGTCCCTTGAACTGGGCGAGTGCCATGACCACATAAGGTTTCTCCTGAAGGTTCGGGCAGGACACTCGGAACGCAAGGCTCTGTTCTTGTCCGGCTGCTGGAATGGAGAATGTGGCTTCATCGGGCGCCGCGCTCCAGCCCTGGGGCATCTTCAGGCGCAATGCGCCCTTGGCTTGTGATGTGACCTCGCTGCGAACGGCGGCAATCAGATTGAAGGTCTTCGTTCCGAGCGGCAGAATTCCCGCACTGGGAGAGATCGCGATTGAGATGGCCGGTCCAACAGCAAGCGGATTCAGGACTGGCCCGATCCGTTCAACGCGGTGCACCGTCTGCACGACTTGGCCTTGATGGATCGTGGCGCCGTGATAGACGTAATCCACCCACGCCGTCAGCGGGTACGGGGCAAAAGAGAGATTCAGATATTTGGGATTGTTGATATCGTAGAAAGCCTGCTCGATGTTGGGGCGGCTGAAGTAAGGACGCGTATAAGCCGCGTCATCCGCAACGGTGACCGCGAACTGCTGATCTGCTGCCACTTCACCCGCCAGACTTGCTCCGGGACTGCTCTGCGGATTCACTTGCCAGGTTTCACTGCTTGGCCATGTTAAGTGAATATCTTTGATGGCAACGGGCTCCATCCCTTGATCCGCCACATGGACTTTCACTCCAAAATGCTGGCCCGGCGTGGCCACTTGGAAGGCCGTAGGTTGAGGCATCAGCGACGCGAAGAAGCCTTTCGATTCGTGAGCTGGAGTTACGGTAGCAAGCAAAGAAAGTCCCAAGGCTCGAGTGATCGCCGTGTTGAATTGGGCGCGTTTCACATTCAACTCATATAAGATTTCGTCTTTCGCGTCCGGAGTCAGATTCCCAGTCTTGACTTGGGCGATCAGACCGTTCAAGGTCTTGAGTCCCTCTGCCAATTGGGGAGCGATCCGCTCCGGATGCAATGCCGTAAAGCCGCGCATCGCGGCTTCCACGGACTGGTTGATGGCGGTCAGGCCTTGGCGGAGCGGCTCTGCCTGATCCTGCGGAGCGAGGCTGGCGATTCCTGGCAGAGACGTGTCAATCCCATCAAAAAAAGACTGCTCGTGACCCGGCGCAGCAACCCGGGAGCCAAATCGATGGTAGGGGCTCATGCGAGGCCCGGCGGGCGGAATCCCCACCCCGCCATTCTGAGTTTTTTGCAAGGCCAGTCCCTGTGCGGCAATCTGAATAAAGGAATAACCGATTATCGGATCGTATTGCCCTTCGGGAATTTGAACGTCGGTTGAAAGAAGGCCGTTGATCCAGGTTTTGTGAATGTAATCCTCAAACTTCACGGGCTCCAACCGGCGCGTGGCGTAGTCGTAGATGCCCTTGGAAGTGACGGCAAACCGCGGAACGCGAGCGTACATCTTCAGCGGCTTCCACGGCTTGAGGCCCTGCTGGATTTGGCCCGGAAAAACATTCGGATCACCCGCCGCATTGAACACCTGCTGGGCAAATTGGCCAGCCAGCTCGTGATGGCCATGGCCGTCCGTCGGCCCGCCCACCCAGACGGAAGTTACCACCAGTGGGCGGGTCATCCGAATGACTCGGACCACGTCATAGAAGACGCGGTCATAACCCCACTTGGCGAGCGACTCTTCCTTCGATTTCGAAAATCCGAAATCGGCCGCTCGCGTCCAATACTGGCTCACTCCGGTGTAGCGGTCCTCGGCCAGCAGTTCTTCGGTGCGCAGAATCCCCAGCGCGTCCCAGTAGTCTGAGGACATCACGTTCATTCCGCCCTCGCCCCGGTTCAGCGTCAACTGCATCACTCGCGCGCCCTGGCCTCGGGATTCGTATGTAAGCATCCCGCCGTCTTCGTCGTCCGGGTGCGCCGTGATCAGGATGAGGCTGGCGCGCGTGTGCAATTTCAGCAGGCTCTGCCAAACGCCCGCTGCGCCGCGGTCGATGCCAAGCGGCGAGGCGCTGATGGAAGGCCCCGGCGCGGGGAAATTCGCCGTCTGACCGGGCAACACAACCAGCGCAACGAGCCACGCAAACACAGCGGCAATGGCCAGCCGCGCAATTGAGAACCGGTTGGAAGAGCGTAGTCTCATCAGAGGATCTCAACCTGGCAATTCTTCACCAAGGATTTGAACTTCTCAGCGTCGGCTAGAGTGCCAACAATTGCGCTGTAATGCATGGGGATCGCGATCTTGGGATGGGTCGCGCGGGCCGCTTCCACCGCTTCCTCTGCGGTCATCACGTAAGTACCGGATACCGGAAGCAGCGCTATATCGCAACGGATGGAGCTCATTTCCGGGATGCAGTCGGTATCGCCCGCGTGGTAGACCCTGACGCCATTCATCTGAATCACGAAGCCGCAACCACCGCCGCCCTGCGGATGAAATGACTTGCCGGGCTCGCTGAACTTGTTGATGTTGTAGGCTGCGACTGCCTCAATCTCAACCCCATCGACGGCAGTCTTTTGTCCGGGTTCAAGAAAATGGATCGCCTTTGACTTGACGTTTTTCAACTGGTCCTTGCAGCGCACGCTGGCCACAATGATGGTTTGCGGAGTAAGGACTTTCTCAAAATCCTCGGGACTGAAATGATCGAAATGCTCGTGAGTCAGAAGCAGGATTTCTGCCTGATCGCGATCTTTTACTTGAAATGGATCGACGTAAATGACCTTTGTTCCGGCAATACGAAAAGTGTCGTGAGCCATGCGCCGGATATCAAGATTCATGAGTTTCATAAATGACCTCTCTCTCTTCGCCCAAGTTTTGGCCAGAAACCTAGCCAACTTCCATCCTCGATATCAGGAACAGCTTAACACCAACTCTTCTATCCAAATCCACGGAGCACCAGCGCAAAGGGTAGTACCTATGCTCCTCGCCCCGTAAAGGAGTTGCCCAATCCAGGTTCATGATTCTCCCAGTTTGTCATCCGGGCTGAGCCGGACCCCGTTCAAGAATTCGGTTGCCCTAATGCGTTTGCGGTCCTCCAACTGCACTTCCAGAATTTCGAGCCAGGAGGAATGTCCACAGGCCACCAGCAGCCGTTTGTACTCTGTGCGCAGGGCGCCGGGCGGTTTGGGAGAATCTGCGTGGGCGCTTGCTGGCGCCGCTGTCCAGATTTTCAGAGATCGGCCACGAAACTTGGTGAAAGCCGTGGGCCAGGGCCGCATTCCGCGCACCAACCTCCAGACTTCATCAGCAGACTTATTCCAATCGATTCGCCCATCTTCTTTCTTAAGGATAGGAGCAATGGTTGCCAGATTGTCATCCTGCGGAGTAGGGTCGATATCTCCGGATTCAACCCGGCGCAGCGTTCTCACCATCAGGCTGGCGCCGATCCGGCTGAGGCGCTCGGAGAGCGTCTCCGAAGTGTCTTCGGGACGGATGGGGGTCTCTTCTTGCAAAAAAATCGGTCCCGTATCCAGACCTGGGCCGATCTTCATGGTCGTCACTCCGGTGACGCTTTCTCCTCGAACAATAGACCACGGAATCGGGGCGGCGCCGCGATACTTGGGCAGCAATGATGCGTGCAAGTTGATGTTGCCAAAACGCGGAAGATCGATCATCCAGGCGGGAATGATGTGGCCGTAGGCCACCACGACGATCGCCTCTGGATTTGAGATCGCAATGATTTCCTGGACGGAGGGCTCCTTGAGCCTAGCGGGTTGGAAGACTTTCAATCCGGCTCGAACCGCGGCCTCTTTCACGGGGGACGCTTTCACCGCGTAGCCGCGGCCTTGGGGCTCATCGGGGTTCGTCACTACCAGCTCAATTTCAAATTTCTCTTCGATCAGCCGCTCGAGCGTTGGAACCGCGAACTGTGGAGTGCCGCAGAAAATGATCCGCATGAAGATTGTTTGAGAAAACTGCTTGAGGTGACGGCATCGCCGGTGGCGGCTGTTGCCGGAACGTCGTCTGCACTCTAGAGGGAGGCGAGACGAAACATCAAAAGGCCGATCACCATTCTCCAGCCCTTGCCATTTTCCGTATTTTGCGCCGGATCGAATCTCTTTTCAACTTGCTGAGATGCTGAATGAAAAGGATGCCGTTCAAGTGATCAATTTCGTGGCAGAAGGCCCGGGCCAGCAGACCTTCGCCTGGTATTTCGAATTCTTCACCACGAACATTCTGCGCGCGTACCGCAGCCTTCATCGGCCTCGCTGTGGACGCCCGGAAATTGGGCAGACTCAGGCAACCCTCTTCATCCGTCTGGTTTCCTTCACTGGAAAGAATGACGGGATTCACCAACACCACCCGCGACCTTGGGTCCTCGCCGGTGGTGACGTCGATGACGCACAGCCGTTTGCCGATTCCGATTTGGGGCGCTGCGAGGCCCACGCCTCGAGCGGCATACATAGTTTCAAACATGTCACTCACCAGCTT
Organism: uncultured Acidobacteriota bacterium; assembly: GCA_937900045.1. Taxonomy (GTDB): domain Bacteria; phylum Acidobacteriota; class Terriglobia; order UBA7540; family UBA7540; genus CALCEB01. Next base: position 11,931 of record CALCEB010000280.1, read on the forward strand.
CTCGAGTTCCGAATCAAATGCCGTGACGATTGCGGATGATGTTTCGAGAACTGGCTCACCGTATTTCACAATGGGATAGATCATAGTCTTGATTTGTAACGACGGGCTTGAGCGTTGCAGTCGCCGTCCGAATCCAGTTAAGCCGGTTTCCTAAACGCGGCGCTAGAATCGCCTTACTTGTTCAAGGTAGCCCTCAAGATTGCGCCGCGTCTCCAGGATGGAGTCTCCGCCGAACTTTTCAAGCATGGCGCGCGCCAGAGTCAGCGACATCATCGCTTCGCCCACCACACCCGCCGCCGGAACCACGCAGACGTCGGAGCGCTCGTAAGCTGCTTTCACCGGCTCCCGGGTTTCAAAGCTCACGGATTCGAGCGGCCGCCGCAGCGTGGAGATGGGCTTTAAATAGCCGCGAACCACAATTTCTTCGCCGTTCGTCATGCCGCCCTCGAGTCCTCCCGCACGGTTCGATTTGCGTGTGAACCGCGAAGCATTGCGATCGTAGCCGATTTCATCCTGCACGGCGGACCCGGGCCGCAAAGCGTTGCTGAAGGCTTCACCAATCTCAACCCCTTTCACCGCCTGGATTGACATCATGGCTTGCGCGAGCTGTCCGTCCAGCCTTTCATCCCACTGCGCGCAGGAACCAAGCCCCGCTGGCGCGCCCTTAGCGCGAACCTCAAAGATGCCGCCCACCGTGTCGCGGCTCTGCGTGGCCCGGTCAACTTCATCTTTCATTTTCGCTTCAACCTCTGGATCAACGCAGCTCATGACGATTTCGTCTTTGCTTTGTAGGGCGGCAATGGATTCGAAAGGCACAGGCTCCGGACCAAGGGCCACACTTCCCACGGCCACCACGTGGCTTGCGACTTGGACACCCATTTCTGCAAGGTAAAGCTTGGCCATGGACCCCGCGCCCACCCGGGCCGCCGTTTCTCTAGCGCTGGCGCGCTCCAGCACATAGCGCGCGTCCTTGAAGTTGTACTTCAAGCAGCCGGCAAGGTCTGCGTGGCCGGGCCGCGGCGGGGAAAGCGGCTTGTATTTGGCGCGGGACTCGGGATCATCTTCCACCGACATGGCGTCTTTCCAGTTTGTCCAATCCCGATTTTCGATATACAGGGCAATAGGTGAACCGATCGTTTCCCCATGCCGGACTCCAGAAATGAACTGTGCCGTGTCGGACTCAATTTTCATCCGGCCGCCGCGGCCGTAGCCGCCCATCCGGCGCTTCAACTCGCGATTGACAAATCCGGTGTCCACGCGCAATCCCGCTGGCAGGCCGGAGATGATGGTGACCAAGCCCTGGCCGTGCGACTCACCGGCAGTTTGAAATCTCAGCATATCCCACTCTTCAACGCCTACCTGGGCCGTCAGGGTCGTAGTACAGTTTCCTGTAGCGGGGCTCAATGAGCGCCGGAAACTATCGAGAATTAAAGTTCGGCAGTCATAGACCGCCGCTACAACAAGCGAACTCTACCACTATCCCATCCGGACACTTGTTGCAAATACTTCAATCCGGGATATTGACGAACCCCTGTCTTTTTGAGAATGAAAGTGACGGCAACGACTATAGCGCCGGTCTCTGGCCGCTGGATTTTCGATTCAACCTGCGACGAGGGCAAGCAGACTCACCCGGATTACTCACGAATTTCCTTTGGATGAGCGGCAATTCAGAGTTTCAACCGTGCCGTTCGGGCTGGCCGGCATATTCCCGATGGTTCGTCCCTCAAAGTTGCGGGGCTGAGTGTGTTCCGCCGGGCACCCGCATAAACCGATTATTTTAGTGGAATTACAATATAAGGTCAAAAAACTTATTCGCGGCTGTAGCGGCGCTCATAGAGCGCCGAACTTGGATCCTCAACGGTTTCCGGCGCTCATAGAGCGCAGCTACAGCAGACGGCGACACTACTCCAATGGAAACCGATTTGCGTTTTTTGCGATTTGATGTTCGAATTTCGGACGTGGATGGCGGCACGCCGTACCGCCTGGCCACGCTCGAAGAGGAGGGATGGGCCATGCGTAAGTACAGTCTCGCGGCAGCCGTAGCTTCTTTAGTTATTTTTGGCATGAGTTTCCCGGCGCCTCGGTGGGGCGTGGCAAACCTTTACAGTTTGCGCCTTCCATTCGGCGTCTGGCGGCGCGCAACCTTGCAACCCATCCTGCGGCCGAAGGGCCATGGCTTCGAGTCGGCGGGAGTATTCAATCCAGCGGTTGTGCGCAACGCTGGCCGGATTGTGATGCTCTACCGCGCGCAGAATCGGCAAGGCATCTCATCCCTCGGTTTTGCCACCAGCGCGGACGGCTTACACTTCAAGGCACGGGCGAAACCCGTCTTCTTCGCGCAAGCGGATTACGAAAGGGGCGGCGGAGTTGAAGATCCACGCATCGTCAAAATCGATGGGACGTTTTACATGACTTATACCGGTTACCACAATGAGAGCCGCGCCGGGGCGGCCCATCATGACGCGCAACTGTGCCTGGCCACGTCTCCGGATCTGATTCACTGGACACGTCACGGTGTGATCATGCCCGCTTACAAAGGGGCGTGGAATGTAGGTTGGACCAAATCGGGAGCGATCTTAGACAAGAGGATCAATGGCCGGTATTGGATGTACTACTTGGGCGATGCCAAAGGGCAGGGAAGCCAGATGGGGGTGGCGAGTTCGACCGGTCTCCTCGACTGGAAGGACGCGCTGGATCATCCGGTGTTGAGCAGCCGGCCCGGCAAGTTTGACTCGCGCGTGGTCGAGCCTGGGCCGCCGCCCATTCTGCTGAAGGATGGAATTCTGCTAATCTATAACGGCACGGACGATCATTTGGTTTATTCCACCGGCTGGGTTTTGTTTGACCGCCAAAATCCCACGAGAGTCCTGGCCCGGGCTTCGAAGCCTATCTTCACTCCGCAAACTCCCTGGGAGAAGAACGGCCAGACCCCGAACGTGGTCTTCGTCGAAGGCATGGTTCGCAAGGGCGGCAAATGGTTCTTTTATTATGGGGGCGCGGACAAGTACATCGGCGCGGCGGAGGCGGATGTTCAGAACATCAGTTCGCCGTAGGGGCTCTGCGCAGGAATCTGGCAGAGAGGGCGATTAATGCGGTTTTCAGCGGGGG
>CALCEB010000281.1 GCA_937900045.1 uncultured Acidobacteriota bacterium
AGGTCTCCCGGTGGTCGTATTCTGTCTTGCCGCGCGCCAAAGCCAACTCGCATTTGATCAGGTTTTTCTTTTGGTAAAGCCGCAGAGGAATAAGGGTTAGCCCTTTTTCCTGGGTCCGCCCCATCAGCTTATCGATCTCACGGCGGTGCAGCAAGAGGCGTCTCGGCCTCAGTGGCTCCTTATTGAAATAACTCCCGGCCAAGTACACGCCGATATGGCAATCGAGTAACCACGCTTCCCCACGACGAACCATGGCGTAACCGTCCTTCAGGTTGGCGCGGCCTTCGCGAATGGATTTCACTTCCGTACCCGTCAGTTCAACTCCGGCCTCGAATTTCTCCAGAAAATGGTAGAAATGGCTGGCTTGGCGGTTGAGGGCGAAGTTTCGGGGTTGCGTCTCCTCGCTGTTGGCTTTCATTCGAGGCTGAGTAGACTAATCCTTGTCAGAGTTGAGGTAATTTCATCCGATGAATGTTGGAATCAGATTCAACAGACATGGTATCACAGCGCTTAGTAAACCAGATTCGGGTAATGCTTCGGTAGTGGCACAGTTTGTTTGCAGTAACGGCACTACAGCAAACTGCGCCACTTGAGTTTTGCGCCTGTGCCACGGAGCGGCGTGTAATTCCTCTGTCCCTGCGGCATTTGCTGGTGGCAGGATGACGGTGCTGCGGGCGTATGCATTGTCCAATTATTGCATGGACACCAGACAAGCGGACCTTTCCATCTTCTCCATCTTCGATCCAAAAGCTCTCCCAAGCTGCGGAAAACTGCCGAAACAAGGTCACTGGGTGCCTTATGCTCGTTTTAACTCATTGATTCTAAATAGTTTATTGTCATATACCCCTGGACGAACCCCGCAAATAATATTTACCGTATAGTACACCAGCCGTTTGTCCCGGTCAAGCCTGTTCTTGTTTCTGTCTGCCACTCCAAACCTGGAATACCCTCAAATCTAGAATATTTTACATCCAATATGTCAAAAGTGCATTGTCCAGGAGCAAAACTCGGAACTCCTACGACGTATTTCCAATGGTTTAGAACAGAAGACATTTGGCCCGACGAATGCTCTGTATAAGATTGTACTGAACCTTGTGGTTCGTATGGCTAGCTGAAGTCGCTGCAAGCCTAGTGTCTCTGTGGAACCCCCCTCCCCACAGGACGCTGGAGGACATGTGGTTCCTGGGGAATGGTTGAGCGCTGCTTCCATTGGAACGGCCTCAGCCAGCCCCAGGATGTCCAATTGGTAGTTTCAGTCACTTCCCTATCATTTCCCCCCAAAGCTATAGAATCAAATCTTCTGGGTCGGTCGTTGAGGTTTTTAATAGGCCAAATATTGCCATTGGAGTGCTCCTCCGAGCTCGTAACTTTCATCAAACTTAAGGGTTCAAGAAAGCGGAGGCAGGTCTAGTGGTGGTATGATTTTCATGAGCCTTATTACCCTGGACAGAATGCATGATGACTTTTAGCACCCTCAAGCTTGTCGGATTAAAGCGTTTAGGTAGCTTCCTGCTGATTTTTTTCTGGCTCATTCCGTGCTCTCTGTTTGCTCAGGGATTAGCCACCGAGGCTCTTTCAAGTTTTCCGCTGGATACTCAGCAGATGGCTTATGCAGACCTTTCCCAATTGCGCGACATGCCCAACTACGCAGAGATCCGGCTGAGCCTCTTCAACCGCCAGATGCAGACTCTGGAGGAGTTTCTAAAGACAATTGGAAATGACCCGGAAAAAGACGCGAATGAAGTCGTCTTGGGTTGGCGGGGCAATTCGCTGGACCCCTCGGCGATGTTCGGTTTAGCCGGGGGAGATTTTGACCCCATTCGCGGCCAGGCCATGTTCAACAAAACCCAATTGCCCTCCATTCTTTACCGCGGGTTCACGCTTGACACTTATGACTCGAGCGCTGACCGCGACGCCCTCTATTTTACTTTTTTAAGCTCAGGGCTCGCGGCCTTTGGCCGCCTCGAAGATCTTCGGACTTTGATTGACGTGCGGCTGGGAGACCGGCCACCTCTGGATTCCAGCTCCCAATTTGTAAATTGGGAAGCTGATCTCGAAGGTTCCTCACCGGAATGGGGAATCACTACAGGAAGAGCCGCCTCGAAGCTGGTGGCCCCCTGGTTCACGGGTAATGCCGGCAAGCAGAACAAACCCATTGATATTAGCTCTCTTCTTGCGCCGGTGGAAGCCGTGCTATATCAATTGGATTGGAATGGCAACTTCACAGCCAACATTTCCGTGATCTGCCACCAACAGGACCAAGCGGCGGCAATGGCTCAGCTTCTTTCCATGTGGCAAGACTCGCACGCGGCTGCGGCCTTGGGAGCGTCGCCCCAAATGGCCGGCTTCGTTCAGGGGCTTGAAATTGACCATGAAGGGAATCGCGTTGAACTCCAAGGTTCCGGGCCACCGGATCTGGTGAATCAGGTCCTCCACACCTCCTCCAGCCCTTGAAATCGGTAAGGGCAATCCCCGTGGTCGATCCGGGCGGACCGTTGCCTTGGCGGCGCAGTCCCTACAAAACGGTTCTGGCGGAACGTTAGAATGGCGGCTAGCGTGAAGAGCAAAGCCTTCTTTCCTTTCATTTTCGCGACAATTTTCGCCCTGGGATGCCCCAAACGGCAATCGGGTTTGCGGCTGGTCTATGCGCCGGCTCCGCCTCCTGCCGCGGGGCAGCAGACCCAAGCTGAACCGACCCAGGCCATGGTGATTGAAGAGCCGGCCCCGCCGGAACCGGCGCAGCCCGCGACGGTGCAGCAAGTGGAAACCTCGCCTCGGCCCGTAATTACCGCCCCAAGAAAGACGCGCCCGAAGATGGCACCTCCGGTTACGGCGGAAGTTGAGCCAACGATTGAGCCGGCCGGCGCTCCGGCCCTCCAACCGTCCATTGAGGCCGCCCAAGCAGCCGGTCTCAAGGAGAAGATCAATCGACTGGCAGGCCGCCTCCAGACTGAGATCACGCAGTTGGAGCGGGGGACCTTGCCACCCACCGGCCGCAAGACACTCCATGACGCCCAGATGTTCCTTGACCAAGCGACTCAAGCCTCAAATGCCGGAGACTTTCAACGGTCTCTGCAATTGGTGAAAAAAGCAGGGCTATTAGTGTCCGCCGCCAAAAATCAGTAAGCACGTCCTACTCTAGAGATGAGCCCGGGGATGACCCAGTTCTCTAACCCCGACGAAAACAAAAATTGAGGATTCCAAAGAAGATGCCCCTATACTTCTCCGCACACACCACCGCTTGCTTGACCAAACAGGCCATCCGCGAGCTCATGGGGAGCTTGCTCCAATCGAGCGAAGTCAGGGTCCGCCGTTCGGTTGCAAGCCAACTGGCTGGCCGCATGATCCTCGAAGTTGAGGCGCCGGACCAACCCGCGCTTGAGAAATGGTTTGAGGAGCGAAAACTCAATTGCCAGTGGGTTATGAGGATTGATTTGACGGCCGATGCAGACGGCATCATGGAGCTTTGAGCCGCTGATGGGTGGCTGCGTCCCTTGGAGGCCGAGGCTCCACTCAAAATAAGGCAATCCAACCTCACATCCAAAGATGCCGGTCTGAATAGTAGGTGGCTGGCCGGTCCGGATGCCTCTGCCGGAAATCCAGGTAGCGTTTCAGCGCCTCGTCATACTTTCGCTGGGACGTTTTCAGCGGGCTGTGGGGCAGATGGATGAGCGTCTTTTCGACCGCAAAAACATTTCTGGTGGAGAGCCGCCAGTCGCACCGTTTCAAATTTCGAGGATCGAAGACGGCATAAGCCAGAATCCGCCCGGAGCCGTCAATGAAGGGGTCCACATAACTCATCACCAGCCCCCGGATGGTTCGAAACGCGGCCTTCCTGCCATGCAACCCGGCATCGCGCGAGCGTCCAACCGTGCCGTACCGCCCATTCCTTCTGAACAGAAACAGGACGTGGTCTAGTTTGTCCTGAGACTCGAGATCGAGCAGGAGCGGCGGGTAGCCGTGCTGTTCAAGAACGGTGGCGGCGAAGAGGGCGGCTTCCAGGCAGTGAACGTTGCCATTCCGCAGCACACCCCGGAAGGTTCTCAGGGTTTCGCCTTCCATTTCCCAATTGTAGTCGAGCGAGCGAAGGTATCGCTGAACCTTGAGCGGCGTATTCAAACTCCGGATGACATTCCATTCCTTCCTGGTGAATGCCGGACGGTGCGGAGCGTGCGTGTGCAACACTGGCGAAGCCCCCTCGCTCAGATTTTCGTAGGAGCGGTTTAGTTCCCACCTGCGGGCAGCCACTAGACCCAGAGGGTAACCACAAGGGTTGCCCCTACGTTCCCCAACGTTCGTACCAAAGCTGGAAACAAAGCAAGGTCCAGAGCAATTTGCGGTGGTCGAACTTCCCTTCCCGGTGTTCCTTGACTCTCTTCCTGATCCAATCCGAATTGAAAATCCCGTGACTCTTCAGATGGTCTTCGGCGAAAGCTTTATCCATTTCCTTGGTCAGCGCCGTCCTTAGCAGAGCCGCTGTCGGCACGGAAAAGCCGCGCTTCTGCCGTGTGACAATTCGCTTGGGCAGCCAAGGGCGGACGGCTTCCTTCAAAATGTGCTTCAAGTTGAAGTGGCGAACCTTCAACTTGGAGGGAATGGACGCAGCGAACTCGATCAGCCGCTGGTCCAAAAAGGGCGTTCGCAGCTCCAGGGAATTGGCCATGCTGGCGCGATCTACTTTTACCAATAGGTTATCCTGAAGGTAGAAGTGGAAATCAAGGTAGAGCAGTTCCGCCAGGGTATCTTCAAAGTTCGCTCCAAAAAATGCTTCTTGCAAGGGGAAGGCGGGTGCGCCCTGCGCCGGCTGCATGCCGCGAAATTCGGGAGAGACGGCCTGGGCAATTTCAGCGGGTGACAACATGCCGAACCAGATCAGATGACGTTCAGCGGCGTCCATCTCTGCGTGGGTGAAAAACCGCCGCAGGAAGAGACCCAGCGGAACGGCGCCGGGAGAAAGCGGCAAATGTTTCTGAAGGCGTTTGAAGAATTGCCGCCTCATTACGCCTGGGAGCCGCAGATAGAATTCCGCGAGCCTCGCGCCAAGATAAGTGGGATAGCCTCCGAAAAGCTCATCGCTGCCTTCACCGCTCAGACCGACTTTGATGTGTTGGCGCGCAAAACGCGAAAGAAGGTGCGTGGGAATCACGGCGGGGTCCGCAAGCGGCTCATCCAGATGGCCCGCCAGGAATTGCAGGCCTTCGACCAGGTCCCGATCGCTCACCGGCAGCACATGATGCCGCGTGCGAAAATGGCGCGCGACAAAATTGGCGTAGGGCTCTTCATTGAAAGATGGCGCGGAGAACGCCACGGAGAACGTATCAATGTTACCCGGACTTAAATCGCTCATCAGGGCGACCAGCGTCGAGGAATCGACGCCGCCGCTCAGGAAGACACCGAGCGGTACATCGCTCACCAGCCTGGAAACGGCCGCCTCACGCAGATGACTGCGCAGGTCGGTCACCATTGCACTCACTTCAGACCGGCTGGGGGTGGGTGATCCCGGGCGGCGCGCGAACTTCCGAAGATCCCAGTAAGGCTCGATGCGGACGGAACCGCGCTCAATCACCATGCGGTGTCCCGCCGGAAGCTTACGAATCTGTTCGAACACGCTGCGAGGCGCAGGAAAATACCCGTGGGCGAAATATTGCATGATGGCTTCGGGATCGAGCGTCCGCGATACCTTCGGAAGTTCCAGCAGGGCCTTGATTTCTGAGGCGAACGCGAACAAGCTGCCCTGCCGCCAATAGAAAAGCGGCTTTTCGCCCGCGCGGTCCCGCGCCAGCACCAGCCGGGCGTTTTCCTGGTCCCACAAGGCGATGGCAAACATGCCGTTCAATTCGTTGACAAAGTCCAGCCCTGCTTCCTCGTAGAGGTGAACGATCACTTCGCCGTCTGAATGCGTGCGGAACTGATGACCGCGGTCGATGAGCTTGGACCGGAGCTCGCGGTAATTGTAGATTTCCCCGTTGAAGACCAGCGTAACGCAGCCGGTCTCGTTCTTGAAAGGCTGATCGCCCGTTTCAAGGTCAATAACGCTCAGGCGGCGGATAGCCATCGCCAGATAAGGCAGCTCGAATGTTCCTGCGCTGTCCGGGCCGCGGTGGACAAGGCGGGAGGACATGGCTCCAATCCGGCGAAGATCGGGATCGGGGTCAAACCGTAAATTGAGGATTCCACAAATTCCACACATGGGTGAGGAGAAGCTGACAGCTTTTAGCTATCAGCTTTCTCGAGTTTCTACATTTTGTCGGCCAGCTTGCTGTTCTGAGCCCTTCGCCTGTCATTCTGAGCGTAGCGAAGAATCCCGGCATTTGGCTCAGGGTAAACTCCACGAAGATTGTCCAGTTCGCTGCCGGGCAAAAGATCAAATACAGTGATCCTTCGCTCCGCTCAGGATGACAGCACTGGAGGCTTGGCTGATACTCACAGATTCCGGAAATGTAGAAACTCCAGGAAGCTGACAGCTTTTAGCTGTCAGCTTTTAGCAATCAGCCGTAAGTTGTCAGCCGCAAGCCCGAGCGTGCCTGGCGAATTCATGGTTGTCTCGCCCAAACCGAAAAATCCCAGCCCGTCCAGAGCGGATCGAGACCATTTACAATTTGATTCAATTGCCCAACCTCGTTATTCCGCACCAGGAGCAAGAATGGCCCGGGCGGCGAGGCTGCAAGCTGGTGAAGCTGGCGAAGCGTCAGCAGAATCGGCTCGTTTACGCTTCCCGTCGAATCTTCCCTGCCAGGTCCGAGGAGGTTTTCATGCGCCGGAGATGCGGAAACCGGAAAGGGCATTTCTTGCTTGCGCATCAATTTCAGACGGCTCGTCACATAGTTACTGGTCATCTCGTCGCCATCCGATGTGACGAGCCCCACGGGGCGGCGGAGATAAAACGGCAACCCTGTCCGAAAATAAAAATAGCCGTAGACCGGAAAATCGCGTTGCGGGCTGGAAAGGATTTTCTGGGCCAACGGACGGCTCGACGAAGCCTCAAAATACAAATGGAGCGGCTTAATCCAGCGGATTAGAAGGAGCGGGGTGGTGGCAACCAACAGGATGAAAGTGAACTGGGCGCGCCGCTCGCCCCGCAACCGGCCGGAGAGATTCCGTCCGAGGAATCCGATGGCAAAAAGGATCATCCCGGACAGAATGATCGAGGGTTTCAAGAGGCCATACACCAGAGGAGGCATTTTGTGGCTGAGGCGGGCTGCCAATCCGCGGAAACGTAAGAGTTGCGGGCTCAAGTCCACGAGCACACCTAAAAGGATCATCGCCGCGAAACCGCCGCTGAGCCAATCGGGCGCGCGGCCGCCACTCTCGTCCCGCGCCTCATCCCAGACGCCGGCCATCAGCAGGCCAATGGGCGCGGCGGCGGGCAACAGATAACCCGGAAGCTTTGAATGCGAGATCGAGAAAAATACGAAAATCACGCCAAACCAGGCGATCAGAAAAAGCCGGGCCTTCTGAGCGTCCTGCCGCAAATTCCTCCAATGCCGCAGGCGATTCATCCCAGCGAAAAGTAGAAAGAAGCTCCAGGGAAGAAAACCGGCCAGATAAACCGGAATGTAGTAGAACACGCCGCCGGAACGGTGCAAGGCGGGCGTCGCAAACCGAACCAGGCTTTCCTCCCAGAAGGCGTATCGCGGGAAATCCGGATGCTTCGCGCAAACCGCAAGGAACCAGGGCAGGCTTACGGCGAGCAAAATCAACCAGCCTATCCCCCAGCGGATGCGGCGAAGCTCACGCCACCTGCCCCGCACTAGGGCGTAAACCAGAATGGAAAGCAGCGGAAGCAGGAATCCGACCGGACCCTTGGTGATGGCGGCAAGACCCATCACCGCAAACGCCAGGTAGTCAAAAACGTTTCTGCGTCCAGCATCATCGTCTGCAAGCCAGAAGAAAAACATGGCAAGCGTAACCAGAAAAGTGAGCGTCATATCGAAAATGACCGTGCGCGAGAACACGATAACCAAGGGAGAACTAGCGGCCACACACCCCCCAAGAAATCCAGTCCGCCCACCGAACATCTTCCGCCCCGTCAGCCACACCAGAAGGATCGTTCCCACGGCCATGAGCGCGGACGGAAATCTGGCCGCCCACTCGTTCAATCCAAACACCTTGAAAGAACCCGCTACCATCCAGAAAAACAGCGCGGGCTTATCGAGATAAACCAGATGGTTGAAATGGGGGGTGATAAAGTCCCGCAAGGCAATCATCTCGCGGGCAACCTCGGCGTTCCGGCCCTCGTCCGGCTCGAGAAGCGGAAGACTTCCCAGACCGAGGAAAAAGAAAAACGCGGAAAGGATCAGCAAGAAAGTCAACTGGCGGGTGAAAGCGGGGCGGTCGTCAGGGAGTTGGCGGTTTGAATTCACTTTGGAAGAGTTGAAATCGTTTTGAGTTCTGGGTAAGCCAATGCTTAGTACCATATTTCTTAAATACACTAACGTATTTGATTTGCCCTGCTGAG
>CALCEB010000282.1 GCA_937900045.1 uncultured Acidobacteriota bacterium
GGTAGTGTCTCAGTTTGAATTTTCTGGGTCTTGACTCACGGGGCAAGCCTGCCATAATAGGGGCATGGCAAAACGTCCACGCGACCCGAACCAACTCGCAAAAATGATTGTGGATATTGCGACCGGAGAAGTCGAGGATACGGTTAGCGAGTCCAAGCGGCATCCTATCCGAAAGGGCCGAGCTGGCGGATTGACCGGTGGGAAGGTCCGAGCTGCTCATCTGACTCCAGAACAGCGCCAGGACATTGCTAGGCTTGCAGCGCAGGCACGTTGGAAGAAGCGCGGTTAGGCCGCGTTTATCCGACCCTTCCGCATTTTCATGAATTCCAACCGCTCGGCTACGTCATCCGAATAATCCAAAACAAGCTGAATCTCCGGCCACTTCCCGCGGTTTATGTTGTTGTACACATCAACATCAATCCTAAGCTGAACGTTCTCTCCAATAATCTGCTCACGGCGCTGGGTAAACGCCTTCTCCATATGATCGTGATGGGCGAACCCCATGATAGCCCAAAACGTGTACTGGACTCCCGCTTTTGTCACGCGAACCGCATGATTAACACGGTAGCGGCGACCATCAGCGTCAGTATCATATTCCTCGCGGAGAGCATGGGCCATTTCTCCAGCGAGAACATCCAGAGGGTCAATTTCGGGAGGCTCAAGCAATCCCTCGGAAATAGCCCACTCCACAGCCTCTCTTGCGCTGGAAGGCTTGTGCTCGCGCTCAGCTTCGTACTTGTGCCAAATTTCCTGCAAACGCTCGAATTTATTCGCCATTTGTTCTCCTCGTCACAATGATACTGGTATTACCTGGCCCCATCCGTCAACGATTGCCCCAGGAAGGACGAATTGCTTTATCCTGACCAAATAGCGGGTCAGATAATCGTATTTGTTCAATCGATGGCGCAATTGGCCGACGACGATGCCAGGATGTCTGTTGAGAATCCGAGAGAACGCTATCACATCTTTCTCATAGTAAAAGGGGCGCTTCCTGCTTATGAAAGATTCTAGTTTGTCGGAAGGAGCGCAGAAATTCTGTGCCGCTGCATTGGCGACCCTCTCCTCTTCTGAAATGGAAATCCCTGGATTGTCCAAATCGGAATCGATCATCTCGTGGTCTTGGCCGTGGCCTTGGATCACGTGTTCGATCTCATGTCTCAGGACAAACCAAAAGTTGTCGATCCTGTCGTACTGCATCGACATGCCAATAACTGGAGAAGAGTGGTCGAGCCAGAAGCAAACACCGTCAATTTTAGCACTCGGGAGCTTCTCGACAATTACGTACCGAACGCCAACTTCAGCAAGGATTCTTGGGACGTTGCGGGCCTCCTCTGGAGCAAGGAGCAACTGCTCCATATCAATCAATGAGCTTCGGAGTTTCCTATCGGAAAATTGTGGCACGCTGACTGACTTGGCTATTTGCTTAACCCGAAAAAGCCAAGCCAACTGTGCCGGAGGAATCTCGCGCTCTTCGTAGCAACTTTTCTTGGCGGCATAGGCCATATACGGAATGTCGCTAGTTCCGAAAAATCGAACAAGCTGAGCTTCGAGCATTGAAACGTCGGAAGGCTCGACCCATCCCCTTCTGATCATTTCTCGAACGGGATACGCGCTCTGCATATTTCGGCGGGCGGCGACTCCGGGGTCTGGAGAGCGAGCTTGAGCCAGATCATACGCTTGTTGCAGGTTTGCAAAGAACTCAGCAGGAACGTCAAAGGCTTCTCCGAAGGTCTTTGCCATATCGGGACTGATGCCGCGCTTACCGTTCAGAATCGGATTGATCACCTGTTCAGAGCACCCCAAAATGAAGGCAAGATCGCGCTGTGACCAGCCGCGCTCCTCCATTTCCTCCTTAATGCAGAATCCAGGGTGCATGATCCAGCTCCCCTTCGTTGTTTGCATAGCAACCCTCCTTCCCTTCAGTCGTGATCCCAAATTCTGAGAATGGTTATCTTGTTTGGTTTGCATTCCGTGTCCAATGTAAAAATTAGCCTGTACTGGTCGTTCAATCGTATCGACCTTTCATTGCCCTCCATGCGTTCGTAGTGCAGACTCTTCCAATTCCTCAGCGTTCTCTCGTCCGGAGCAGCGCGAATCACCACCAGTTTCCGACGCAGCGAGTTGATTACGGAGATCGGTAGACGAGTTTGCGTTGCCTTGTCTGTTTCTACCAAGGCCAGACTCTTGTCTTTGAACTCTATGTCCATTCAACATTTCCCGACCCGCAAAGCCATATTAGCGCCAGGAACTGAAAATGTCAACAACTATTTAACTTAATCTGTTAAACTGCATTTTATGCTTGACATGTCTTATTTCTTCAACCATAATATTCAGTATGAACAGGCTACCTATTGAAGAGCGGGCACGGATTGTAGGGATGTTGATTGAGGGCATGAGCCTTCGGGCGACCAGCCGACTTGCGGATGTTTCGATCAACACCGTTACTAAACTCCTGGTGGAGGTTGGCTCCGCGTGCGCCGATTACCAGGACCGCGTGTTCCGCAACCTCAAGTGCAAGCGGATTCAGTGCGATGAAATCTGGGCGTTCGTCTATGCGAAGCAAAAGAATATCCCGGCCGAGAAGCGCGGACAGTTCGGCTATGGCGACGTGTGGACCTGGACGGCCATCGACGCAGATACGAAGCTGGTCCCGTCGTTCATGGTGGGCAACCGTGATGCACAGAGCGCCCGCACTTTCATTGACGATCTCGCGGGGCGACTGAGGAACCGCATCCAGCTTACCACGGACGGTCTCAGGGTTTACCTGGAAGCGGTTGAGGGCGCTTTCGGAGCCGCCATCGACTACGCGCAGCTTCACAAAATTTACGCAAGCGCCCAAGAGGAAACGCGGTACAGTCCGGCTGAGTGCATTGGATGTGATGTAAAGCCGGTCATGGGGAACCCAGACCCGACGCACATCTCCACAAGCTTCATAGAACGCCAGAACCTAACCATGCGGCTGAGTATGCGAAGGTTCACGCGCCTGACGAATGCGTTCTCAAAGAAAGTCGAAAACCATGCCTATCAAGTGGCACTTCACTTCATGCATTACAATTTCGCTAGAATCCACAAGACACTCAGAGTTACACCTGCAATGGAAGCTGGTGTTTCGGACTATGTTTGGAGTCTTGAGGAAATCGCGGCACTATTGCCAGAGCCAACCTTTGGAGCGCGCGGCCCATATCGCAAGAAAAATTCAAACTGAGACACTACCTCCGGGAAAGTGTCAAGCCCCATTAGAAATGTCCCCATTCTTATCTCATTAGAAGTGTCCCTTTTTGTCTCTGTGGCCCAGCTTGGTTATGAATGGAACAAAAGCTGGCTTACCGGTGTCTATTATGGTTGGGCAAGAGCGCCGGAAGGTGTGGCACTTGCCGGATGGCCGCTGACCTGATATCTTGAAGCCATGGCGGATACCATGCGCTCCATTGCCATTCCCCTTGAAGGGGTCGTCCCGCCCAGAACCGACGAGTCCGAGCTCATCGCAGAGTTGAAGGCGGGCTCCGAGGAGGCTTTTGCCTACCTTCTTGCGGTTTACCGGAACCCTGTCTACGGCCTTGTCTACCACATGATCGGCAACGAGAACGATGCGGCGGATATTCTCCAGAATATCTTTGTCAAAATCATTAGGGGGATGCGAACCTTCCACGCGGAGAGCAGCTTGAAAACATGGGTTTTCCGGATCGCTGTCCATGAAGCTTCCAACTACCGGCGGAGTTGGTTCCGGCGGAAGCGCAGGGAGGTTTTTTCGCTGGATGATGACGACCGGGAACCGGTGGCCGTCCGGATCGATTTGAGCTCGAGCGTCAAAACACCTTACGAGGAGTTGGAGCAGTCAGAAAGACAGGAACTGGTCAAAATTGCATTGAGCGGTGTAGAGGAGCCTTTCCGCACGGTTCTCCTTCTTCGTGAGATCGAGGGTTTCTCTTATAACGAAATTACAGCGGTTCTGCGCGTGGCGGAAGGCACGGTAAAATCGCGGCTAGTCCGCGGCCGGGAAATCCTGAGACAGAAGGTTTCCAGCTTGCTCGCAGAAAATGGAAAGAAGTAAGAGGGTAGACCGAGATGTTCGAAACTTGCTTAGAGATCCGGAGGCACTTCTCTGACTTTCTGGATAACGCCTGTGGCCCGGCTGTCCGCAGCTCCATCCGTTATCACCTTTCTTATTGTGCAGCCTGCTATGGTGAATTAGAGCGGGCCCATCTGGTCAGTTCGGATCTTGCCACTTTGCCGCGGCGGGGTGTACCTGCGGAGGCGGATCTGCGGTTAAGAGTCCGCGTTTCACAGGAATTGCACCGCAATGTCCTTCGCCGCCTGTGGGTGAGGGTAGAGAACACCCTGCATGCGCTTCTTTTGCCAGCGTCGGGAGGCGTAGCGGCTGCTCTTGTTCTTTTCATGCTGATGCTGCGGTCTCTGATTGTTCCGGCGAATCATTCGCCCGACGTTCCATTACCCATTTCGACTCCGCCGCAAGTCCGAATGCTGGCGCCGCTGGATTTTAATCCCGGGAACCAGCCCCTGGTGGTGTTGACGGAAGTTGGGCCGGACGGGAACGCCACGGGCTACCACATCATCTCTGGCGCTCAGACACCGGAGATCTTGAAGCATCTTGACCGGCTGATCTATTTCAGCATCTTCCTGCCGGCCACCCGCTTCGGCAAACCGGCAAAAGGCCGGATGGTGCTATCTCTCCGGGAGATTACCGTCCGAGGATAGATGAACGTTCTTCGTTCTATCATGTCGGCGAGACCATTCTGGAATCACGAAAGGTCATCCTAACCAAGTTGTCCTTCTCATCGCCCAACCCTCCTGCTCACTTCATGAAGTCCCATGCCGTGCGGTTTTTCTCGAGACTCCTCGGGGGATCAAGCCTGTTAATGGCCTTTGTGCTCTTTGCCATAGCCTTGACCCCGAGCCCTTGCCGCGGCCAAGAGCAATCCGGGAATGTCATTCTGGACTCCAATGAGCAGCTTTTTGATGTGCTTGCGGCGCTCGAAGCTTCCGGTTACAATTCCGGCGCGAACGTTGACACGGGGGATAGCACCCGGGAGGAAGTCAGAGCGTATCTGGCTCGCCAGAACCTGCCAGTCCGCAGTCAGATTTCACTCTTTTGCTCCAATCACCAGATCACGGATGATCCCGGCGGGGATTTAGGACAATATATTTCGTTGGCTTTGCTTCTGGGTCCGGCTCCTGATTTCAAACTGACGATCCCAATGAAAGATTTACCACCGGATGCTAAGGCCGTAGTAGGTCTCATCCCGCTCCTCAAGGTTTTCTACCGCCAGGCAAACCTCCTCGACCTATGGTCCCGTCTCGCGCCAAAGTATCAGCTCGCGCGCGGAAGGTACCGGGAGCAAGTCAGGCGAGACATTGTGCTAAGCGATGCCTATCTCCGTTTCCCCAGCGGGTCGTATCTTGGGAGAACTTATACTATTTTTATTGCATTGCTTGGCGCTCCGGGTCAGGTTCAGGCACGCATTTACGGCGACAACTACTACCTGGTTGTGACCCCTTCGAAGAGCCTGAAGCTCGATGAAATCCGGCATCAATATCTTCACTTCCTTCTGGACCCCTTGGCCGTAAAATACGGTGCTGACATTGAACAAAAGGCGGGATTGCAAAGTATTGCCCGCAAGTCTCCGGCCCTCGGCGATGACTTCAAGAGCGACTTTTCCTTGTTGGTTACGGAATGCCTGATCCGTGGGGTTGAGTTGCGAATGGACAAACCGAAAGATGCGGAGAAGCAAGTTGAAGCCGATCTTGCATCGGGGCTGATCCTGGCTCCTTACTTCTATACAGAACTCGCGGATTATGAGAAGCAGCCGGCCGCCCTGAGCATTTTTTACAAACAGATGATTGAAGGGATTCAAGTTAAAAAGCTGTCTGCGCAACTTGCAGATTATAAATTTGCTTTGCCCGTCCAGGCCACCCCCGTTCATAAAGTTGAGATTCTCAGCCAGGCTGACCAACTGGTCCAACAAGGAGACAACCTGATTTATGAGGGGAAATATGGGGATGCCGAGGCCTTTTTCCAGCAGGTGCTCCAGAAATTTGATCCTCAAAACGTGAAGGCCCTTTATGGGATGGCGGTGGCTGCGGCGAATACCCGAAAACCGGATATCGCGGAAAAATACTTCAAGAAGACGTTGGCAGTGGCTCGCGACGTGCGAATTGTGACTTGGTCCCATATCTACCTCGGGCGTCTCTATGACCTCGAGGAAAAAAGATCAGAAGCTCTTGATCAATACCGGGAGGCGTCCGTCACTGCGGCCAATTTTCCGGAAGCGGTCCGGGCAGTTCAAGCAGGTTTAAGATTGCCTTATGGAGTAAAATAGCAAGCGGATAGCGGGGGTTGAGTTCGCAGGCGGAGGTCTCCGAAGGGAGGGCGCGAATCATGGAGGTTAGCCTGACCGCCGGTTGCTCTGCATTTTTATTTTGAATTGAATCCCGCACCCCGATTGACAGTAGAAGGGCTTTCGGATAGGCTCAGAAAATAAACGGGGTCCGCCCTTAACCGTAATGGAGATGGAGTCACATGGTAGAAGCACTGCGCAAGCCGATTTGGATTGTAGCCGTTATCATGGCATTGCCGTTTGCAATGTCAGGCCAACAGTCCGACAATAGCCAGCAGGCTCCGCCCAGCTTGAAGCAACCCAACGCGCAGCAGGGCCAGCAACCGGCCCAAGGCCAGAATGGACAGGCCCCGAACGGCCAACCGGCCGTGCCAGCGTATCAACCGACTCCAGATGAGGTGAAAGCCGCGCGGGCCATTCAGTCTGAGCTCGATCCGGACCGGACCATTCAGTTGGTTCAGGATTTCGAAAAACAATATCCAAAGAGTCCGTTCCTGACCGATCTCTATTTTTTCGCGGCAAATGCCTACCAGCAGAAAAACGACGTTCAGAAGTCCATTGAGTATGGCGAGAAAAGCGTGAAGCTTCAACCGAATAATCTGCGCAGCCTGGTTTTGTTGACCACATTGCTTCCGCAGCCCCAGGACATGCAAGGGAGCGACCAGGATAAGGACAACAAGCTAAAGGAAACAGAGACCGATGCCAATAAGGCTTTACAGCTTTTGCAAACACTCCCGAAACCGGCAAACACGCCGGATGATCAATTTCAAAAGCTGAAAGCCAATGTGACATCAGAAGTTCATTCTTCGCTCGGCATGGTTCATCTGCAGCGCGCGTTGGAGGATCTTTCCGGGCCTGATCCTGCGGAGCTCGGAAAGGCCGAAGCCGAGTACAAGCTTGCTGTCCTCAGCCCTGAGCCAAATCCGCAGGACTATTACCGCTTGGGTGAGGTTTACGAACGGGAAAACAAGGCCGACGATGCGATCGACGCATTCACCAAGTCCGGGAATCTTGCTCAAGGCACCATGATCCAAACGCTCGCAAATCAGCAGATTCAGCAATTGAAAGCGGCCAAGGCAAAAGCAGCCCAGCCGGCGAGCCATTAGTTTGAACAAATTCCGGCATGGTGATCCCGTTTTCCAAAGCCCGGTTCCAATGGCGCCGGTAGATCTGCCCGGCCCGTTATTGCAAGCCACCCATCGGCATTGCCAATCTCGTATGTCATTGCTTTCAACGGATAGGCTCCAGGAAATTCTGGGTTACCGGTTCCGCAATCCTCAGTTATTGGTTGAAGCGCTCACCCACTCTTCTTATGCCCGCGAGCTTTCTGGACAGACCAGCGACAACGAGAAACTGGAGTTCCTGGGTGACGCTATTCTGAATTTTGTGGTAAGCGTCAGGCTGGTGGATGTCTTCCCCAGTTACCCGGAAGGCAAGCTTTCCCGCGCCCGTGCCCGCCTGGTGGCGGCGGAGCACCTGAGTGAAATTGGAGCGAAGCTTCAATTGGGAGAATTCCTCCGGCTTGGCCGGGGCGAAGAAAAGACGGGAGGGCGAGCCAAGAACCGGCTTGTGGTAAATGCTCTTGAGGCGATCATTGCCGCGATCTATCGTGATGGTGGCTTGCAGGCGGCACGCCGTTTTATCATCCGGTTTGTCCTGCCTGTTAACTTATCCAGCGCGGCAGGTGATCTATTCAACATCGATTACAAGTCGGCCTTACAGGAATTTCTTCAGGCGCGCCAATGGGACGCGGCGGAGTATCACGTGGTCAGAGAGTCGGGTCCGGAGCACCGTAAGGTTTTTTCCGTAGAGGCACATGCCGCTGGAAAAAATGCGATTGGAAACGGAGCCGCCAAGAAATCCGCCGAACAGAAGGCAGCGGCGAGACTCCTGGAGTCCTTGAAACAGAGCGGCGCACCGCAATGACAGAAAACTTCAAAAAGTCGTCAACCCGCGATACCTTTGAGTCGCTGGTGGTCACCGTCATCCTGGCGATCTTTGGGACCACATTCGTCGTTCAGGCTTTCAAGATTCCCACCGGCTCGATGGAAAACACACTGCTGATAGGCGATCACCTGCTGGTGAACAAGTTTGCCTTTGCCGATCAACCGGGTTTTTGGCGGTATATCCTACCTTATAAAACCATCCGCCGAGGTGACATTCTGGTCTTTAAGTATCCTTCCACGGAAGGACAACAAGAGCCTGGCGAAGATTTCGTGAAGCGCGTGATAGGTGTGCCGGGGGATCATATCCGAATCACCCACCGGCAGGTTTTCGTCAACGGAGTTTTGATCGAGGGGCCGTATATTCTTCACAGCTATCCCAATGAAGTCAGGCCCGGGGATGATTTTCCCCCGCCGCCTGGCGAGTTCCTGCCCGAATCCACTCTGAGCTGGGCCGAAAACATAAAGAACTATATTCAAAATGGCGATCTGGTGGTTCCGCCCCATCGCTATTTTGTGATGGGTGACAATCGCGAGAACAGTTGGGACAGCCGCTTCTGGGGTTTTGTTCCCATCCAGCTTGTTTCCGGTTCGCCGCTTGTGATCTACTGGTCCTTCCAAACACCCCCTGACGAGTACTTGCGCACATCGCTTTCTGACCGCGTAGCTCAGATGGGCGACCTGATCTTTCATTTCTTCACCAAGACCCGCTGGCGTCGTACTTTCCGGCTGGTTCGATGAAAAGAGCGTTTTCTCGCCGTTACTTTCGCGCTGCGCTTGTGGCGCTTGCTCTTCTCTTGCTTACAGGTTGGTTCCTGCCTTCTTTTCTCAGCGTTGATCGTTACCGCCGCTTGCTGCGCAACGGGCTTGAAACAAGTTTGGGCAGAAGAGTCAGCTTTGGCTCTATGTCCTTCCACCTTCTTCCCCGGCCCGGTTTCACGATCCAGGATGTGTTGATTGAAGAGGACCCGCGCTTCGGCATCGAGCCTTTTGCCAGGATCGAGCGGGTGGATTGTGACCTGCGTTGGGAGAGCCTTTGGATGGGGCGATTGCGTCTGTCGAGCCTTGATCTTGAAGGTCCCAGCATTAACATTGTCCGGAATGGCAGAGGGGACTGGAACATGGAAGGTCTTTTGCGGCGGAAAGGGTATTCATTTTCTGATGAGTCGTCACCCAGGACAGTGCCGCTTTCCGGTCCGTTTGAAGTGGCCGTGGAGGACGGGCGCGTCAACTTTAAAATCGACGGTGTGAAAAAACCATTTTTTATTGGTGACCTGAAAGCCCAATTCTTGGCAGATCCTGCTTCCCATTCGCTGCGGTTTGACCTTCTCGGCACACCGGCGCGGACTGACCTGATGGCGCCTTCGCCCGGCCCGGTCGTAATTTCCGGCAAGTGGTCTGCCGGCCGGGGTGTTACGCCTCCCTTGACGGCCCATCTGAGCCTTCGTGATTCCCTGCTATATTCCTGGCTCCCTTTGATAACCGGCCGTAACCCGGAGATTTACGGGCTGATGAATGGAGACATTGCAATTCAGGGCACCATCGCTCATTTGAAGGCTCAAGGACAGATCGAGATCAGTGAGGTTCACCGCTGGGAGTCACTTCCTCCAACCACTTCGATGCCAGTCACTTTGCAGTTTGAGATCAGCGCCGACCGTAAGCGGCAACAGGTCTCGATTGACCAAATGAAGGTGAGCTTCGCGGAGGCTCACCTTCGGTTGACGGGATCCGTGACGCGGGCCGAACCCGCAATGAGTATGGACCTGGTTCTGGCTCTCCATCATTCACGCCTGGAGACCTTGAGGAGGATGGCCGGGCGGCTTTCCGGCTACTATCTGCCGTCGGGCGTTACGGGTGACCTGGACGGCGACCTTTCCGTTCACGGTCCCTGGGGCGAACAGCAATGTTCCGGCTTCCTGGACGCGCGAAATCTGGTGTTGAGAACATCGGCGGGTGTTTTCCAGGTTCCGCCCGCCCGGGTCCAGATTGACCAGAACAGGGCGCGGCTGATTCCCGTGCGAGTCAAACTGGCTCCGCACTTCTCAGTGATAGTTGAGGGCACTTGGGGACCTGAGAGTTCTGCGCCGATTCCCCGTCAGATACGGGTGCATGGACTCCACCCTAAGCTACAAAGAGCATGGGCCCGGGCCGTTGTCGGGGAATCGTTGTACCATCTGACTCTTGCATCGAGTTCGGCGTCCCTTCACGAAGCCGCCACCTTTGCCCGCAATCATGGCGTGTCATTCGCGCGAAAGCTTGACCTGACCGGGCAGGGCAGCGCGATTTTTGTGCTGGCTGGCAAAGGATGGCCGCTATCCCGTCCGGAAATTGCGGGACGAATCGAGTTGGATCATGCCCAATTGGCTGCGCCAGGTCTCACCGAGCCTTTGAAATTCTCCAAAGCTCAGATCCAGGTGGATGGCGATCATATTGTTGCCAGCCCGGTTCTCCTGACGATCGGCGGAAGCAAGTTTTCCGGTAGCTTGGAGCACCAGGGAACACGGCTGGATCCTTGGTTGTTCAAGGTTCAGTGCGATCATCTAACGATTGAGCAGGCGGCGCAGTGGTTCGAGGCGATTGGCCACCGCCAGCCCGTCTCGATTTTGGCCCGGATTCCGGGTCTTGCTTCTCTTGCTTCAAGGCTTCGGGCTGGACGGGATATTTTGGGTTCCCTGAATGCGAAGGGTACGTTCCGCGCCAATTCGGTCAGTTACCGCCATTTCAATCTGGCCGGATTTCAGAGCGAAGTTCAAATCTCAAGCCGCATCGTGCGCATCTCTGACGCCGGGTTTAATGCCGCGGGTGGCAAGGGACAGGGTTCGGTGACTGTCGATCTGCGGCCTTTGCCCGCGCGGATTGCTGGCCAGATTCGCCTGACTCACGTTCAATTGGCGGCTTTGGCTTTCAGTTTTCCCAATCAACTGCACGGCATACGTGGATTTCTGTCTGCCGGCGGCAACTTTTCCGCCCACGGACTCTCGCGTTCCGAAATGACGGCGTCCCTCGCCGGCCACGCCCAGGTCATCCTGGGCAACGTTTCCACTGGAAACTTTGACCCAGTACAGGCCGCAGCGAATGCCATGCATTGGGGTCGAGTTGTCCCCGCCCGGTCAGAACGAAGCACGGCTTCCGCCCGATTCGATTTGTTATTTCACAATGGTCGTGCGGTGCTTACCTCAGAGCCGTTCAGCTTCGGCGGTGGCAGGTTCAAGATGGGTGGGTTCATCGAACAAGGAGGAAACCTCGATCTTATCCTTCGTGCTGACCTTAGTCACGTGATGCGGAGGGGGATGTCCACCGTGAAAGAAGAAGATGATCCAAGAGCCGCCTCCGCGAACTTCCGCATCCAGGGTTCCATTTTCAACCCTACGGTGAAGCGGGTATCTGCGGTTGAGAAGTAAATCCAAAGGCCAAGCCGGAGTCCGGCTGGCGGATGTGCAGCGGGCAAGGGAAAGCTAGCGGCTGAATTTGCGAACGGTTGCTATTAGGCGTGGGGATCGCAGCGTGACTGACAAGCAGACGGCGCATATGGGGATTTTTTAATGCAAGCGTCCGGGTCTTCAAAATCAAAGGGAGGCAGTTGAAAAATGAAATACAACAGGCTTGGCAAGACGGGATTGAAGGTTTCGGAGCTTTGCCTGGGAACGATGACCTTCGGTTCCAATTTCTTCAACATTGGCGTGCTTGGCCAGGAAGATGCGAATCGCATGGTGGCGCGTTCGCTGGAAGCAGGGATCAACTTTTTCGACACTGCCAACGTTTACTCCCGGGGCCAATCCGAGGAGATATTGGGCCGCGCTTTGAAGGCCGCCGCAGTTCGCCGCGATGCCGTGATTATTGCTACCAAGGTCCTCGGGCCAATGAGCGAGGCTGCATCGAAAATGACCGGTGACGTTAACAATAGAGGCTTGTCGAGACAACACATTATGGCCGCGTGCGAAGCCAGTCTTCTCCGCCTGGGCATGGATCACATCGATCTTTACCAGGTCCACGGCTGGGACCTGACCACTCCCGTGGAAGAGACTTTGCGCGCTCTTGAAGATTTGGTAAGACAGGGCAAGGTCCTCTACCTGGGTTGCTCCAATTGGACGGCGCGGCACATCATGAAGGCCATCTACTTGGCTAAAGATCATAGATGGGATCACTTCGTTTCTCTCCAGGCTTATTACTCGCTGGTGGGGCGAGATCTGGAATATGAATTGTTGCCGCTCTGCCGCGAGGAAGGACTGGCCGTGCTGCCATGGTCGCCGCTTTCCGGCGGCTTCCTCACGGGGAAATACCGGCGGGACAAGAACGCGCCCCAGGATGCGCGGCGGGCTTCGTTCGACTTTCCGCCCATTGATCAGGCTCGCGGATACGATGCCATTGATGTCCTGGAAGAGGTTGCGCAAGAGACAAGCACGACCATCGCCCGCGTCGCCCTGGCGTGGGTCCTTGCTCAGCCGGGAGTGACTTCGGTCATCATCGGAGCCAACAAAGAATCGCAACTGGAGGACAACTTGAAAGCCGCGGACTTGAAGCTGACCGAAGACCAACTCTCCCGCTTGTCCTCCACCACTGCGCCACCCAAGCTTTATCCGCAGTGGATGATCGAGCTCCAAAATGCGCCGCGGTAAGGGGGCGGATTCACCTTGGGTTGCCGTACGAATACGTTGTCTTAGTTTTTTCCTGATGACGTTCTAACGCCAGCTCCACCAGCCGGTCAATCAAATCGCTGTAGGCGACGCCGCTTGCTTCCCAAAGCTTCGGGTACATACTAATGGAAGTAAAACCCGGGATGGTATTGATCTCGTTCACATAAATCTTGCCGGTCTTGCGGTCCAGCAGCATATCAACGCGGGCCATGCCGGCGCAGTCTACGGCGCGGAATGCCCGCACGGCGTAATCCTGCACCTTGCGGGTTTGTGTCCGAGTCAGCCGCGCGGGGATGACGAGCTCTGACCCCATCTTCAGGTACTTGGCCTCATAGTCGTAAAACTCATTCACCGGTATCACCTCACCCGGAACGGAAGCCTGCGGCCGGTCGTTACCGAGCACCGAGCATTCAATCTCCCGCCCATTCACGGCTTTCTCCGCCAGGATTTTGCGATCGTATCTGGCCGCGGTCTCTATTGCCGCGTCCAGCGCCGGAACTCGGTGGACTTTCGTAATGCCGACCGATGATCCCAGATTCGCGGGCTTCACGAAGAGCGGGTAACCAATTTCCTTTACAATGGCGCGGCGAATGCGCGCCGGATTTTCCTGCCACTCGTTGCGCAACACCAGAAGCCATTTGGCCACAGGAAGTCCTGCATCGCGGAAAAGCCTCTTCATCACGTCTTTGTCCATGCCCGCAGCCGAGCCCAGCACGCCTGCGCCGACGTAAGGGATGCCGGCCAGCTCGAGCAGTCCCTGGACCGTTCCGTCCTCGCCGAAAGTGCCATGCAGCACCGGAAAGATAACGTCAACTTTTGTCAGACCGGTTCGATGGGACGAGGGCTGGCAATTCAAAGGAATGAGCTGGGGGCCCGCGGGATCGACCGATGCCGTAACCGGATTGCCGGATTCAAGCACGCGCCGCATGGACTCCTCGGGACCTTTGCCAATCGCTTCCGGTCCGGCCAACCACCGGCCCTCGCGGGTGATGCCGATGGGAACCACTTCATACTTCGCAGGATCCAGCGCCTTCATGATAGAGGCCGCGGATTCAAGCGAGATTTCGTGCTCTCCGGAGCGTCCACCGAAGAGAATGCCCAACCGGATTCGTTTTTTCAATGCCTCTTCCTTTGTGGGGGTTCGAGTGGCGCCACGAACGCAGATTATAGAGACCGGAAGGGCACGGTTTTCGAATAAATCTCCGTGAATAATTCAGGCTAAAGGGGAGTGTGGTCCCATTCTGCCTGAAGCCCTGCGGATTCAGTCGAACCAATCAGAGAATCTTCTTGCCCAACGCGGAGCAGATCAGCCCCACGCTCAGGATCGCGGTCTTGTTCATGGTATCGATGATCGGGTTGATTTCCACCAGCTCCATGCTCAACATCTTCTTGCTGTCCGCGACCATCTCCAGAGCCAGATGAGCCTCGCGGAAGGTGATGCCGCCCCTCACCGGCGTTCCCACACCCGGAGCCTCGGCCGGGTCCATCACATCCATATCAAATGAAACCACGAATCCCGCCGTTCCACTCGTGCAAAGCGCCAGGCTTTTTTCCATCACCGCCCGCATTCCTTGTTCGTCGATCTCGCGCATGGTGAACACCGTGACGCCCGATTCCTTCACCAGGCGTTTTTCGGCCTTATCCAGATCGCGCGCTCCGATCAGCACCGAGTGGCGGCCTTCAACTTTCGGCGAAAACCCGAAGATTTTGGTGAGCGCCTCGGGACCCAAGCCCAGGCTCGACGCAAATGGCATCCCGTGAACATTGCCGCTGGGGCTGGTCTCCGGAACGTTCATATCGGCGTGCGCGTCGATCCACATGCAACCGATTTTCTGGTTGCGATCGCGATAGAACTTGGCAACCCCGGCAATGGTCCCGGCGGCAATCGAGTGGTCGCCGCCCAGCGAAACCGGAAAAGCGCCGTCCTCCAGAGTCTGGTAGACACGCTGCGCAGCTTCCTGACAGGTTTCAGCAATTTCATTCAGGTATTTGGCGCGTTTTTCGCCAAAATGCTGCTCCTCGGGGATCTTCACGTGAATGTTGCCGCTATCCTCCACTTGATGGCCAAGGCTCTTCAGCGCAGCATTCAACCCGGCGGCTCGCACCGCCGAGGGTCCCATATCCACGCCGCGGCGTTCCTGCCCCAAGTCAAGTGGAATGCCCAGAATCCGCACCTTCATTGAAGACCTCGCATATCCCGCCAGCTCTTGCCGTGTATGCAACCGTTGTCGGCACTCTAGGCGTCGCGCCGCATTAAGCGTTTCCCGTAACTCATGGCGACGATCGTCACAGCAATCCACAATGTGCCTGCATAGACCGCATACCACAGCGCTTCCTGGCCGGGTGTCACACGAACGGGACTGAAAACGACCAGCGAGCCTGTCGAGCTCGCGTGCATGAGCTGGGCTAGGAGCACGCTGTTCGTGTTAGTGTAAATCCAGGCGATCAGCACTCGTATGGCGGTCATTGCGGCGGCGAACGCGAGAAAATAGCGGAGCCAGTAGCCGCCGTGGGGAATCGCTGTCCCGAGGTAATCCACCACGGGTATGTGCCAAATTGCCCATAGCACGCCGAGCAAGACGGCGGGCTTCAATGCATCGTAAGCGCGGCGCATTTTAGGGAACGCCCAGCCCATCCAACCGATTTCCTCAAAAAATCCTGCGACAAGGCCAAACCCGGCACCGGCCAGAAATCGGTTGGGCGCAAAAACCGGGGAGACGAATGTCTTCATGCACAAGAGAACGGCCAGGATGAGCCCCGGCGGAATAAGAAGAGTGCCGTACCAGTGCACGGGAAACTGCACGCGGCTCATTCGAGAGAAAAGGTCCGATAGGCCGCTCCTTCCATCCACTGCTCTTGTTAACCCGATGCCGGCAAGGCTCGGCCCCAGAAGCATGACGGGAAACATCAGCAGGCCGTCCATCTTCGGCACAGCCTCGTGCCGCAACAGGCTTGGTGCAGCGACGGCCAGCGCACCCAGCCAGGAGATCGCGTAAGTTAGCGTGAAGTAGACGCTGACAGGATGGCGCGGAATAAAAGTTTGACGCTGGCAAGAAGCTGAATTTTGCGCCGTTCCCATTCGGCCCGCAACATCCTTTCTTCGTTCACGGCTTCAGCCGGTAGAGCATTCGCGGGAAGGGAATCGTTTCCCGCACGTGCGGGAGCCCGCAGATCCAGGCGACGGCGCGCTCAATACCCATCCCGAATCCGCCGTGGGGAAAAGTCCCGTAGCGCCGCAGGTCGAGATACCATTCGAACGTTTCCTTCGGAAGGCTTGCTTCCTCGATGCGATGGAGCAGAAGGTTATAATCCGAAAGGCGTTCGCCGCCCCCGATGATTTCACCGTATCCCTCCGGCGCCAGCATATCGACGCACAACGCCAACTCCGGGCGCTCGGGGTCGGGCGCCATGTAGAACGCCTTCACCGGCGCGGGATAGTGGGTCACCAGCACGGGTTTTTCATACCGCTCGGAAAGAATGGTTTCATCGCCGCCGCCGAAGTCGCCGCCCCACTGGATTTCGCCGCCTTTTTCCTGGAGATACTTCACCGCATCGTCGTAGCGCAAGCGAGGAAACGGGAGAGTGATTTTCTCCAGCTTGGTAACGTCCCGTTCGAGCGTTTGCAACTCGCCCCGGCGGTTGGCCAGCACGCGTTCCACAATCAACGCCACCATCTCCTCAGCAAGCACGCAGACGTCTTCCAATTGCGCGAATGCCACTTCCGGTTCCACCATCCAGAACTCGGTAAGATGCCGGCGCGTTTTGGATTTTTCGGCGCGGAAGGTGGGTCCGAAGCAATAGGTCTTTCCCACGGCGGCGGCGGCGGCCTCGTTATAAAGCTGGCCGGATTGGGTGAGATATGCTTTTTCGTCGAAGTAGTTCACTTCAAAAAGCGTGGTGGTGCCTTCGCAGGCAGCGGGGGTAAAGATGGGCGTATCAACCAGCGTAAAACCGCGGCCGTCGAAGAAGTCGCGTACCGCTTTGATGATTTCGTGCCGCACTCCCAGAATGGCGCGCTGTCGCGTAGAGCGCAGCCAGAGATGGCGGTGATCCATCAGGAATTCGACCCCGTGATCCTTCGGAGTGATGGGATACGGTTGGTCCGCCGGCACCCGTTGAATCACTTCCAGGTCCGAAACATCCAGCTCAAAGCCGCCGGGAGCGCGCTGATCGGCGCGCACCTTGCCCGTGACCTTGACCGATGATTCCTGGGTCAGACTCTTGATCCGCTCAAACACTTCGGGTGAGATGGCGGATTTCACGGCCACTCCCTGAATCAATCCCGTGCCGTCCCGAAAGATCGGAAACAGGAGTTTTCCGCTGGTTCGCAGGTTGTAAACCCAGCCCTGAATCAACACTTCCTGGCCGGCGTGTTGGGAAACTTGACAGATTTCAACTGCGGGCGCCAAAAGGTTTTCCTCCAGAGTTCAATTTCCTTCCAGCCTAAGCCGGCATAACCGGACCAAAGGAACCGTCATTCCCGCACAGGCGCGAATCCAGATCCTGCCCCGCGCGACGGCATGAACCTCTGCATGTGCGGGGTGACAACCCAGGGCGGGCTCCTGGACGCTATCGGCGTCATTCAAGCTTTTCGCTCTTTCCAAGCCCGTTCAGCTTCTCAATCGCAGCGCGAACCGCATCCAGCCTCACCGCTTCGGGACTCTGTTCACGCAGCTCCAAAAAAACCGCAATATCACCCTTCAATTGGCTCAACGCTTGCATCGTGTCCTTCCAATTAATCTCGCCATCGAACGGCATCAAGTGGTCATCGCGCTCGCGGTGGTTGTCATGAATGTGAACGGAGGATGCAAGGTCCGCCAATTTCTCAATCGCGGGCCGGACTTCCCCGGTAAGGAACGCATGGCCCACGTCGATGCAGACTTTCAGGTCCAGGCGCGTGTAATGAATGAAGTCGTAGATGCGGTCCGGATTGCCGAGGGCGCTTTTATTGTTTTCGAGCAGAATCCGCACCCCGCGTTCCTTGGCGAAAATCTTGAGGTGTTCAATGGAGGTAAAAGCCGCGTCAAACTTCCGCAAATCGTATTCTTCATCTTCCAGGCCCAGGTGAAGCACGAGGTTGGTGAAGGGCAGGAACTCCGCGATTTCGATCGTGCGCTTGATCTCATCCATGGAATCGATGCGCCGCCGCTTTTCGAGGTAGGAGAGGGAAATGGGAAAGTTCCGGTCGTGACTGTCCCCGGAACTTGCAAAAAGCGGCGCGTGGACGGAGCGCAGCGCCACCGCATAGTCGGAAAGCCATTGCGCCACGTCACGCACCTGGTTGCGGTGATGATAGTCCAGGTGAGGACGAGCCGCGAAGATTTCCAACTCGCGAAATCCCGCCTTCTGGATGCGGTCCAGAATGTGCGAATTCAGCCTCTCATGGCTGTAAAGGTAGGTCGAAAGTCCGAATTCCATTAGTAACCCAGGGCCAGGCCGCCGCCGCGGGGATCGTCCGCGCCGAAGCGCCAGCCGCTTTCGGGATCGATTTGAATGGCTTCGCAGTCGCCAATTCTGCTCACAAATGCCACATGATAACCCGCAGCCTTCAGCTTCTCCACTGTGTCCGCCGAGAAGCCCCACTTCTCAAGAAACAATTTGTCCGGCATCCATTGATTGTGAAAACGCGGTGTGATCACCGCTTCCAGCACGTCCATCTTGAAGGCGATGACGTTCAAAACCGTTTCGAGAACCGTGTTGATAATCGTGCCGCCGCCGGGGGCGCCGAGCACCAGCACCGGCTGATGGTCCTTCACCACGATCGTGGGCGTCATGGAAGAGAGGGGCCTCTTGTGAGGCGCAATGGAATTCGCTTCGCTCTGGATCAAGCCGAACATGTTCGGCGATCCGGGTTTTGAAGCGAAATCGTCCATCTCATCATTCAGCAGGAATCCCGCGCCCGCTACGGTGAGGCCGCTGCCGTAACCGTTGTTCAGCGTATAAGTGTTGGAGACGGCGTTGCTCCCCGCATCCACTACCGAGAAATGTGTGGTGTTCGAGGATTCACACGCGGCGGGTTTGCCGGCCCTGACAGGAGCATCCGGTTTCGCCGCCAGAATTTCCTTGCGCAGAGCATCCGCATACTTGCGGCTGATCAAAGCATGAACCGGGACGGAGGCAAAATCCGTATCGCCCAGATACGCGGCGCGGTCCGCATAGGCGCGGCGCATGGCCTCCGCCATGAGATGCATGGATTGGTAGGAATCCGCCGTTCCCAGGTCGAGCGGCTCCAAAATGTTGAGCATTTCGAGCAAGGCCACGCCTCCCGAGCTCGGCGGCGGAACCGTAATGATGGTATAGCCTCTGAACTGGCCGGTGAGCGGCTTGCGCAGCTTCGCCCGGTAGCTGCTCAAATCCTCCCGCGTCATAATCCCGCCGTTCTGCCGCATGGATGCAACAATTTCGTCCGCCACTTTGCCCTGGTAAAAACCTCTCGCGCCATCGCGGGCAATCAATTCCAGTGTGTGCGCAAGCTGCGGTTGCTTGAAGACTTCGCCGGGCTGGTAGGGGCTACCGTCGCGCAAATAAATCCGTTTCGATTCGCTGAACTGGTTGAGCAGTCTCGCCGAATGCTCAAGCGATTGGCTGAGCGTGTAGCTGACGGTGAATCCGTCTTTTGCCAGGCGGATGGCCGGCGCCATGACGCGAGCCAGGCCGAGCTTGCCATATTTCTGCTCCGCCAACGCCAAGCCTGCCACGCTACCCGGCACTCCTGCCGCCTTCGCGCCCACGATACTGGCTTTGGGGATCAGATTGCCGCTCGCATCCAGGTACATGTTGTGAGTGGCCCCGCCCGGCGCTTCCTCACGGTAGTCCACCATCACGCTTTCGCCATTCGCCATGCGAATCAGCATGAATCCTCCTCCGCCGATGTTGCCGGCGAAGGGATAGGTCACTTGCAGCGCGAAGCCCACCGCTACGGCGGCATCCACCGCGTTGCCTCCCTCTTTCAGAATTTCCACTCCGGCTCGCGTAGCGTTCGACTCGCTTGAAACCACCATGCCGTGTTTCGCCGCCACCGGAGTCAGCGCGGAAAGGGAAATGGGAATCAGAATTGAAACCAGGAGAGCGCAACCGGCCACCACGCCACAGCCCGCAACCTTGCCGCGAACAATTACGCCGCTTGCCGCTCGATCTTTTGCATCATTGCGCCAGGGCGCGAAATTCTTTTCCTCTCTCACCGATTCCTCACACTTCCTCAGCGCATGCCCTAAAATTGAGAACACCATCTTGAAGGATCTCCAGCGAAAGGAGCCTAGCCACGGATATCCGGCGACCCCGAAGAACAAGGATCCAATCGGGCTGGCAAGTGAATCCCCAATCTATGGGAAAACCATGAGGCCGTCAAGCCGGATACGGCAGTGGCGCAACTTGCTGTAGCGGCGCTCATAGAGCGCCGCTACAGCAAATTGCGCCACTGTCCCGGATAACTCAACTTTCCTCAAACAATTTCCTGTAAAGGCTGGATTGAAAGTTGAGCGCCCGTTCGTAAAGCGGAACGCTTGCCGGTTTGGGTTCGATGGGATCACCGAGTAAGGCGGGCACAGCCGTGACACTTTCGATCGCGCCCAGCCTCTCCAGCGCCACCAGCGCCGCGCCGCGGCTGGTGGCTTCTCTTTCACGGCATGGAGTGACAGTGCAGGCCAGCGCGTCCGCCATCATCTGCGTCCACGCCGGCGAGCGCAGTAATGCGCCGCCCGTGGCAATGACCCGGCGAGGCACGCCAATATCCTTCTTCAAAATGTCATAAACCAAACGAAAGCGAAGAGCCACGGCTTCGAGCGAAGCCTGCAAAATCTGAAGCGGGGCAGTGTCCGTCCGCATTCCAATAATTGCGGCGCGCGCTTCTGCATGCCAACCGGGTGATCTCTCACCCGCAAAAAGTGGCAGGATCGTCAAGCCGTGACTCACCGGGGCCATGGTGGCCAGCGCAGCTTCTATCTCCTCATCGGGTGGCAGATGGAGTGTTTTTTTCATCCACGCGTAAACGCTGCCGCCATCGGTGAGCGCTCCGCCCACCACGAATCGTTTGCCGTCCAACCGGTAGACCCACAATCCGGCGGGAGTCCGAATGTGCCGGGCCTCCACCACCGCGCGCAGGGCGCCGCTGGTGCCCACCATCAGCGCAAACTGATCGCCGGCGGCGCATCCGCATCCCACATTGTTGGCAGCCCCGTCGCCCAGGGCCGGGAACCAAGGAATGGATGAAAGCCGCGGCCATCGTGATGCGTATTCGGCCCCCAATCCCTTTACGGGACGGTCCATCTCACTCTCCGGAGCCAATTGGGCCGGTTCGACTGGCAGCACGCGCAACGTTTCCTGGTCATAGGCGTTGTTGTTCTGATTCCACAACCCGGAGCCAGAAACCATGCAGGTGGAAGCCGCAGGATTTCCAAAGAGTTTCAGAAACAGATATTCGCCGAAGGACATCCAACGCCGGGTGGCGCGGAAGGCTTCCGGGCGGGCTTCAGCAAGCCATACGAGTTTCGCCGGCAAGTAGCTCGGGTGGAGAACGCAGCCCGTGCGCGCATGGAGGGCTTGTGAGTCCAGCTTTTTTGCGAGCTTGCCCACGACGGCGGCGCTCTGCGTATCGAATGAGTGGAGGACAGGAGTGGTGGGGCGGCCGTTTGCATCCACGCCCAGGACGTTGTGCCAAAAAGTGCAAACGGCTACGGCCGTAGGCCACGTGGGAGTACCGGTTATCTGCTGGTGGATGGCGGAAAGGCTTTGGACGCAGATCCCGCAAAGGAAATCCGCATCCACTTCCACGCCGCCGCCCGGCGTGACGCGCAACTCATACGGGAGTTGCACTCCAAAGCCCGGAATTTCGCGCCCCTGGCCGTCGTACAAAAGCGTGCGGACGGAAGAGGAGCCGGCGTCAAGCGTCAGGATGATGGAACCGGCTTCCTTACGGAGCAGGGGCTGCTTCAATTCCGGCATAGTGCTGGAGTAATTCAGGAAGCTTTTGGGTGAAGGCTGACCGTGCTAGCAGTACGTCACATCCGGCAGCACGCGCTTCTTTGGCAAGCCCCGTCTGAACGTGCGATAGAAATCCTACCACGGTTACTTGCCGCGTGGCAGGATCGTTTTTCATCTGCTCAAGCAACTCTACCGCCTGCCCGGAGCTGTGATTCAGGTCTAGAACCACGGCTCCCATGTCACCCGAGGGTAAAAGGTTTTTCAGGCGCTCCCTCAAAGTTGTGGGGTTTGCGGTTTCAATTGCAATTCCCAGTAGTTTTGCCGTTTGCTGAATCTTCGATAGGAAGATCAGATCGTCCACGACCACAATGATCTTCGCCGCCATCATCTTTCCTCGCTATTTCCGGCGTTTTGGATCTTTACCGCAATTCTCAATATACCTCATGACCGGCGCAACTTCAGACGTAATTGGGTAGAGGCGTAGTTTGTTTGCTGTGGCGGCGCTCGGAGCTTGCCCTGACAGGGAGTGCCGAAAACCGCTGAGAACCCAGGTTCGGCGCTCTGCGACCCCCGGGTTTGAATCGTTTCGGCGCCCCATGGCTATTTTGAACCGCTCCGAGCGGGGGCGCCGGAAAGCAATGGAAATAAACTTCGGAGCTCACGGAAGTGCGATACGCAGATCGACGTGATTTGGAATCTGGAAGCACGCATGGGAATTCTTTTCTCAAAAGCGCAACTTCTTCACGCCCGATGGGTTTTAAATGTGTGGAACTTGTTGATTTTCCAGCAATAATCGTGTGGCATCCGAAGTGCCTGGATGATAAGCGGAACGCTGCGTTAAGGGTATCGGATTTTAACTTGCGTGCGAGTTTCGAGTCCCGCTTGGGGCGTATGCATACCGTGGTACCGGAACCGTATACAGGGACATATCTGCCGCGCTGGTTAAGGCTGCGGTAAAGAACTGATTCCGGAAGTTAAAGTCGTTTGGAATCAGGTCAGCAATTAAAAAAATTGGAGGGGCTGGGCGGCACCAGACGCAAGGAGCGTCTTGGTGGGTCCGGCCCTTTTTATTTTAGCCTGCGGGGGGTCTGGGGTATTTGGGCCACACGGTTGCCTGGGAATCCCATTTGCCTCGCCGGATTCTGTGGTTTGGTCCAGCAAGCTCTTATTTGTCAAGTGCGACCAGAACGTCCGGGATCGGGAAGCAGAAAAGAGATTCAAGGTCCGACTTTCTGCAGGGTTGAAGACCTGCTCTGACGGTATGGAGGACAAGATCCTGAATAATCCAAGGTAAGTATGCTAAAGGAGGAATCTAAGGATATGTCGAAGTTGGCGAGACTCTTGTTTATTGTAGCTTGCATAGTTATTTTGCCGGCATTTTTAGCGGTGGCATCATTTGGGGACAGCGTCCCTGGACTAACCGGGACGGCATATCTTAATCCGGGCAATGGTCCGCATCCAACGACTGTTGGATCAGTAATATACAGCGATTTCGGTTCGAATTACAGTTTTGGCTGCTGTGTGGGCTGGACCGTGTCTGGCGCTTTGTCACGTGCGTCAGGAAACGATACAGTAGCTACCGAGTTTTCTTCTCCCGGCAACTTCAGTGTTGGCCAAATTGATGTTGCGGCAGGATGGGTGAATGGCAGCGCCACCGGCGTGATGGTGAGCCTTTGGACGGACGCTAATAACATGCCAGGGACGGAACTGGGAAGCTGGAGTGTTCCCAACCTTCTCAAATTTGGCTCAACCGACAATGGCGTGGCAACAATCTCCGGAATTACCGGGGTCAATGTTCAGGCCGGCGCCGATTACTTTCTGGAACTGAGCAGTCCGAATGGCGGTTGGAATGCCTGGAGCTTCAACGGTCTGGGGACCAAAGGATTGGTGGACCAAGAGGTGAATGGAGTCTGGAACCAGTACTCCACTTATAGTCTGGGAGCTTTTGATATCCTTGCAGATCCTCCAGGAGGACAGGATGTTCCGGAGCCAGCCTCGTTGACGCTGCTGGGCACCGGTCTGCTGGCTCTTGGTGGGTTCCTTCGCCGGTGGTTTTTCCGGGACTGACCCGGGACGCTCAAGAACCCGGCTGTTTAGACCGGTAACGGGTAGATTCTCTCTTGAATTTCAAGAGCTTTTTTTAGTTCAAGCGGCCTCCTT
>CALCEB010000283.1 GCA_937900045.1 uncultured Acidobacteriota bacterium
CAGGGTCCCAGCCCTGGAGCGCCTGACCATCGATCTACAGAAAAAACTCCAGGTCTAACTGCCGCAGCCCCGCCCGGAATTCGGCATTGATTCCGTAAACGCTATCCCCTAAAACCGGCGCCGCGATCAAGCGACTCAGAAACTCATGAAATTCTTTCTCTCCAAAGCTGGGCATTCCAGCGGATGGGCTTCATGGACCCATACTAAGTTTTCCAAAGAGAAGATACAAGAACTACTTAACATAGTAATACTAGGGACCAGTAAGAGGGCGGGACGGCCAAAAAGCAAAGAGCGAGGAAGGCGCCGCCTGCAGGCCGCGAAGCCACGCGCCGGCGGCGGGGAACAGGACGGCACCCTCATCCCGGCGCGTGTCACGCGTCCTGCAGGCGGCGCGGGTGTTCCTTAAAAATGCTGTGGTCATAAAAATTTTATACTTGACAACGCCGACGACGTCATCGACGTGCCCTTCCGGTCTTCGAATAAACTCGTGAATAGTCCGGGCCAGTGGGCAGCTTCAAATTCCACCCGGATTATCCAGCCAATACACGGTCAAGCCGGAGAGCAGCTTGGGATAGAAATCCGTTGATTTTTGGGGCATCACGAGTTCTGCAAGAGCCGCATCCCAGACAGCGGCGATGGGCGTCGGGTTGAGCAGAAAGCACAGTTGCGCCTTGTTCCTGTTGACCGCATCGAGAGCGGCTTCAATTTCCCGCACGTAGCGTAGATTTTTTTCCTCGCGCACGGCTTGGCGGTCGATGCCCAGAGTCTTTTCCAAAAGCCAACGGTGCAGAACCACAACGTCCAGCTCCAGCAACTGGGGTGGGACGTCCGGCAAGGCTTGAGCCAGATCGAAGTCCTTGCGAAGCCGAAGCACGGCGAACTTGCCCTGCCCGGCGTAGACGCCGAACGTGGGACGGCCGTCCGGAATGATCTTCGGCGCGATCAACGAGACCGCATCGCCGCTATTCCCCGGCAGGGATGCCTCAGTCCACTCGAATGCGTCGCGGGCGGCGCTCGAAAGCTTCTCCCAACTGAAGTTGGTGAGGCTGTGAATCACCCGGTGCGTGGGCAGGATGGTGAGGCCCGGCTGCTCCATGCGGACTAAAGTGGCCATGACGTATTCGGCCCGCTCGCTCAGAATGTTTTGGGCGCGGCATTCGTTGCGGAAAGCGAGCGCCGTTTCGTATCGGTGGTGGCCGTCTGCAATCACCAGCTTTTTGTCGCGCATCTCTTCAATCACATGGCTGATGGCTTCTTCGCCGTTCACCTTCCACACCGAATGCTGCGTACCGTATTCATCCTCCACCTGCTCCCACGGCTTTCCGGATGCGGCGGCATCCAAGGAGGATTCGATGACCCCGCCCGGATCACTGTAAAGCAGGAAAATCTGGCCAAAGTGGGCGCGGGTGGCGCGCAGCAGCGAAAGGCGGTCAGCCTTCGGACCGGAAAGCGTTTCCTCATGCCGGTGAACCACCCGGCGGTCATAATCCTCAAGACGCAGGAGCGCGATAAAACCCTTCCGAGTCTTCTTAGCGCCGGGCTGGCCAGGTACGAAGTATTCCTGGGAGTAGGGGAATAGAGCCGGCTCGCGTTCAGAAATCAGGATGCCTTGTTCAATCCATCCACGAAAATGGCGGTTCGCCCGGGCGTAGGGATCCTCGCTTGAGGTGGCTTCGAGTTGGTCATTGGCCCGGATGATGCGGACCAGATTATAGGGACTTAACGAGTAATACCGGCTCTGCATTTGCGGGGAAATTTTGTCATAGGGCTGGGTGACGAGATTGGAAAGATGGTCTCCGCGCTGTGTGTTGTAATGCAAAGCGCGGAAGGGAATGATTTCTGCCATGAAGTTGTTGGATTCCTTTCGTAACGTGGGATGGCCCCCAAACAGTATACAGGGAGCTGAGGGCGGATTGGTGACGGTCCACGCGCTTTGGTAATGGGCCGGTTTCGCCGCTACAGCAAACTGAGTCACTACTGATTTTCAGGGCAGGATGACTGCGAAGAGCTTAGAATGGATTTAAAGGGGTCAGGATGACAAGCTGGCCGCCCAAATGTAGAAGCTCGATCCGGCGCTCCCTGTCAGGGCAAGCTCCGAGCGCCGCTACAGCAGACTGCACCACTACATGCAGGCGCTGAGGCGTTGTCTTTGCCGGCGGCCGCGTTATAGAATCAATGCTCCTGAATGAGGTCGTGGATGTCACGAAACAAAGTGCTGCTTTGGGGAATCGCCAGCTTCTTTGCCTGGCACTTGCTGGCGGCTTCCCTTCGCGGCGCACAGACCGGACAAGCGGTTAAGCTGAAACCCGCCGCAAATGCGCCGGCGCCGCCTGGGATCACAAAGATCAAGCATGTGATCTGGATCATCCAGGAAAATCACAGCTTTGATAACTACTTTGGGACTTACCCGGGCGCCGATGGCATTCCACCTGCAACCTGCTTGCCCAAAATGCCGGGGAGCCGGGCGTGTGTCGTGCCTTTCCACATGCCTGAAGCCGGGCCGCCCTGCGATCTGGCGCATGAGTGGGAAATCGCCCACGCCGCTTATGACCACGGAACAATGGACGGTTTCGTCTGGGCTGAAGGCTCGTCCTACACCATGGGCTACTACGACCAGCGGGACATCCCGAATTACTGGCAGTATGCCAAATATTTTACTCTATGCGACCACTTCTTCTCATCGCTCAATGGTCCCAGCCTTCCCAACCACGTCTACACGGTGGCAGCGCAATCGGGCGGCCTGATCGTTAACGCTTCTACAGTGCGGGAGTTGAAAAAGGCGTTGGATGATGATGATGGATTTAGCTTTCCATCTTTGGTCACCCGGCTGAGTGGCGCGAATATCAGCTGGAAGTACTACGTTGAGACGAATCCGCACGCGCCCACGGTTGTGCTCAGTCCCAGCGGCCACCGGATCAGCAACCCGGTTCCGAATAAGTTTTATCTCTGGAATCCGCTGCCGGGTTTCAAGGACATCCGGGACAATCCTTCCCGCATGGCCCATCTGGTCCCGCAGGATGAGTTCTATGGCGACTTGAAAAGCGGCGCATTGCCCCAGGTTTCGTGGCTCGTCCCCGATTTTGATGATAGCGAACACCCGCCAGCCAATATTCAAAGAGGCATGTGGTACGTCACGAGCTTGATGAACGCGGTGATGCAAAGCAAGTATTGGGACAATAGCGTGATCTTCCTGAGCTGGGACGATTACGGCGGATTCTATGACCATGCGGCGCCGCCGCAGAAGGATGCCTTTGGCTTTGGCCCGCGAGTGCCAACGCTGGTGATCTCGCCTTACGCGCGTCCCGGATACATCGACCCGGACATCTACGAATTTTCTTCCATCTTAAAATTCATCGAGACCCGATGGCGTCTGCCGCATCTGACGGCGCGGGATGACCACGCAAGCGCCATGCTCCATGCTTTTGACTTCAACCAGAAACCCCTCGTTCCTGACGTAATCCCGGTCCCGGCGCTGTCATCACCCACGGCGGGGAAGTATCGCTACTGTTCATATCCATCTTCCGTGCCGATCGCGGGTGTGTCCCAATGATGGCCAAAAGCCTTTACGGCGCCGCAAGGGAGCGACCGCGATTCCGAAGTTGCTTCCACTGCCCGCCGGCTCTCGATTCCTGGAAAACACATGGCTTCGAGAACTAAAGCGCGGGAACTGGCCTTGCAAATGTTATTCCAGTTTGACGTGGGCCAGCACAGCGTCGAACACGTGATCTCAACTTTTCTAGCGCCCCGGAATCTCAATCCGGAGACCGAGACTTTTGCTCGCGGGCTGTTTGAGGGCGCAGCAAATTCCGTTGAAACGCTCGACCAACTTATCAAGGAGCGTGCCACCCACTGGCGCCTTGACCGCATGGCGGCGGTAGACCGTAACATCCTGCGCCTCGCCCTTTACGAGTTGACCCATTATCCCGAAAACCCGGCGGCCGTGGTGATCAATGAATCGCTGGAGTTGGCCCGGCGGTTTTCCCAGGAAGGTTCGGTGGAGTTTGTGAATGGGGTGCTCGACGCGGTGCGAAAGGGTCTTCCTGCGCCCCCAGAATGACACGGGAGGCCGTGTTGCGGAATTCTTGAAGGCGGTGGAGTTGTTGCCCGGCTTTCTCCGGATTATTGAAGAGTCTCGAGGGTGCGTCCGATGGAGGCCGGTCTGATCACCATTCAAGTTAACGGCGAATCCAAAGAAGTGCCGGGATCGCGGACGGTTCAAGCTCTCCTCGAATGGCTCAAGGTGCCCCTGGATCGCGTCGCCGTGGAGCGGAATCTCGAAATCCTTCCCCGCGACCGCTGGGCGCATACGCTTGTCGAAGCTGGCGACCGTCTGGAGGTGGTACACTTTGTAGGCGGCGGCGCGCAGGCCGAGGATTCGTAGCGGTTGGCATAAAGCGCTGCAGGATTTCGGCAATTCCGCCCGCCAGCCCAGGCTTGGTCCCGTCCACGCTGTCGCTTGCCATGCACGTCACCATCAGCCAGTCCAACGCGACCATTCTGATCACGCTGCTGATCAAGCTGGGCGTCATCGCCTCGCTCGCCAGCATCATCGCCCGGTTTGGCAAATTCAAGCGGCTGCTCTTTATCGAGCAGCGAACCCCACGCCAAAAATTGCTCTTTGCAGCGTTTCTGGGCGTCCCGTTCATGCTCGGCGTCTTCGTCCGGCTGTTGGCAAATTACCGTGGGACTGACTTGAGTCTTGATATTACTGTGCTTGCCGGGTTGCTGGGCGGAACCATTGTGGGGCTGGTGGTGGCCATGATGGTGAGCCTGCCGGCGGTATTGCTGGGCCATGAAATTCTGGCCGTCCCGATGGCCGTCCTTTATGCTCTGGTGGCCGGTTCTGCCCGCTGGATCTGTCCGGACAAGGAAGTCATCTGGAAGTTCAGCCCCTTTGTCGACCTCAGCCTT
Organism: uncultured Acidobacteriota bacterium; assembly: GCA_937900045.1. Taxonomy (GTDB): domain Bacteria; phylum Acidobacteriota; class Terriglobia; order UBA7540; family UBA7540; genus CALCEB01. Next base: position 4,912 of record CALCEB010000283.1, read on the forward strand.
TACCGGTCTATCAAACAGAGGTTCAAACAACCCGCCCTGGATTGGCAAGTCCTGTTCGCCTTGATGTGTGTCATTCTGGAGATCGCAAGAATTGACGTGGGGCGCTTGGTGCGCGCGCGGCAATGGCTTTTCTACCAGGATTCCCCCCACCTTTACGCCAATGTCCTGATTGTTCTCGGCACGCTGATCGGCGTGGGGTTGCCCATCCGCATCTGGAACAACACCCGGATTGAACACAAGCTGGAGGAGCAGGAACGGCTGTTGCTGCAGGCGCGCATGGACGCGCTCATCAGCCAGATCAATCCTCACTTCCTCTTCAACACGCTGAACACTATTTCCTCCTTGATCCGGTTTGACCCGGACAAAGCGCGGATGGTTCTCCTGAAGCTCTCCAACATTCTGCGCCGCCGCTTAAAAGTGCAAGCTCATTTTGTTCCTTTGCGGCAGGAGCTCGATTTTATTGACGACTACCTGGACATTGAAGTGGTGCGGTTTGGCCCGGAAAAGCTGCGCATCGTTAAACAGATTGACACGGATACTCTGGATTCCCTCGTGCCCAGCATGGTTCTTCAACCCCTCGTGGAGAATGCCCTCCGGCATGGAATTGGACCGAGGATTGAAGGCGGAACCATTACATTAGTAGCCCACCGGAGGGACGGACATCTCGTCGTAGAGGTTCACGACGACGGCGTGGGAATTTCACCGGAGCGCCGCAATGACATCTATGAGTCCGGCATTGGCATCCGCAACGTCAACGAACGGTTGAAGGTGCTTTACGGACAAGAATTTTCCCTGCGAATCCAAAGTGAGCCCGGCATGGGCGCCAGTATTTCATTCATGGTTCCGGAGCTTGTGGTCTCTGAGAAAGGATCGAGGAAAGAACCGGCGCCCACTTTTGAGTAACCCGCCTGCCCGCTTTCAAGTCTTACACCACGAAGGAGATGATTCCGCGTGACCGGCATGGAGGGGAGTTCCTGCGCCATGCCTTTGAAATCATCTTAAGCATGGAATCCACGGTCGCCACGGAATCGGCGCGAAAGGTGTGATAACATTCTGAATTCGAGGGATATCTTCTCTTCATAACCCGCAGTATGCTTCTAGGCTGGCAGAGGGCAATGCAGGCTTCCGCATTCAAACATCGAACACTCAAGTCTTTCCAGGTTGAAGTCGAGGCGGCTCGAGCTGCAAGATCAAGATTCCATGACCGGGAAGGAAACGGGAGAGGAACCAGGAGAACTAAATGGCCAAGGATGATTCAAAGCAGAAAAAGAATACCCCCAGCTCAATGGGAATGATCGAGCCGCGCTTTCGCAATATCTATCTGTCGTTCTATAAGGAGACTTATTACACGCCGACGACGTTGGACCTCAAAACAAAAGAACTGATCGCCATCGCCGCCTCCGCCGTTGCCAAATGCGAAGGATGCCTTGCCGGACATATTAAAAAAGCTCTAGAAATCGGCGTTACCCGGCAGGAAATCAGCGATGCTCTGGTCGTGGCCATTGGAATCGCCGCGGCGAGCGTCGTGGATATGTCGGATCACGCCGCCATCAAGCTTGCCCTTCATCACTTGGAAGAGCCTTAACCCGGATTATTCACGTAGGTTTACTCGAGGACCGTCAGGGCACGGTTTTAACCGTGCCGTTTCAGCACCAAGGCTTTTTTATTTAGTCTCGCATCCCGAACGGTCCGTTATAACAGACTGTTCGGGATGCGAGACTAAAGACGATCGAAACACCGTTTTTCGGCACGGTTAAAACCGTGCCCTGACGGTCGCCTACTGGAAGTTCGTGAATAATCCGGGTTAATTGTTATCGCTCCGGCGCCCGCCTTCCAGGTTTCCGGAAGCAGGGCTGATTCGCCGGGCAGAGCCTCCAAGGGGCAAGGCGCGCCATGTCTCTCCGCATGGCAACGATATGATTCGGGAACAGACCTTTTTTCAATGGACAATTCCCCTTCCATCGGAATTGATAAGAGTTCGAAGACCGGACTTGATTTCCTTGTTATCGGCAACCTTTTTTTTCTCCTCTTCCTGGGACTTGCAGATAACCAGGTGATCGCGGCATTGTTGCCCGACGTGGTGAATTCCCTGAAAGTAACCGTTGGCGCCGCGGGTTTCCTGGTTGTGGTGTATTCGCTAACCGCGGCGCTGGCATCTTTCATCTCGGGTTCACTCTCGGATCGCTACGGACGGCGGCGGTTCCTCTGGATGGGAGCCGCCGGATTTGCCCTGGCTTCATGGTTGGCGTTTCTTAGCGCCACGTTCGGCGGACTTTTTCTGGCGCGGGCCTTAACCGGACTGGCGGCTGGCACGATTTCCACTTGCTCTGTGGCGTATGCGGGGGATTGGTTTGACTATTCCATTCGCGGCCGCGCTATCGGTTTCATTTCCGTGGCCTATTTCGCTGCGCCCATCATCGGCGTCCCGCTGGGCGCCCAAATCGCCGGGCATTTCGGATGGAGGGACACGTTCCTGTTTTTTGCCATCCTCGCTGCGGTGGTCACACTCACATCTCTAACTTTGGGCAAAGACGTGGTTGAGAGAGGACGGCCTCGGGATAAATTGCGCACGATGTTGAGCGTCTTCCGGTCCTTCCTGCGCCGGAGGGATTTGGTGGCGGCAGGAATTATCGCCTTCAACGTTTCCGGAGGTCTTGTGGGTTTTATCACCTACATCGGAGAGTTTCTGAGCAGACGATTCGGAATGACGACTCGCGGCATTGGTTGGGTTTTTATGCTGGGCGGGTTAGTGGCCGTGATGGGAGCGCCCCTGGGCGGGGTTCTTTCCGACCGTTGGGGCAAGCGCCCCGTTTCCATTGCCAGTAATATCCTTTTGGCATTATCCATCGCGGTCATTCCCCTGATCACCCACTTCATTCCCTTGCTCATCGTTTTCGCATTCACCAGCCTGGGCGCAGCTTTCCGGCAGGGGCCTATCACGGCGCTCATGACGGAGTTGGTGCCGGCCGCACAGCGAGGGTCATTCATCGCATTCCGCAATATCTCTTCGCAGCTCGGGATTGGAGCCGCAGCCTTGCTGGGCGGCCTGCTCTACCAACGCTATGGCTACTTTGCCGTGACCAGTCTCTGCGCGGTCATGACGGCGGCGGCGGCCATCCTGTTTGGTACTCACATCGTGGAACCCGGCCCGTTGCGCACCTAAAGTTGAAGATCAAAGTTTTGAACGGCTGAGCTAATCTTGAGACTTTTAATCTACGAAAATTGATTCAAGAGGCCACGATGAGCGGAAGAAGAGTATGGAAGATCATTCGGAATATCCTTCTGGTTTTGGCGGGGCTGGTTGCGGCTTTTTTTCTTCTTTTTGTGCCCTGGTTCTTCACCCATTTTGTTACAACTCACCAATACCACTTTCACGATCCGAATGATGGCAAAACCCCGGCGTCATTCGGCATGGAAGACTACACCGCCATCACCTTTCCCTCCACGGATGGGATTTCGCTCAAGGGCTGGTTTGCGCCGGCGGGCTCGAATCCACGCGGAACGATTATCTTCTGTCATGGCTTGAACCGCACCCGCGTTGAAATGTTGCCTCTGGCCGGATACGCTCATGGCCTTGGCTTCGACGCCTTGCTGTTTGACTTCCGGCATCAGGGCGAGAGCGGCGGCAAGATCACCACCCTGGGGTATCAGGAGCGGCTTGACGCCGAAGGCGCGGCGCGATATGCGCGGCGGGAGCTCAAGGCTCCTCGCCCCATCATCCTCTGGGGTATTTCGATGGGCGCCGCCGCAGCGTTGATGGCGGCTGCGGATTCGCCCAACATCGCGGCTGTAATTTCCGACAGTTCCTGGACGACATTCCATGAGCTGATCGCTCACCACGCCAAGCTCTTTATGGGTCTTCCCAGCTTCCCGATTCCCGATGAAATCGAGTACGGCATCGCCCTGCGCGGGCGCTTCTGGCCTTCCGACTTTAATTTGATCAAGGCTGTACAGAAGATTGGCACGCGGCCCATTCTCTTCGTAGCCGTCGAGAACGACCGGCGCATGCCACCAGCGTATGCCGAAGCCCTGTATGCCGCAAGCGCCAGTCCTGGAAAAGCAATCGTGGTGGTGCCGGGAAAGCGCCACGGAGAAGGTTTCAATTCCGGCCGCGAGCCTTACGAGGCCGCCGTCAAGAAATTCCTGGATCAGGTTGCGCCACCTGCGGCCGTCGCGCCACCGGAAAACCCTCAAGCCCAGGGCAACGCCCGGCGGTCCAAATGACCTACAGAACCCCGTCGGAATTCGGGACAGAAAGAATTCAGGAAGTCCGGTTGAGAAGAAATTCGTAGAGCTTTTCATAGCGCGGAATAATCTTCTCCGCACAAAAATTAATTTGCGCGCGCAACCGGGCGGCTTGACCCATTTTCTTGCGGAGTTCTTCGTCCTTCAGCAATACCAGAGCTTTGGCCGCCATCGTCTCAACATCGCGGGACGGGACCAGGAAACCCTCAACCCCATCCTGAATCACCTCGGGCAGGCCGCCGGCATTTGAGCACACTGATGGAATCCCGCAAGCCATGGCCTCCAGCGCCGCGAGACCGAAGGATTCGAGATCACTCGGAAGCAGCAACACATCAGCACAGTTCAGCAGGCCCTGCACTTGATTTTGCTTGCCCAGGAAAATCACGTCTTCTGTCATTCCCTTTTCCCGCACCATCCACTCCGCCACAGTGCGGTCCGGGCCGTCCCCAATCAGCAGCAGCTTGGCCGGAACTTCCCGGCGAATCCGCTCGAAAATTTCGACGACGTCGGGCAGCCTCTTCACCGGCCGGAAATTGGAAAGATGAACCACAATTTTTTCGCCAGCCGGAGCAAATTGGACGCGGTGGCGCTTCCCATCGGCGGGCTGAAACACATCGCAATTCACAAAATTAGGAATCACCTCAATGGGCCGCGAAATATGGAATTCGTTGAGGGTAACCTGCCGTAAGTATTCCGAAATTGCCGTGACCGCATCGCTTTCCTCAATGGAAAAGCGGGTTATGGGAAGATAGGACCGGTCGGCCCCGACCAGCGTAATATCCGTGCCGTGCAAGGTGGTCACCACCGGCAGCTTCCGTTCTTTGATCATGGCCCGCGCCAGATAGGCGCTCACCGAGTGGGGGATGGCGTAGTGGACATGCAGAAGGTCGAGCGATTCATTCACCGCGACGTTATACATCTTGCTGGCGAGGGCAAGGGTATAAGGCGGATGATCGAATAGCGGATAATTCATCACCTCGACTTCGTGAAAGTGGAGGCGCTCGGAAAGCTCTGTGACGCGGAAGGGAAGGGCGTAGCTGATGAAATGCACGTCGTGGCCGCGGGCCGCCAGTTCAATGCCAAGCTCCGTGGCCACCACTCCGCTTCCACCGTAAGTCGGGTAACAGGTAATGCCGATTTTCATCAGGAATCAAAGGCTGGGGCCGAAGGGCTGGCGCCGGATTCTTACCAGACTGCTCGTCTACTGGGGGTATGGGGAACCGGAAGGTTTCCCAACAGGCTGACATCTCCGGCTTGCGGACCCTTCAGGAATACAGCCCTACGACGGGCGCCGCACCTGCTTCTTGCCGGTCTTCACAACATCAGAGAGCACGATGATCTGGTCGACCGTGCGGCGGTCGCCCTTCAGCTCGTAAAAGACCGTGATACTGGTGCCAGGCTTCAGAGCTACCAACTTAAGCTTCAACCCATTTGCAGAGGTCACCTTCACCTTTTTCTTCAAAGGAAAAATTTCAGTGTCGACGCCCTCGACGGTATTCACGCTCAGCAAGTCGCGTTTCCGGTCAAACGATTGGATCTTCCCCGTGAACGCCTGACGGGTGGGGCCGCCGGAAGTAATTTTGTCCAGTCCGGGAAGCTTGTTCCGGTGGTCATCCTGAGCGGAAAGCCGATGAGCGAACGTTAAAAAAGCTCCCCCAGCAAAGACAAAAATCAGGAACGAAGCCCAGAAGGAAGCGCCAGGTGAAAATCTGGAAAAAAGAGGATTCACTAATTTGGGGCGCTTTCTGTTGGCAAGGGCGGGGACACGGTCCGGACCGGCGGCTTGATCGCGACTCGATTTACACTCCAATGTGCGTCGACCTCCAATTCGTACGGCAGAAATCATAGTAGGCGTCTGAAAAAGGAGTGTCAAGTTCAAGGGACCCTGGGTAGTGTCTCAGTTTCTTTGCTGTAGCGGTGCTCTATGAGCGCCGAACTTGTATGCTCAACGGTTTCCGACGCTCATAGAGCGCCGCTACAGCAAACTGCGTCACTACCGGATCCTGGTCCCAGGGCCGGAGACCGCTGCGGAGGATCCCCGGGAGGGGAAGAACGGAAGCCAGCCGGCTCCCACTATTCACCCTCAAGATCGCGGGGATAGTTACCGTCCCCTCCGTTCTTGGCGTCCGGCGCCTTGTACATGTACCGGATGGCGGTCTTCATGATTAAAAGATTCGGCTCGCCCTGACGATGAACTTTGATGCAGCCCCGGTCGTACCACTCGATCACACCCAGGATCGTCTCGCCCGTTTCCAGCAGCACCACCATCGGCGTGCGGGATTGCATCTGTTTCAGGTAGTAAAAGCTTTCGGCATTCGTCTGGTCAGGTGGAGTGGGCTTCCGCCGTTGCGGACGTTGCGCCATCTGATCTTGAATCTCTGACAGAGATGGACGGATTAGTTTACGGTTCACTTTCCAAACTCCTTCATTCCCCACCACAAGGTATGATGCCGTTCAGGTCGCCCCGAAAAGGTAGAGCCAAGCTGGCCTCATCTTCAAATGAGCAGCGGGCTGGTTGGGGTTGATTGGTAAAAACCGGTACCCACATCTGTGGCTCTGATGATGAAGTCTACCACGGTTGAGGAGGAGCCGCAATTTGATTTTATGCGGCTCGCCTCATTTCAAAAGGACCGGCTACAATCAGCGGCGTCACCGAGCCAGGAACGATGCGCCGGCACCGTGGAAAGCGGATGCGTGCATCTCCGCTCACCGGAGTCTGCGATCCATCATCCCCACCGCCATGGAGTCAAAACCCAGTTGCTGATTCACGTTTCGCACTTGCAGCTTGAATGCCTCATCCAGGCCATCCTTCAGCGAGCCCAAGCCCCGAAGTCCAAGCTTTGAAGCCCACGGCCTTAAGCGCGGTAGAAGGTCCAGATTGGCCAAGCGGTCCGGTGAACCCGACTCCGCAAGCTCCAGCAGGTCATGGAGCAGCCCGTAGCCGATTCCCAGCGTCTCTTCGAATTGGTCCCGGTTCGCGGTGAGGGTGCGCGTGGATTCAAACAGCCGCTTCCAATCCTGCGGCCCCAGCGAACCCGCTTCTCTTCCAGCCAGGGTTCCAAGCAGGTTCATCCACGGTTCCCGAAGCTGGCGGTAAGCCGCAAGATCCAGACTCCTTGCGCGCGCCATGCTGCCCGAGGCGATGCGCACGCCCAGTTCCAAATCCGCCTTGGCGAACCCGCGGTCTCTTTCCATCACACCCCGGATCACTTCCTGGCCAACCTCCTTGAACATCACCTTAAAGCAACGCGAGCGGATGGTGGCGCGTAGCTCATGCACGTTGGGGCAGACCAAAATAAAAATCGTGCTCTCCGGAGGTTCTTCAAGGACCTTGAGGAGGAAATCCACCGCTTGCCAATGCAGAGATTGAGCCTGGTCAATGATGAAAATGCGGCGGGCCATTTCAAACGGGCGGGTGTAAGCGGTCTGGCGGATTTGGCGGACCTGGTCGGTCAGGATATAGCGGGTGAGCGGCGCGACCAACTGCACGTCAAAGTAGATCAGCCCCTCGGTGCGGCGGTTCGCATCTTTAATTCCCTGCCGCCGCTCCAGCTCCTCGCGCGATGCCGCCAGCATCTGGTCGCATTTAATGCAACGGCTGCACTGCCCGCAAAAATCATCCTTCAGGCGCTCGCAATTCAGGGCCTTCGCCATCATCTCCGCCAAGGTGCGCTTGCCCACGCCGTCCGGCCCGGCAAATACCATCGAGCCCGGAACGCGCTCGCTGGAGATCATGCCGCGAACCCCCGCCACAACTTCCGAATTTCCAAGAAAGGAATCAAAGGACATAAGCCATTAGCCCTCAGCAGTCAGCTCTCAGCTAATTCCGATCATTCTCCTCTTCTTGCTGGCTACTGACCTGCATTACTCATGAGCTTAACCCGGATTATTCACGAACTTCCGCTAGGGGACCGTCAGGGCACGGTTTTAACCGTGCCGAAGAACGGTGTTTCGATCGTCCTTTGTCTCGCATCCCGAACGGTCCGTTGTAACGGACCGTTCGGGATGCGAGACAAAAGAAAAAAGTTCCGGCGCTGAAACGGCACGGTTAAAACCGTGCCCTGACGGTCTTCCAGTAAAACATCGTGAATAATCTGGGTTAACGCTGGCTGCCCCGATATTCAGGTACACCGAAGCCGCCGGGCAAGGAATTCATCGACTAGCTTTCGAATTTCCGCTTGCACTTCTTTGATGGAACGGTTCGCCCGGATCACTCTAACTCGCTCCGGGTCTCGACGGGCAATTTCCAGGTATCCCTGGCGCACCCGTTTCTGAAAAGCCAACCCTTGCTCCTCAAAGCGCGAACGGCCCGAGTTTCCTTCCCGCTCGAGCGCCTTGGGCAGCGATGAACCGGGTGGCTCGTCCAACAATAGTGTGAGTTGAGGTTGGGTAGGCCCACAGACTAATTCATCCAGCCGCTTGACCGCCTCCCAACCTAATTTCCGGCCAAATCCCTGGTATGCAAAGCTCGCATCATTGAACCGGTCGCTGATCACAAGCCATCCTTGAGCCAGTGCGGGCCGGATGACTTCATCCAGATGCTGAGCCCGCGCCGTGTAGATCAGCAAAAGCTCGGCAATGGGCGCGAGACCCCTTGTCCAGGATGAAAGCAGAATCTCCCGAACCTGTTCCCCAAGCCTCGTTCCGCCCGGTTCCCGCGTAACGCGAACTCTGTATCGGCGCTTCTGCAAGTAAGAAGCCAGTAGTCGCAGTTGGGTTGTCTTGCCCGTTCCATCGATTCCTTCGATGGTTATGAAAATGCCTCTTTTGCTCAAATCGAAAGGGGTTCTCCTTCGAAAACCGTTGCTTCACCGGCTACCCGTGACGCCGGCCTCCAGGCCGCTTGCCTCCCAGTAATCAAAACCGCATCTCCCGGCATTCCGGCAAAAAAGGGATCCCTTATCCGGTTTGGCTTGCCGTCGTCTTTCTGGACAATTACTGTCATCGTGAGCTCCCAATGCCGTCATTCACGCGGAAGCGGGGATTCATCGCCCGGCCCTTGGAATCCAGCCTTCGCGGGATTGACTGCGCTCAGCCCGCTTGGGCAGGGGGTAGTGTCTCAGTTTCTTTGCTGTAGCGGCGCTCGGAGCTTGCCCTGGCAGGGACCTGCGTTGCGGTTCCGGTTACGCAGGGTTAGCCCAATTGGCAAGCGTTTCGGTGTCCTGGAGCGCAATTCTCCGGTTCGTTTTGCAAAACGAACCGGAGCCGGTTCTTTATTTTCAACAACTTCTCCGCTTCGTTTTGTTATTTTAACGTCTCTTCACGTCATCTCCGTTTTCGCCTCCGGCAACCAAGACCCGTCTCGACTGGCTTTTGTTCCTTTTTGATTTTCGTGACATTTTTTGTCATCCTGGGCTCCCCATGCCCCTCATTTCCGTGAAAGCGGGAATCCACCGTTCGAACATGTCCTGTATCCCCGCTCCCCGCCTTCGCGGGAATGACCGTGTTGGTAGTGGCGTCATTTGCATGCTGTAGCGGCGGTCATAGACCACCGCTACAGCGAGGTTGTAACCTTTGTCCCGCGTTTGTATTAGATCCCCGCTTCCTGCCAGGGCAAGCTCCGAGCGGCGCTACAGCAAACTTCGTCACAACCACCGTGTTTAATCGCTTTCATTCCCGCTTCCAGCATAGCAGACTCCAATCCAGTGAATGAGACAGGTGAGACAGTATTTTTTGAGCGATCCCAACACCAAACGGGACGGCAGATGAAGTGATAAAATACGCGGGGCCTTTTGTTGACCAACAGCGTTCAATATCTCGTAATCAGCGACCGGAAAGAGCGGGCAGGCCGATGAAGCTCCTCTCTCCGAGCTTCGTTTCTCATGTCCAGCGTCAAAGATAACATCGCTAGAGTTCAGGATCGAATCGCCGCCGCTTGCCACCGGGCGGGCCGGAAGCCGGAGGAAGTGCGCCTGATCGCGGTGACAAAGACGGTGGACGCCGGAAAAGTTCGTGAAGCCTACGAAGCCGGCTTGCGCGATTTTGGCGAAAACCGGGTGCAGGAAGCGGCGGCCAAGCGTCCCGCGCTCGCCGATCTGGATGCCAACTGGCACCTGATCGGCCATCTGCAAAGCAACAAGGCCAAGGCTGCGGCGGAACTGTTTGGCTGGATTCATTCGGTCGATTCTATCCGGCTGGCGGAACGCATCAACCATGCTGCGCAATCGCGCGGCACGCCCCTGCCCATTTTGCTTCAGGTCAACCTGGCTCAGGAGGAAACAAAATCGGGTGTGAATGAAAGCGAAATGAAGGGCACAATCGAAAACCTCCTGAGCTTCAAAGGGCTCGACCTACGCGGCCTGATGCTGATCCCGCCCATGAGCGAAAACCCGGAGGTTTCGCGTCCCTGGTTCCAGCGCCTTCGGCGGCTGACCGAAGAGATTCGACTGTCAGGATTCCCACGCACGCCCTTAACTGAGCTTTCGATGGGCATGAGCCATGATTTTGAAGTCGCCATTGAAGAGGGCGCGACGATGGTGCGAGTGGGGACCGCGATCTTTGGGGAAAGGCAGGCGGCAACGTGAAGAACCCTTCGGGCGCCGCTGAGAACAATGCCGGTGGCCAGCGTCGCGCCAGGGCCGGCCAATCCGCATGCCTGCCTCCACTGGAAATTACCCGAAATGCTCACAGTTTGACTTTCTGGGTCAAGGTTCGTCCGCGATCCTCCCGGGAACGCATGTCCAGGGACGTGGCTTGCGGCGAAATTCGATTGGAGGTTCATGCTCCACCATCCGGCGGCGAAGCGAATGAAGCCAGCCGCAAACTGGTGGCGAAATCGCTGGCTGTGCCGGTTTCAGCGGTCACCATCGTCACGGGCGAAAAGAACCGCCGCAAACTGATTCGGGTGGAGTGCGAATCGCCGGAAGCGGTGGTTAGGCTGAAAAAACTGTGTGAGCCTAAATCAAGCTAGGGTAGCATCGCGGAGCCGCGTGGATGATGTAGCGCCGCCGTCCCGGCGGCATTGGGGCCGACAAGATGCCGGCGCTACCAGTCTGGATTATTCAAGAACAGCCGATAGCGGACTGTCAGGGCACGGTTTTAACCGTGCCCTGACGACTCCCAGTGGGAAATTCGTGAATAATACAGGTTAAGGAACCCACGATGCTTTACGCGCTGATCCTGACGCTGGTGGTGGTGGCGCTGCTCGTCACCAGCATCACCCGCATGTTGCGGCTGAAATCCCACGATGACTTCATGGTGGCGGACCGCAAGCTTTCCGCGCCGGTGTTGGTTTTCACGCTGCTCTGTTCCTGGATCGGGGCGGGCAGCCTCTTCGCGGGCGCGGAATTTGCCTATCGCCAGGGACTTGCTGCCCTCTGGCTGCCAGCAGGAGGATGGGCGGGCCTGGTGGTGATCTATTTCATCGCGGGCCGCGCTCGCGCTTTCGCCCAATACACGGTTCCCGACTTGCTCGAAGTGCGTTACAGCCCCGTGGCGCGGGTTCTGGGAACCCTATGCATCATTATTTCTTTCACCGCCATCGTCAGTTACCAGTTCCGGGGCGGCGGGCGAATTTTGAATCTGGCTTTCGGGGTCAGTGAGACTTCCGGCACGGTGATTCTGGCGGTTTTCGTGATCGTCTTCACGGCACTCGCCGGCATGTCTTCGGTGGCCTATGCGGACCTGGTGATCGGCATTGTGGTGACGGTGGGTTGCCTGCTGGCGCTTCCCGCCATGCTGGCGCGCGTGGGGGGATGGAGCGCCGTTCACGCCGCGCTACCCGCCAGCCACTTTACTGTGAAAGGGACGATGGACTGGGGCGAGGTGTTCGGCTACTTCTTCCCAACCTTCACGCTGATGATTGGCAATCAAAGCACCTATCAGAAATTCTTTTCGGCGCGCAGCGAAAAGGACGCTCGCCGGTCGGTGATCGGCTGGGTGTGTGGGACGATGGTGCTGGAAACGGTGATTGTGCTGCTGGCAGTGGTGGCAGGCGTGATGTTTGCGCCCGTCATCAAGTCCGGAAAGCTGCCGTCCTGGGGACTGATTCCCTACGCCGCCCGGCACGGTATGGTTGCATGGGCCGGAGCCATATTCCTGGGCGCGGTATTTGCCAAGGTGGTTTCCACCGGAAACAATTATTTGTTTTCCCCGGCCACCAGCGTGGTGCACGACCTTTTCCAGCGTTTTCTGATGAAGCGGTCAAGCGACCGCAAGCTGCTGCTCCTGTCGCGAGCCGTGGTTGTGGTCTTGGGGCTGGTTGCGTTGGCGCAGGCCTTCCAACCTTCGATTCTGGCAACAGCAGTTTATGCCTATGACGTCTACGGCGCGGGAATTACGCCGGCGGTGATTGCGGCATTTTTCTGGAAGCGCGCCACAACAGCGGGAGGATTGAGTTCAATTGTGGCGGGAACGCTTGTATCCGTGGTTTGGAAGGTTTGGGGATTCACGACGCCGATGATTTATCCAGCGATCGTGGCATCTCTGGCAGCGTTGTTCGTTGTCAGCTTGATCACATCGCCACCGAAGCCGGAACAATGGCAGCCGTTTTTTCGGAAGGGAAACCCAGAGAGCGTGGGACTGGAACGGCAGCGGTAGCGCAGAGTTTCGTATTCCAGAAACTCTGCGGCTTGTCACCTGTTCCCAAGCTAAGAACCGCAGAGTTTGAAAGACGCAAACTCTGTGGTGACCCGTGATCGCGCAAATCCGTAGTCTCTTTGACATCTCTCATAAGATGTGACATCCTGGGAGATGTCTATGCTGCACCGAGTCGTTCTGGATACATCTGTCATTGTGGCGGCACTACGCAGCCGGCATGGCGCAGCCAATCGGGTGTTGCGCTTGGTGGCCAGCCGGCGCCTGGTTCCGCTGGCAACTCCCCCGCTCTTCCTGGAATATGAGGATGCCCTCGGGCGTCCCGAGCAACGGCTGGCCCACGGGCTGACGCTGGAGGGCATCGACGAGTTCCTGAGCGAGCTTGCCGCATTGGTTGAGCCCGTTGAGGTTCACTTTCTGTGGCGTCCCCAAGCGCGCGATCCAAGTGATGAGATGGTGCTAGAAGCCGCGATCAACGGCCGGGCGGACGCCTTAGTGACCTACAACGTCAAGCATTTTGCAGTGCCCGGCGATCGATTCACAATTCCCATCGTTCGCCCCACAGAACTTCTAAGAAAGGTGGCACAATGAGTAAAGCTGCGTATCCATTGAAGCTTCCGCTCTCCGTGAAGAAGGCCGCCCAGCGGCTTGCCGCAGAGGATGGTGTTTCCCTGAATCAGTGGATCGCTGTTGCCGTAGCCGAAAAGATTGGAGTGGTGGAAACGGCAGCAGAGTTCTTCAAGAAGCGCGCGGGTAAGGCCACCGGCGCGGGGCTGATAAAGTTCCTGCGCCATGCCCCGGATGCTGTGCCCGAAAGGGAAGATCAAATTCCGTCAGGAAAGCGAAGGTAGGAATCGCAGCAGGTAGCGCAGACCTCCGTATTTGAGGTCTGCGGCTTGTCTGGCCATGGCGCTCCCAGCGCGGCATTCTAGCGCCGTATCGCGGCTGCGCCGCCCTTTTCTTTCCGATCGCTTCCCTTTTCGTCACCGTGCGGCTGCTTATGAAGAACCGCGGACCTGAACGACGCAGGTCCGCGCTACGCTTGCTTCTTCTCAACATGATACGGGGATGCTTCGCTTCGCTCAGCATGACAAGACCGGCTTCTTCAGCGGGTGATGGGTAGCGCAGCGCGGCGGTGCCGCAACCAAAATAAGGTAAAGAGACGCCACCTCGCTATGTAGACAGTCTACTATATCAAACCCGCTGTTTATGCGCCTTGCAGAGAGTGAACTGAAAAATGTTTGTTAAAAAAACAAGAAATTACGATATTGCAACGCAGAGGTTCACATTCCAGAAACTCTGCAGCTTGTCACTGTTTCCAAACTAAGAACCGCAGAGTTTGAACGGCGCAAACTCTGCGCTACCCGCTCTTGAAATTCAAGAGAGAATCTACCCGCTAATGAACTGCTCCCGGTGTACAGGGTGGGAGCCGATGCGGATAGACAATCTCCAGGTTCTTGTTTTGACGACCGGAAGCGTCCACAACATCCAGCTTCCAGTCGTGAGGTTTTGCGAGCGGCCCCGGTAACCTCAGGTTGAGCTTGATGAAACTAGAAATCTCCTGATGGAAACCTTGCGCCGCACTCGAGAGATCCTGCTTATCCTGGACGGTAACGACAAAAGGTCCGGTGGTAGGCGTAGAAACGTACCTAACTTGGCCAGGAACAACACCAGAAGAGCACCACCCGTTGCGGTCGCTAAACCACGCAATTTAGAGGGGCCCTCAGCCTCCACGGGGCTAATTGTACGAGAACCCATGTTCCAAGTTGGGAGGATCGCGAACACCCGGACGCCGGCTGACTCCAGGAGGGCTTCGACCCTGGACTGACGTGCTTGGCTGGCGTTCTCGCCGCCATCCGTCACCAAACAAATCGCGTCTCCCACTCTCGGTGTCTTCAGCAATGCGAGGGCGTGGACCAGCGCGTCTTCCAGAGCGGTCCTGCGCACACCCTTCACGCGGTCCCAGTTTGTGTCTTGCAGTTTATCGACCTCTGCCAGCAAGGCCGCCCGGCTCTGGCCGAAGGGAATAGCATCCTCGACCCGGTTGCTGAATGTGAGAAGTGCCAGCGAGTCCTGAGACGACGTCAAGGAGATCATATCTCGCGCGAACGTAAGCCCCCATTTTAGTCTGCCCCGCTCGGTCATGCTCCCACTCACGTCGATCAGGATCACGATTCTCCGCGGGCCGCTGTCGTAAGTCGCATCGGTCACAAGAATAGGCTTGCCGCGGATGCTCGCTTTGAAGTTAGCCGCTGTGAGGGGGATAACAGCATCTCCTCGGTCTGTGTAAACGTATGCCGGGATCGTGCGGTCAAGGCAGCGATCCGTCTGCGCGGACACCTGAGTGGCCAAGCCGACGGTCAACATACCCAGGAGGATATATCGAGGCAAGGTCATACCAGCCGACGAACGGCTCACTCCACAGCCAAATCCAAAGCAAGCAGCGGCCGTTAAACAACACCGAAGGTCATCAGCCCTGAAAAGCCGCAGACCTTGTAAGACAGGTCTGTGCTACTTGCTCTAAGCCCTTGGTTATCCCTCTTCGTAGCAAGAGCGACCGGGCCGGCAATTCTCATGGTCAGCAACTTGGCCGTCGGGCCCCAGCGGGTTTTGCGTGTGCGAACACCAGTAAATGCCGCTGCCGGTTTCCGCCATCTTAAAAGGCTCACCCGTCTCGATAAACATTTCCTTGCAGCGCAGGCACTGGCAGTAAGCCAGCATCGTGCCGGGTTCATTTGCAATCTGTGCCATTTAAGCCTCTCCTTTCACAGCCGCGAGGATGGCCCGCTTCACAGCCACTTTGGTCAACTGCACCTTATAGCCGTTCTTCGAGAGCGGATGGGCGTCCTTGACGCTGGCTGCGCCAGCCTCCGCGGCCAGCTCCTCCGTGACGGCCTTACCTTGCAGCACGCTTGCCGCTTCAGGCGAAACCCACGGCACCGGCGCGACATGGCCCAGCACGACGCGGGCGCTGTTGATGGTGTTGCCGCTCATGTGCAAAACCACGGCGGCGGCGGCCAGGGGCCAATCCAAGGCTTCCTTCTGCCGGACTTCATAGACGGCGCTCTTGGCCATGCTGTGGTGGGGCACTACGATCTCCGTCAGGATTTCATTGGGCTTGATCGAGTGCTCACGCTCTCCGGGCTGGGTGGGAGTTACGAACAACTTCTCCAATGCCAACCGCCGCGTCCCTTTGGGTCCGCGAATCTCTACGGTTGAACCCAATGCTATCAGAATGGGCGCGAGCGTCGAGGGACTGACAAAATAAGCTGGACCGGAATTGCCCAGGATGGCGTGGTAGCGGTTGTCACCGTCCACGGGCAGCGACTTCCCTTCGTATTGGGCGAGCAACCCGTACCCGGCGCGGTAATACCAGCAGCGGGGCCGCTGCAGCAGCCCGCCGCCCACCGTTCCCATGTTCCGCAGTTGCTCGCTTCCCACGGTTTCTGCGGCCTCAATGAGCACCGGGAAATGGCTCCTCACGGCAGGATGGTCGATTAGCTCCTGGAGGGTTGCCATCGCCCCGATCCGCAAGCCGGGGCCGGGCTTGTAACTGATCTCGCGGAGATCCTTGACGTGTTTTAAGCTGACCAATCGCTTCGGACTGGTAATGCCGTCTTTCAATCCGCTGATCAGGTCCGTTCCGCCCGCCAGAATGTCCGTGTGGCCCCATTCCGAGGGCAGGAGCTTGACGGCCTCCGTGGTCGTTTTTGGCGCTGCATATTCAAAGGCATCCATCAGGCAACACCTCCTTTTTCAAGCGCTGCGAGAACCCTATCCGGGGTTAACGGCAGGGAGGGCACCCGCACGCCGATGGCGTTGGCCACGGCGTTGGAGATTGCCGCTCCGGGCGAAACCACCGGCGGTTCGCCCAGTCCGATCACTCCGCGTTCGTCGTATCCCGGTCCGGTCATCATGTGGACTTTGAATTCACCGATGTCACCGATGCCCGCCAGCTTGTAAAACTCCATGTTGGGGTTCAACATGCGGCCGGTGACGTTATCCATGATTTTTTCTTCGTAAAGCGCGTAGCAAATGCCCATGATAAAGGCGCCATAGACCTGGCTCTTCGCCGTCTTCATGTCCATAACAAGGCCGCAATCCTGGGCCGCCACCATGCGATTGATGCGGACCACGCCGGTTTCCGTGTCCACGGAAACGTCCGCCACTTGCGCGCCTCCCACACCGCTTGAACCGAGCGTGCAAGGTCCCGGATTCTTTCCTTGCACCTGAACCGTCTTGACGCCCAGCTTGCGGCAAGCCTGCTTCCAGGTAAGACTCTTGGAAGAATCGCCCTTGGCCTGAATTTTGCCGCCAACGGCTTCCAGTTGATCCGCCGGAACGCCCAGGCTGGGAGCGAGCGCGGCAAAAAGCTGATCGCGCGCATCCACGGAGCCGCGCCGCGTCGATGCGGAAACGCCGCCCACCGTGGTGCTGCCCCCCGAAGGACCCGATTGCGGATAACGGCTGTCGCCGATGTTGACCTTGATCGCATCCACCGGCAGACCAAAAGTCTCCGCCGCCGCGATGGCGATCACCGTTCTGGTGCCGGTACCGAGGTCCTGACTGCCCAGAGAAACTTCAACTGTTCCATCAGGATGAATGGCAACATTGCACAAGCTGTTGTGCCCTCGCCCGCCCCAAGTATGAATGGAAGCGCCCAATCCGCGCTTAATGGGACCGGAGGTCTTGTCCCCGCGCGGATGCCAATACTTGCTCCACTCGGAAAGCTCTGCCACTTTTTGAAGCTCTTCGCGGTAGCCTTTCACCAGATATGAAGGAGCAAGATCCGCGTTCTTTGAAAGAAACTCGATAGGATCCATGTTGAGCTTGGCGGCCAGGTCATCCATCGCCGACATGGTGAGCAAGGCAGCCTGCGGGTGGTTGGGGGCGCGCCAGGCGCGAGCCGGGCCAATATTGGTGCTCACAAAGGTGTGCCGCCGGAGCCGGTTGGGGATGTTCTCCAGCACATACGGCAAGGGCAGGACGCCGCTGCCACCCGGGCCGCCCGTGCCCCAAGTTTCGGATTGCCAAGCCACCAGCGTGCCATCTTTCTTGGCTGCTACTTTGATATGCGAGAAGCCCGAGGGCCGGCATCCCGCCACTTCCAGTTCATGATCGCGCTCCAGCAGATACTTTACCGGCTTACCCGTCTTCTTAGCGAGAAGCGCCGTTTGGATTCCCCAGCGGTGCGCCTGGAACCTGCTGCCGAACCCGCCGCCCATGTAC
>CALCEB010000284.1 GCA_937900045.1 uncultured Acidobacteriota bacterium
ATCAGGCCAGGCTTGTCCTGGCACTCCAGAGTTTGATATACGCAAACTCTGCGCTGCCGGGTCCAGCCGCCGGGGTGGATTCCTCATGCGTGAATGTCGGCCAGGTGGTGAATCCGCCGGACACGGATTTGCTTCTCGCGCTTGCGGGTTTGAGCGATGTCGTATGAGGCCTGCATCCGCATGAGCGTGTCCATTTTCACTCCAAAGGCTTTTTCAATGCGCAGCGCCATGTCCCCGGAAAGACCGGCCTTGCCGTTAAGCAGGCTCGACAGCGTGGGCCGGGAAACCTGAAGCGCCGCCGCCGCCGCCGTGACCGACAGGCCTGCGGGCTCGACAATCTCCGTCCGAATGAAATCTCCGGGATGGGGTGGGTTCTTGATGGGCATGGCGTTGGCTCCTTCTGTCCTAGTGGTAGTCTTCCAAATTCACGTCGCAGATTTCGCGCTCTGCGGCGTCGATGCGGAACGTCAGACGCCGGTTGTGGGTGACGTTGAGGCTCCATGCGCCCATGCGGTCGCCGGTGAGCGTGTGCGCTTTCCAGGCCGTGAGCGAACGCAATTCCTCCGGGTCTTGCATGTCGTCGAGGTACGCAAGCATCTTGCGGAGCTTGTCTACCGTACCGGCCGGCACGGCTTTCGTGGAGTCTTCCAGGTAGAACCTTTTCAGGCCCTTGTGGGCGAAGTTCCGTATTTTCACTCGACAGACTGTAGCCTGTAGCCTAACACTTGTCAAGCCGAAAATGGCGGGGACTTAATCCAGGGTTTCCGTTTTGGCATGCTCCGCCGCCGCAGTTTACGCCCGCCGGCTCGCTCGGGACCGTGATTGTGCGCTCCAGTGGGATTGACAGCGGGCATTCGCCCGGTGTGGATTCCCGCCGACGCGGGAATGACGACCCAGGGCGCGGAAATGCAGAACGAGCTCGCTTTATGTGGCGTCAATCCATTCTGCCGTCAAGCGCAAAAATTCGACGCGCCTTGACAATTATCACAGTATATATATACTAGGATAGATGGAGGACTTGCCGAAGACGGTCCGGTGGGTCGGATCATCCCGAAGGGACGTGAAAGCCTTTGCGCCGGCCGTGCGGCGCCACATCGGCCAAGCCCTGTACGCCGCACAGCGCGGAGAGGAATACCCGACCGTCAAAGCCCTGAAAGGGTTTGGCGACCGTTCCGTTCTCGAGATCGTCGTTTCTGACGATGCCGGGACATATCGCGCCGTCTACCAGGATGCTGAAAAAACCGAGTTGTCATGCTGAGCGAAGCGAAGCATCCCCGCATTGCGTTGAAAAGAAATGACAGGGATCCTTCGCTCCGCTCAGGATGACAGGCATAACAGCGCTTTTCAGCAACCTGCTACACGGTCCGGTTTGGTGACGCGATTTATGTGTTGCACGCCTTCCAGAAGAAATCGAAGAGCGGCATCGCGACACCCCGGAAGGACATCGACCTTATCCGCAGCCGCCTGGCCGAGGCCGAGCACCTCCACAGAGAAAGGCAGAACTAGCATGACCAAGAGAAGCAAAAAGCCTATCACGGTAGAAAACAGCAGCGGGAACATCTTCGCCGACCTCGGGCTTCCCCACCCCGAACGGGAGCTTCTGAAAGCGCGGCTCACGTTGCAAATTTACCGGCTCATCAAAGCCCGCCGCCTCACCCAGGCCGAGGCCGGGGAGATTCTGGGCATCGGGCAACCCCAAGTGTCCGCCCTCATGCGCGGGCAATCCGGCACCTTCTCCGTCGAGCGCCTCATGGACTTCCTCACCGCGCTCGGGCAGGACGTGGAGATCACTGTGAGGCCCACGCGCAAGGAACACGGCGAGGTGTCCCTGGTTGTATAAAACGACTGACGTGAAGCCGGGGGGGTGGCACAAACATCGGGTTGTGATGTCTGCGCGACCCGGCTTGCCCCCTGCGCCTGCCTATCCATGCAGGTGCGGTTCCAGCAAACTTAGGATAGGCTGCTTCAGGCCCGCGCCTGCTGCGATCAGGCCCTTCAACAATGCGGACTGGTTGTTGAGCCGGACCGGTTCACGGTCCAGGCCCACAACGAAGCCTCCCGCCGCCTCAACCAGAGCGATACCCGCCGCGACGTCCCACTCGTGTTTGGGAGTGAGCGTCCAGGTGGCATCCGCCAGACCCGCCGCCACCCGTGCCAGCTTGTAGGCGACCGATCCCATAGGTTCAACCGTGAACAGCCCGTTTGTGAACGGCTCCCATTCGCCCCGCTTGATCTCACTGCGGCTGGCCAACACCACAGCGCCATGAAGGTCGCCGCGAGACTTGGGGCCTGCCGGCTGACCGTTGTAAGTCAATCCCTTTTCTTTCGCTCCCAGGAAGACTTCGCCGGTCGCCGGGTTCAGGATGCCGCCGGCGACAGCCTGTCCATTCTCGATGCAGGCCACCGAAATGCACCATTCCGGAATCCCGGAGACGAATTCCAGAGTGCCGTCCAGCGGGTCCACAATCCAGACGCGCTCCCGCCCCAGGCGGTCCGGGCTGTCCACACTTTCTTCAGACAGCCAGCCTTCGCCGTCACGAACCAGCGCTTCGCGCAGAGCGCGGTTTGAGGCATGGTCGGCTTCCGTCACGGGGCCGCGGCCATGCGACTTTTGCTCGGCCTTCACCGCGCCGGGAACGAACGGAGACACGGCGCGGGCCGCTTCCTCGAGCGCGGCCTTGATGCGCTCGAGGACTTGCAGGATGCGATCGGGCATCAGCTCCTGCCTCCGCCGTTTTCGTTCTGGCTGCTGGACCCAATGTAGCCTTCCCGCTCCAAATGCAGGAAGATTTCCTGGGCGGCTTCTTCCGGCGTCATTTCGGAAGTATTGATGGTGACGGACGAATCAGTGGGCGCCTCATAGGGATCGTCGATGCCGGTG
The DNA here is from genome assembly GCA_937900045.1 of uncultured Acidobacteriota bacterium. Lineage (GTDB taxonomy): Bacteria > Acidobacteriota > Terriglobia > UBA7540 > UBA7540 > CALCEB01. The sequence goes on from CALCEB010000284.1 coordinate 2,882, forward strand.
AACTGCTTCAAGATCCCGGCGCGCGCCTTGGCATAAAGTCCCTTGCGGTCGCGTCCCTCGCAAGTTTCGATGGGCGTGGAGAGATGAACCAGAATGAAGCCGCCCAGGGGCTGAATCATGGAACGGACTTCCTTGCGGATGGAGTCGTAGGGCGCAATGGGCGCGCAAATGGCAATCCCGCCGTTCTTGGTGATCTCAGAAGCCACAAAACCGATGCGGCGGATGTTGATGTCGCGATGCTCCTTGGAAAAGCCCAGCTCCGAAGAAAGGTGCTTACGGACAATGTCACCGTCAAGCAGTGTCACGGGCCGGCCGCCCATCTCCAGGAACTTGGTGCGCAGCACGTTGGCAATGGTGGATTTGCCGGAACCGGAAAGCCCGGTGAAAAAGACCGTGAAACCCTGGCGATGTCGAGGAGGATAGGCTTTCTGAAGCTCTCGCGCCACTTCGGGAAACGTGAACCAGCCAGGAAGATCTCGTCCCTCCGCCAGCCGCTTCCGCAAGTCTGTGCCGGAGATATTGAGGACTCGGGCCCCTTGTGGCACCTTGTCCTCTGGCGCGTAAGTATCCTGGTCTTCCAGATAGACCAGCATCTGGAACGGCACCATGGTAACGCCAAGCTCCTTCTCATGCGAGCGCAGCAGCTCCTGGGCGTCGTAGGGGCCGTAGAATGGCTTGCCCTTGGAGTCCGCTCCGGGCCCGGCGTGATCGCGCCCGACGATGAAATGGGTACAACCGTAATTCTTGCGGATGATGGCGTGCCACAGCGCCTCACGCGGGCCGCCCATACGCATGGCCAGAGGCAGCAGTGAAAGCCGGACGGTATCCTTGGGATAGCGCTTGAGCAGCTCCTGGTAGCAGCGCACCCGGACGTAGTATTCAACGTCGCCGGGCTTGGTCATGCCCACCGAAGGGTGGATCAGTAGATTGGCTTCCACGTCCTTCGCGGCCCTCAAGGTTAATTCCTGATGAGCGCGGTGCATGGGGTTGCGGGTTTGGAACGCCACCACGCGGCGCCATCCGAGACGCGCAAACTCACTGCGAGTTTCGGATGGAGTCAGCCGCAAATTGCGGAAATCGTAATGCGAAGGCGGCTGAATGCCTTCGATCTTTCCGCCGATGTTCCAGGGATGAGCCTGCCGTGAGAGATAGGCCACGCCGGGGTGGGTGGCGTCGGAAGTTCCGAAAACGGATTGGGCCTCAGCTTCTTTGTCCGGCTGCCAGATTTCGTCGACGTGGAGGGTGGCCAACATCACGCCTTCGGGATCACGCAAGGCCACCACAGACCCAGGCTTGAGGGATTTGGCAAATTCTTCTTTCACGTCCAAAGTGACCGGCATCGGCCAGAGGGTTCCGTCCTTCAGCCGCATTTCGGAGCAGACGCGCTGATAGTCTGGCCGGGTCATGAACCCCCGCAAAGGTGAAAAGCCTCCGGACATCAACAATTCCAGGTCGCAAAGCTGGCGGCCTGTCAGGTCCCAGGAGGGCCAATCTTTGGATTGGGCTTGGGCCTCAGCAGCCCGCCCCGGTTGGGCCATTAGATTGACCATTTCGCCACCGTGTGGCGGAATCAGGTGATCGTGCATCATTGAGAAGACCTCGTCGAATTGGTTTTTTGAGTCGATTGATGAAAGCCTGGTTCGTTACGCGGAACCGCCAGCCTCGCGCGCCTTCGTAAGTTCTTGCAAATACTCGATGATTGAATGAAACGACACCAGCCTTTCCAGGGCATCCGTTCCGAATTGAATACCAAATTCCTCTTCAATAACGGTGACCAGTGTAATGGTGGCGACGGAATCCCATGCCTCCACCGTTTCCATGCTGGCGGAGGAGACTTCCTGCCTACCCATTTGCGGGAACACCGCCAAAAAACATTTGATGAGCCGCTCTTGTACGTCATTCACGAGGATGCTCCTGAATCTGCGCGTAAACCTTGGGGCATTTCTCTTCGGCGAGCCACCTTGAAATCGAAAAGGCTCCTGAAGGAGGTTTGCCCATTAAACCGGCAAAGAAATCCTGAAGAGGTCCGTTTCGAGTGGTCGCCACAAAATCAAAGGTGGCTTCTTCAGCGTTAAACTTGCGAAAGAGGTAAAGAAGACAACCATGCTCGATGCGACGGGAAAAAGCCCGGCAACTCATCACCCAGCGGTCGATCCACAAGCGGGTTTCCTCCTGGCGTCCAGCCACCACCGCGATCTTGCCCAGCGGGCCGAACTTGTCCTCGTAAGAGGCCAGAAGCAGAAAAGCCTTTATGTCGCTAAGGTATTCATTCCAAGATGCTTCCGTGTGACGCTTACCGTTCAGGTTGAACTGGTTGGTCTTGTTGATGAGCTCAAGGGCCCGGGGGTCAGGAGAATCCTTAGCAAACGAAAGGGTGAGTTTCCCTTCCGCTTGCTGCAGGAAATGTTCAGGTGACGTGCCCTGGGATCGAGTGGCTTCGGCCGCAACGCGCGAGGCGCGTAGGCTCTCCAGACGAATCGCATCTTCCCCGGAAATCGACTGCTTCCCGAAAAGATCCCGCAAATCCTGCAGAAGCTGGTAGGCGGAACTTTCGTCATCGCGGGGAAATGCCAGACATTGGATTTCAGGATGGGCCGCTTTAACTTCCGCCAAGTCCAAAGGATTATCATCAACGAAGACGACGCTATCCGCTCCGATGTTCCAAGCTTGGAGGATTCTGGACACTGACTCCGATTTGGCACCCCAGCCCGCTTCCAGCGGGAAGATTCGCTCCCTGGGAAGGATGGGTTTCGCCCTTTGGAAGGCTTCCTCCACCAGCGCGGGGTCGTTTTTGCTGGCGATGGCGATTAGAATGCCTGCCTCGGCGAGCGAGGCAAGTAATTGTTGGTAAAGGCCATGAGCTTGAGCGTAGTGATCCAAATCCCAGGCAATGCCTTCCACATTGTCTTCGCCCAGAATACCCTTCCAAAGTGTGTCATCCAGATCCGTGATTAACCCCTTTTTGGGAAGCCGGTTACGGATGATTCGGGCCATCAGACCGGCGAGCACGTCGGCATGACTTATGCTGTAGGGGAATCCCGTGTTGACCTCCGATTTCACATCAAACCTAGCGCTGGGCGGAGACAATTGGTCGAGCCGTTGTGAGCTGACGATTCGGACGCCCTGGAAACCGGAAACCTGAGCAGCAAATGAGGCCACAGCTTCTCGCAAGTGGTTTTCGAACGAGCTGGATTGCCAAGTTGGGGTCAATGCGAGTGGAGGCAGGGGTAAAGTGGGCAAAGCTAGAGCAACGGCGCCTTTCCGGCCAATTCTTTCAAGAATGTCCGAAATCCTAGCCGCCTGATCCCGGACATTTCCAATCAAATCATGTAATTGGCCTGGACCCCATCCACCCAACCGCCGGATTCCAAGACGAGGGTCGAGGTCTGGCCACTCCATAACGGCTGCCACAGCAGAAAAAGGCTCATTTTCGAGCCGTTCGAGATTACCCGCCAAATCCCCAAAAAGTCCTGTCCTCACTACAACCTTGCGGTCCGGGAACTGATGCCTCAAATGGGCGTCGAGGAAAGTCAAGAAGTGAAGCGGGGTAAAACCACAGGCCAGATGAACTTGCAGAACCGCAGATTGATGCTGAGGGGTTCGTTTGACCGCTTCTAAGGCTTCAATTAACTTCATGGTTTTCCGTGGCTCATGGTCAATATCCGCAGGCCGGCGTCTCACATCACCATTAACTATTTGATTCTAAATGAATTGCTTTATTTCACTCTTGAAATAACCGTAACTCACTCATATTACAGGTGTTATTCGATTTAGAATGGCGTTACTTTCGGTCTTAATTGGGTTCGTTTTCGAGTCGTCCTTTGTTTTCAATTACATCTCCGGTTCGTTTTGTCATTTTTAATGTTTCTTTTTTTCGCCGCATGGCGTTAACTGTTGCACAAACCTGCGGACTAATGGGTAGTGGCGCAGTTTGCTGTAGCGGCGCTCTATGAGCGCCGGAAACCGTTGAGGATCCAAGTTCGGCGCTCATAGAGCGCCGCTACAGTAAGCAAACTGAGACACCACCGACTAATGGGCTGGATTCCCGCCTGCGCGGAAATGACGATCCGACGGTTGGGTCCACCCCGGTAAGGCCACGATCATTGCGATGGATTCACGCTTCGCGCTCATGACGGCTTCCTACCAGCGTTTTCTGAAACTGCCTGCTGCGCCGAACGCGAAACACCCAAGTTAAATGAGGACAATTAAGGGTTG
>CALCEB010000285.1 GCA_937900045.1 uncultured Acidobacteriota bacterium
TAAATCACTTAGCCCCTTTCTCGCCCCCTTCGTGACGAACTTGGCTAACGAGCCGTTCTCCCCCGGAATATACGCCTTACGCCCCAGTTCCAACTGCTGCTGCGCTTCGGCAGTCCTCTCCTTCGCATGAAACTGATACAAAAACTGCCGCGCCGCCTCCGGCGAAGGAATCCCGTGCCCGATCAGTTCCGCTAATCCCGGGTCCTCCCGCAGCCGCTCGAAGTCCTCCACGCACTCCCCGCCCGCCGCATTCAGCAGCACGAAGCTTTCCACGAACGTCGCTTCGTCATACCCCCGCGCCCGCTCCTTGATCTCGACCTGCCGCTTTACACTCCCCGGCAACCCCAGCGAGCGAAACGTCGCGCCACCAGCGGCAGCCCGCCCAGCGCCGTCAACCTCTCCTGCGCCGGTTCGGGGTCGATCTCAAAAAGCACCGGGAATTCGGTTGGGGAAGGCTTCGGGGTCTTGGTCATGTCCTGTATTGTAACGGCTCTTCACTCACCCAAGGGGTGCAAAGCCTCTTACCCTGCAAATAATTTTAAACTTCGATCCCGAGGCCAATCTGCGCACCCTCCACGATACCCAAAGTCTCCTTCCGACCTCAGCTCGACTCGCTTATCAACGGATTAGGGACATTCTTAACGCCTTGACCCGCTGTGAGCAAATGGACTATTATCCAAAGTGGACTTGGGGGCCAGTAGGTTATTTCGCCACAGTGAACCTATAACTAAGCTGTGGCGAATGACTTGCCCATCTATCTTCCGACCGTTATTAGGATGCCGTATGGGGCCAATCCGGTACCCCGAGAAGGAAAATGCGACCGGCTACGCCCTGTAATCTGAAACCACAACATGCGGGACATTTATTCTACACCGGCCAGGGTCCAATTCCCCTCATGGGTAGTAGTGTGAATTAAGTCCGACTTCGATTCAATCTCGACACAGCCGATGCAACCGGTCTGGAACCAAAGGATTTATTATGAATTTGTAGAGCTGTTTGCAAGCGGCCGGCGATGGCTGGACATCGGATGTGGCCGAGGAGTCGGCAGTCCTGAACTTGAGCGCGTTCGTTCCAGGTTCAAAGAGGAATCCTATTTCGGCATTGATCTCGACCTTCCGTCGCTTCGGGAGAACCAATACCCCAATAAGGCGGCAGCCTCCGGGACTAAACTACCCTTTGCTGATGGCTCATTCGCCCTCGTTACCTCAGATATGGTCCTCGAACATGTCGACGATCCCGATGCTTTCCTTCGCGAGGCCTACCGCGTTCTGAAGGAGGACGGGATCCTGGTGGTGCACACGGCCTGCTCCAATCATTACATGCTTCTTGCCGGGAGGCTTCTCTCATCCATCCTGCCTGTTGGCCTCTATGTGCGCGCGATCTCGGCTTGGTCAGGGAGAAATCCCAAGGATGTCTTCCCGACACTCTATAGAGCAAATACTGCCGGGTCTCTTGCGCGGGCAGCCCTGAGATCGGGCTTTGGCATTGGTTTCGTAGGCTATCTTGAGACTCCGGTGGACTCCCCAGCCAAGCTCCATAAATTGGACTCTGCCATTCGGGGCCTACTTCCGTTGCGGATGAAAGGAAGCCTCATCGCGTTATACATAAAAAGACACTGGAACTGATGACGTCTTGGCTCCATGTGCGATTCACTCCCGCATCCGTTCAGGTTCTTAGGTCTTTTTCGTGGCTTTCTTTCAAACGACTGTGACTAACCAAGGTGGGGAGGGAGAAGATTCAATGAGATCAGGACAAATCGTGCTGCATTTGACGCATCGAGTGCAAACAGAATATTGCCGATTTCACGGCCGCACCCAAAGGTTGCTTTTTAACCTATCTCTTGTCCTTCTATGTCTTGTTACTGCTGGAAGGTGTGAGACGATCAAAGTGCCGGCCGGCGGAAACTTCCAAGCGGCATTGAACCGGGCCAAACCGGGTGACGTTATTCAGCTTCAGGCCAATGCGACGTATGAAGGCAACTTCAATCTGCCCAATAAGCCGGGTTCCAAATATATCACCGTTGAGAGCTCGGCGCTTTCTTCGCTTCCTCCTGAAAATGTGCGTGTGAACCCGGCCTATGCCCAATTCATGCCCAAACTGGTCTCTCCGAATGTCACTCCCATCGTTGCCGCAAAGAATGGAGCACATCACTACCGGTTCATCGGAATTGAGTTCCACCCTGCCGCCGGGAAGTGGGAGTATAACCTCGTTCTCCTTGGAACCGGGAAAGAAACATCTTTGTCCGAACTCCCGCATGACTTTGTCTTCGATCGAGATTATGTCCACGGCGACCCAAAAGCAGGATCAATTCGCGGAATTGCGCTGAACGCTGGCAACGTCACCGTTGAGAACTCTTACATCTCCGGCATCATGATCGTCGGTGAGGACACTCAGGCGCTTTGCGGGTGGAATGGGCCAGGACCTTACACCATCATTAACAATTACCTTGAGGCATCCGGAGAGAACGTCATGTTCGGAGGCGCCAGAGCTTTTATTCCCAATGTGATTCCTTCGGATATCGTAATCCGTCACAACTACTTCTTCAAACCGCTTTCCTGGAGAGCCGGCGATCCGAGCTACGCAGGAACGCCTTGGACCGTAAAGAACATCCTCGAATTCAAGAGCGGGCAGCGCATCACGATCGATGGGAATATCTTTGAGAATTGTTGGGGCCAAGCCCAGCATGGTTCGGCCATCCTTTTCACTCCACGGTCGATGTATCCGTACAATTCCTGGATTCAAGTTCAGGACATTAAAGTCACCAACAATATTATCCGTCACGTCGTCGGCGGCATGGACTTCCAAGGAGTCGATGACTCCGACCCCGCGCACAAGATCATGCGGATTCACCGTATCCTCGTTAAGAATAATCTGATGTATGACCTGAATGGCCAAACTTGGGGGACGCCCGGAAATCCACAAGATTGGCTCTTTCTGATCATGCAGGGCTCGGACCAATTGACGATTGACCATAATACTGGATTTTCAAGATGGGTCCTTCTCGAAGCAGGCGGGAAAATGGCCGTGAGCTCCAAGTTTACTTTTACCAACAACATCTGCCCGCGTGGGAAATACGGCGTTTTTGGAGATGGAATGACTGATGGGAGCCCGGCACTGGCAAAGTATTTTCCAGGAGCCGTATTCAAAGGAAACATCATCGTGGGAGCACCGTCCAACCAATATCCCAAGGGAAACTTCTATCCCGGTTCCTTGGCCGCGGTACGCTTTCAGGATATTCAACATGGCGAGTTCTCCCTCCTTCCCAAAAGCCCTTACTTTCACACTAGCACAGACGGAAAACCCGCCGGCGCAAACGTCAAAGCGGTCCTGGCGGCGACCGAGGGCGTGGTTGATGGAAATTACCCCCACGAGATGGCAGGCCCGAATTAAAAGACCGTCATAGTAGAAGGTACTTCTCTTCCTGCACCGCTCCTCGACCGCCCACCCCCGGCTTTCCGTGGAACGAAACGGAGTCCTCCGCTTCTGAAGGATCACCGGGAATGCAATTGAGACCCGCACGGCATGATCTTATGCCGGGGCTACCTGCCTCCAAGCAGCTTGGGCTTGGAGCCAGAAAAGCCGGAACGGATACGTGACCGGCAAACAATGAGGGGAATCTACTTCACAGCGCCCTAATCAAATGACCTCCGAAAAATCGCTTGACAAGCTGGCAGATAACTTGTAGAAGATAATCGCCTCATCCACGCACGATTCTATTGAAGAGGATTTCTTTGAGGAGGCCGCGCGTGACACTGGAATCTTTAAGGTGGGCGGCCCGCGCGATCCGAAACGAAATCGTGCGTTTCCGGTTTGGCTATCCGCTTGAAATTGTTCCTGCCGCTGGTCCCAAAGACTCGCTTCACTATTACATTTACAGTGACTCGCTTTCGTGGAGTTGCATGAAGCTGGACGCAAATGGAATCCCGCTTTATTGTAACCGGGTCATCGGCGAAAGCTATCATCCCGCTTACATCGCCTGGTACGGGCTTGTCAATTTAGGTCACCACCTGCGGAGGCAGGATCAGGCAAGCTTGAACACCTTCCTAAATCAGGTTTGCTGGCTCGAAGATCATGCAGTTCGCTGGAGCGACGGCGCAGTGGTTTGGCCGGTTCCCTACGACTGGCAGGAAGGAAAAACAATGCTGAAGGCCCCGTGGATTTCTGCCTATGTTCAAGGGTTGGGGATCAGCGCTCTGGTTCGCGGCTGGCGGGTTACAGGGCGGCGGAAGATTCTAGAACTCCTCAGCAAATCAACGGCGATTTTTGAAATCAACGTGAGCCGTAGCGGGGTCCGGGACGTTGTGGGAGATCACGTTCTCTATGCTGAGTATCCGGGGAGCCGGCCGCCAGGGCCGTTGGACGGCCTTATGACCTGCTTGCTCGGACTGTATGACCTGTTCATGGAAACCGGGGACGGCGCGGTGGAGCGCTTATTCACCCAGGGTTTAGACGGACTGAAGTACCTGCTCCCCAACTGGGATTACCGGAAGAAGTGGAGTTGGTACAGTTCCCGCGAGTACCTATGCCCTCCCGCATATCATAATCTGAATCGGGTACTCCTGGCGGTCCTGGCACGTCTGACAAAGGAGCCGACCCTTGCGGAGTATGCAGAGCGATGGGATCCTGCGCGCTTGACCCCGACAGGCCGCATGGAAGTATTTTCTCTGTTCGTACTCACCAAGAACGTTTGCCGCGTAAAGCACCAGACCTGGCGCCAAAAGACGGCACCCGCCTCAGAACTCGCGCCAACAACCGATTCGATTGAAACACAGAGTTACCCCCTTCAGAAAACCCAAGCCGTCGTAGCCAGAACTAAGGCGGGGGTAGCAGCCCACCACGACTGACTGCGGTCATTCCCGTCATCCTCGTCATTCCTGCGAAAGCGGGAAACCGCATCCTGCCAACTCGAGATGACGTGGATACCCGCCTGCGCAGGGGTGACAATGAAAGGCTGAGTTGTCCCGCCATCGGCCGCATCCATGGTCGCAGGCGGAAGCATAGCCCTTGAGCGGCCCTCATCTTGTCCTGCTTTGCGCTGGCAATGCGCGCCTGCAAAATGGGTATTCGAAATGGCCTTTCCTGGTAGAAAAGTGACGAGCATAAGTGTCACCGCGCCACTTGCCGCCCGAGCAGGCTCAAGTGTCTGTGCGCACTCCCAAAGCGCCGCTCCCCGGCGGCCGAGTGACTCGGTAAATCAAAATCGCAGGCTGGGAGCCGGTGCTATAAGCTATCCGCTTCCCGGCTCCAACTGTTATGATATGTTTGGCGTGAGCAAGCCGGGCGATCGCTGCTTTGCTTCCCAGGCCGCTTCGGCGGCTCATGGAGGCGAAGGAGAGGAAAGTCCGAACTCCACAGGGCGGTATGCTCGCTAACAGCGAGGGTTGGGGGCGGATGCTTCGGGAAACCGGAGCGGTACGCCTTTGATACGGAAAGTGCCACAGAAAATATACCGCCTTGTTCGTCTGCCGGGGCTTTGGCCTTGGCGGAAAACAAGGTAAGGGTGAAAAGGTGCGGCCGCACTTGCGGCTTAAAGTAAGAGCGCACCGCGCCGGTAGCGATGCCGGTGGCAGGGTAAACCCCACACGGAGCAAGACCAAATAGGAGAGGAGGGACGGCCCGTCCCGCAAGGCGTCTTCCGGCCGATTGCCCGGCAGGAAGGCGCCGGCCAACTCTCGGGTAGGTCGCTTGATCCCGACAGCAATGCCGGGACTAGATGAATGATCGCCCCCCGTTTCGGCGGGAACAGAATTCGGCTTACAGGCTTGCTTGCGCTGATTTTCCGCTCTTCTTCCTTCCCTCTTCCCGCCCTCCCCGGGTGGACCGCCTGTTAAGCGGATGTTAATGGCCTTTTTACGGCCATTTAACAGCACTGGCAATGTGTTTCCTCCGATAATCATAACCGTACGAGGCGTTGATGGAACGGCATTTTACAATGGCCCCGGAACTCGGGCTGATCTGAATGCGTCATCCTGAACCGCGAGTGTCCGGCTGTGATTCTGCAAAGGCATTGGCGGACGCAATACCTGGAGAAACAGATCGATGTTGATACGCAAATTTTCCTGCAGCGGTCTGCTGGTTCTGCTCAACCTGCTATTCCTCTGTCTCCGCTGCACTGCGGCGCAGATGCCGAGGACCTATTCGCAGCCATCTCAACAGCCGCATCCTTCCACGCGACAACCGGGCACCATGCAATCAACTCCAACTCAGGCAACCACGGCTCAGGCTCCCGGACGAGTCTTCACCGTTCAAGAGGCTGTGGATTTCGCTCTGGCCAACTACCCGGCCGTCCGTGCCTCTCTTGAAACCTATAACGCGGCAAAGGTCAGCGTCCGTCTGGCCAGGACCGATTATTTACCTCGCGTGGACGCCCTCTGGCAAGGAGATCGTGGCACGCGCAATAGCGTTCTGGGTGTGCTGCTGCCGCAATTCCCAACCGTAATGTCAAGCACGCAGGGAACTGTCCTGAAGCCATCGGATCGCGCTTTCTGGGTGAGTGGAATGGGTGTGCTGTTCACCTGGGAGCCGTTCGATTTTGGCTATCGGCGCTCCAAAGTCAGGTCCTCGGAAGCGACGGAAAACCGGACGGGCGCGCAGATCACTTTGACGCAGTTGGGTGTGGCATCAGCAGTGGCGGACGCATCTTTGGCGGTCCTGGCCGATGCGCAGCGGGTGAGAGCGTCGCAGGCCGACGTGGATCGAAGAACCGTGTTTGCCAAATCGGTCCACGCGCTGGTGGACGCCCACATCCGGCCGGGCGCCGATGCCTCCCGCGCCGATGCAGAGCTGGCCGCGGCCCGAACCCAACTGATTCAAGCCCAGGAGACCCACGAGGTCGCCCGCGCGGCGCTTGCGGAGATACTGGGGATCGCAGGGACGCCGGTTGACATTAAACCGGGGCCGTTCTTGCAGATTCCTCCGGAGCAGACCTGGACCGGGATGCCTGTTGCCAATCATCCGGCTGTGTTCGTGGAGCAAAAGAGAATTCAAGAGGTCCAATCCAGAATTAGCGTGCTGAACCACTCGTATTACCCTCACTTCACTTTGGAAGGACTGAGTTCAGCCCGGGGCAGCGGAGCGAACTCAAACGGCACGGCGGCGTCCGGGTTCAACGGCCTTGGCGCTGACGAGGCTCACAACTGGGAGGCCGGCCTTACCGTATCGCTTCCTCTGTTTGATTATTTGTCCATTCGCGAACGCAAGAAAATTGAGATTGCCAATCGCCGCCGCGAAAAAGCTCTTTACGACCAAACCGTCCAAAATGTTACCGGCCAACTGGAGAGGGAGCGCACCATTCTGGACGGCGCCCGGCGCGCGGCGGAAAACACGCCGATCGAGCTCAGAGCTTCGCAGGATAGCGAGGCGCAGGCCCGCGCCCGCTTCCGGGCCGGGGTAGGAACCATTGTTGACGTGGCGGAAGCACAACGTCTGCTGGTGCAGGCGGAAATTGACGACTCGCTCGCCCGACTGAGTATCTGGCGGGCCTTGGCGGACCTGGCTGCGGCAGAGGGCGACGTCCATCCCTTCCTCAATCTCGCCGCCAGCATTCCAACGGGAGCTCCATAACCTATGTGGCTTGTACACGCCGCTTTACAGCGGCCCATTACCATTATCGTCGCAGTTCTGGGCATTTCGCTATGCTCCATCCTCGCCATCACGCGGATGCCCATTGATATCTTCCCAAACCTCAATTTGCCGGTGATTTACGTGGCCCAGCCCTACGGCGGCATGAGCCCGGCCCAGATGGAAGGATATCTGACATACTATTACGAATATAATTTCCTCTATATTGCGGGTCTCCAGAGTGTGGAATCTAAATCCGTCGAAAATTTTGCCCTCCTGAAGCTTTCGTTTCTGCCGGGCACGGACATGAACCAGTCTTTGTCCCAGACCATTGCCTACATCGAGCGCGCGCACGCCTACATGCCCCCTGGGACCGTTCCTCCGTTCGTGCTGCGATTCGACGCCGGCAGTGTGCCCGTGGGGTATCTCGTATTTTCAAGTAAAACGCACAGTGTGGATGAGCTTCAGGATCTGGCGCTGAACCGCGTCCGCCCGCTCTTCACCACCCTGCCCGGCGTTTCCTCGCCCGCCACTTTCGGAGGCAGCTCGCGAACCATCGTCATTCACGCTGACCGGGACAAGCTGAACAGTTATCGCATGTCCACAGGTGAAGTGGTGAAAGCGCTTCTCTCGGGAAACATCATCGCTCCGGCGGGTGACATGCGGACTGGCGATTTGGACCGCATTACTCCCATGAACGCCGTGGTCACTGACTTCCACCGCTTAGAGGGCTTGCCGATTCGTACCGGCGCCGGGCCAACCGTCTTCATGCACGATATCGGGTGGGTGGAAGACGGTAGCGACATTACCCTGGGTTACGCCCTGGTGAATGGCCACAGGACCGTCTATCTTCCCGTCACCAAGCGCGCGGACGCTTCCACCTTGGCCGTGGTGAATGAAGTCAAATCCAACATGAGCCAATTCGAGAATGTTCTTCCGGCCGGCATCCATGTAACCTTCGAGTTCGATCAATCCACTTATGTGACGCATTCGCTGATTTCGCTTATCCGGGAAGGAATCCTGGGGGCCGTGCTCACCGGACTGATGGTGTTTCTGTTCCTTCGCGAACTGCGCAGTTCTTTCATCGTCATCGCCGTCATACCCTTCTGCCTGCTGGCGGCGGTTGTGGCCTTATGGTTGTCCAACCAGTCGATCAACATCATGACGCTGGGAGGACTGGCGCTGGCTGTGGGCATCCTGGTGGACGAAATGACGGTAGAAATCGAAAACATTCATCATGTCCTTGAAGAAACGGATTCGCCGGCGGTGGCGGCGCTGACAGCGACGCGGCAGACCCTTCTGCCGCGCTTCCTGGCAATGCTTTCCATTCTGGCTGTGTTTGTGCCGTCTTTCCTGATGGTGGGCATCACGCGCTCTCTCTTTGTTCCGCTGTCCCTGGCTGTGGCCTATAGCGTGGTTGCTTCTTACTTGCTCTCCAACTCCCTGGTACCGGTGCTGTATATCTGGCTCAACAAGCGGCTTCATTCTAACCCGGAAGAACGCGAAGGCCGCTCCAAATTTGACCGCTTTCGTGACCACTACGCAGGCTTTATTCAGAAGCTGATGCGGGGAGGCGGAGTTCTGGTAGGAGTGTATTTGTTTGTGGCGGTTCTGATGATTGCCTTGCTGACCCCGCAACTGGGCCGTGAAATCTTCCCGCACGTACCTGAAAACCAGTTCCAACTCCGGCTGCGGGCGCCCGCAGGTACGCGCATTGAGGCGACCGAGGCGATAGCCTTGAAGACATTGGATGAGATCAAGAAGCTGGCCGGACCTGGAAACGTGGAAATCAGCATTGGCTACGTGGGCACTTACGCTCCGAGCTATCCCGTTAATCTGATTTACCTGTGGACCAGCGGTCCTCAGGAAGCCGTCCTGCGAGTACAACTAAAGAAGAGCGCAAACATTCGCGTCACACCTTTACAGGAGGAGCTGCGAGGGGTTCTTGCCCGTGATTTCCCGGACACTTCGTTTACCTTTGAATCCGGCGACATCGTGAGCCAGATTATGGATTTTGGTTCACCAACGCCGATCGAAGTCGCGATTCACGGCCCCAAGATGAGCGCCAACCATGCCTACGCGGAAAAGGTGCGGGCCGAAATGAACCAAATCAAATCCCTCCGCGACGTGCATTATGGCCAGCCCCTGGAATACCCCAGTCTGAATGTGGACATCGACCGGGTGCGGGCAGGCCAACTCGGCGTCACGGTTCAACAAATTGCCCAGTCAGTGGAAACGGCTACATGGTCCAGCCGCTTTGTGTCCCGGAATTTCTGGCAGGACCCCGAAACTGGAATCGGCTATCAGGTGCAGGTGGAGGTTCCACAGTCACAGATGAGATCTCTGAATGATCTTTCGAGCATCCCGCTGATGCAGGGTGGGCCCGCGAATCACCCCAACCTGGGCGATGTCGCGCATCTTTCCTATGGCACGGTGACCGGCGAATATGACCGTTACGACATGGAACGCATGATCTCCTTGACCGCCAACGTGGAGGGCGAAGATCTGGGGCGTGCGGCTGACCAGGTGGACGCGGCCATCCAGCGAGCCGGGACTCCACCGCGGGGCGTCGCCGTTCACGTGCGCGGCCAAGTGGCGCCCATGCGCCAGACATTGCGCAACCTGGGCCTGGGCCTGGGCTTTGCGATTGTGGTCATCTTCCTTTTGCTCGCTGCAAACTTCCAATCCATACGGCTCGCCTTGGTTGTAATCTCCACCACGCCCGCGGTGGTCTGTGGCGTCATCCTTGCGCTGCTTGTAACCGGAACCACCATGAACCTGCAATCTTTCATGGGTGCAATCATGGCTCTGGGCGTGTCGGTGGCGAATTCCATTCTTTTGGTGACGTTCGCAGAGGAGCATCGCCGGGCCGGGGCTTCTGCAGCGGAAGCAGCCGTTTACGGCGGTAAGACCCGGCTGCGACCCATCCTGATGACCAGCCTGGCAATGATTGCCGGCATGATTCCGATGGCATTGGCTTGGGGAGAAGGTTCCCACCAGACGGCGCCCTTGGGAAGGGCAGTGATGGGTGGCTTGATGGCCTCGACCGTGGCCACCCTTCTGATTTTGCCTGCCGTATTTTCTCTGGCCCAAGGACGGGCATCCACAGAATCGGCGTCGCTTGATCCCTCCGATCCTCACAGCCAGTACTCAGCGACGAATTAGGACCGTAGGGTGAATAGTAGCAAACATTGCAGCACGTTGGACCATGGGGTTCTTCCAGAGGAGAAAAAATCATGAAACACTGTCACGTTATCCCGCACCCAGGGCAGATTCGCAATTCGGTTCTGGCGACTCTTGCCGGAGCCGCCATCCTCGCCTTCTGCTTTGTGGCCGCTGGTTGCAATTCGGGAAACGGTCGAGTATCCGCGGCGACGAATCCTGCCACAAGCATCATCGCGACAATTGATACCACCCGAGTGGTTTCGCAGGAACTAAATATCACGGTTTCACTGCCTGGCGAACTGCAGCCCTATGAAGAAGTGGCCATTTACCCCAAGGTTACCGGGTTTGTGCAGTGGATGGGCGTGGACCGCGGCTCGCGCGTGAAGCAAGGACAACTTCTGGCACGCTTGGTGGCGCCGGAAATCGTTGCTCAGAAAGCAGAGGCCCAGGCGAAATTGCAGAGCGCAGTGAGCAGCCGCATTGCGTCCGAGGCCAAACTAGCTTCGGACGAAGGCACCTATGACCGGCTGAAGGTGGCCGCAACCACGCCGGGAGTGATTTCAGAAGAAGAACTGGAAGTTGCCGAAAAAATGGCGGACGCCGACCGTGCCCGGGTGAAGGCTCTGCACGATAACGCCGAGGCGGCACGGGCCACCTTGCACTCTGTCGAGGAGATTGAAGGCTACTTGCAAGTCACCGCGCCATTCGACGGCATTATTACAAAGCGGTATGTCCACCCCGGTGCCCTGGTTGGGCCTTCCGGAGGTCCGGGCGCCCAAATGCCCATGCTTTCCGTTGAACAAGCGTCCCGCTTGCGCTTGGTCGTAGCCGTTCCGGAGCTTTATGTAGCGGGCGTGAAGGAAGGGACCAAAGTTAATTTCACGGTCCCAGCGTTTCCCGGCCGGATGTTCACGGGGACCGTGGCGCGCATTGCAGACTCATTGGACCAGAAGACCCGCACGATGCCGGTGGAGCTGGATGTGTGGAATCCGGACGGGACACTCGATGCGGGGATGTTCCCAGAGGTTTCCTGGCCTGTCCGCCGCCCGCACGCCACTCTGTTTGTTCCGCAATCCGCCGTGGCCCGAACCATGGAAGCAAATTTCGTGGTCCGGGTGCGTGGCGGGAAAACCGAATGGGTGGACGTCAAGCAAGGGGCTAACTCCGGCAACCTGACAGAGGTTTTCGGCGACCTTCATGAGGGTGATGAAGTTGCGTTGAATGGCTCCGAGGAGCTCCGCCCGGATACAACCGTGACGCCGCATCTGGTAAACTTGAGGTAACCGGTATCAGCCCACAAGCTTGGATATGCTGAAGGGTGATTTTCCCAAATGGTGACTTTCCAAGAACGCGAGAATAACCCTATTCTCAGTTCGTTGAGGCGATCGGCGAACCGGCCCACTTTCTTAGGTCTTTTGGTTGCAGTGATGGCCTCGATCCTGATTCTGCTGGCCTATCTGCAGGTTCGTTGGAGCCAGGAAGTGAGCCAGGCGGAACGCCAGCGGTTGCGGGCCGGATTGCAGGTATCCATCCATCAGTTCAACCGTGATCTTTCCAGCCAATTGATGGCGCTTTGCCGTGCCTTCCAGACTCCCGCCGCAAAATCTTCCAAATTGGCGCTCGATGATATCGCAGATCACTTTGGGGATTGGCGGCGGATTTCGCGCCGTCCCGATTTATTGAAAAGCGTTGGGATATGGGATGCCGAGCGGTTAAAATACGCGCGCCTGAATCCGGCTACACACCGGTTTGAAATGGCGCTTCTGCCGCTGCAACTGCAAAACCTGGTAGATTGCCTCCCCACGTCCCGTCCCGCATTTTTGGCTTATGGCGGCTTCAGCAAGGGCGGTTCTCTGTGGGAGTTTGACGAAAGAGGTCTGGTTTTCATCCGGCGAATAGAGGCCCTGCCATCAGCGAAATCCATGAGTTCACGAAGCAGAGCATCGGGCCAATTTCTGATCTTGGAGCTAAGCCATTCTTATCTGGCCAAAGTCATGCTCCCAGAATTTGTTCGGCGTTATTTTAGCGGGGCCGGAGGCCTGGTTTACCTCATCGAAATTCGCCAGACGGGGGTCCCGCAGCAGGTCCTCTACCGGAGCCAGTCCGATATGCCTGCGGATACCTTTGCCAATGCAGACGCCGTTGTAACCCTCTTGCACGACCTTCCTTCGCCAGCTACCGCCGCAAGCGCGTCGCAAGGCAATGGGGTGGAAGGAGCGATCCATAACCAGGAGGATGAGGAGTCCATTTCCAATGCAGAGTTCTTTGCGTCAGGATGGCAACCGGTCATCATCCCCGTCAATACTCACCAGGAATGGAAGATGGCCGTGAAGCACCGGTCCGGCTCGGTGGCGAAGGCGGTGGAGGAGCTTCAGCGGCGGAACTTGGCGGTAGGGTTCGGCGTTCTGCTGCTGCTCGCGGCGAGCCTGGCGCTGATTTTGGTGTCGGTGCGGCGCGCGCACCGTCTGGCCCAGCTCCAGATGGACTTTGCCGCCGGAGTTTCACATGATCTGCGAACGCCTCTCACCATCATCTGTTCGGCAGCGGATAACTTGGCGGAGGGTGTGGTCACCTCGGCGCCTCAGGTGAAGTACTATGGCGCCTTGATTCGCAATGAAGGCGGGCGCTTATCCTCCATGGTGGACCAAGTGCTGGCCTTTGTGGCCCAGGCAAGTGGACGGGCACGTTATGACCTGCAGCCCCTCGAGATCGAGGGATTTATTGAACAGGTTCTTGCCGATTCACGAACCGTGATTGAGGCTTCTGGCCTCAGCCTCGAAAAGCACATCCATCCGGGCCTGCCGCTGGTCCGTGCGGATGCCGTGGCGCTTGCCCAGTGTGTACAGAACCTCATCAGCAATGCCGCAAAATATGGGGCCGGCGGCGGTTGGATGGGTCTGCGAGCGGAGAGCCGCCCAACACCAGGGGGAGAGGAAATTCAATTGACGGTTGAAGACCACGGCCCGGGCATTGCCCCGGCTGTTCTCCCCCACATCTTTGAGCCCTTCTATCGCGGCCAAGTCGCAACCTCTATCCAGGCCCGCGGAACAGGCATCGGTCTGAGTCTGGCCAAAGATATCGCCGGCGCAATGGGCGGAAGCTTAACCGTATGGAGCGAGCCCGGCAAAGGCAGCTCGTTCACTTTGCACCTTCCGGCGGTGGAAAAATGTGAACATGGACTGGCAAAACCGGCGTAACTGGCAGGATGAAAATCTTCCGTGATCATCCGGAACGTAGCGGCAGTCAGTAAGGGTCCAAAATTAAGACGGCTCCAACCTTGCAGGCAAATTCCGGCGCCGCAGCGCCGGGCGATGTCACTTCAATTTGCTATTTTCGATGGAAAACAGCTCTGCGCCATGTCGTTCTCAATCAATGATGCGCAACAAAATCCTGCTGGTCGAAGATGAGCCCGGTCTGGTAACGGTATTAAAGGACCGGCTCGAGAGCGAGGGATATGCCGTCGAGACCGCGGCCGACGGCGTCGAAGGATTTGACAAAGCAGCCACCGGACTCTTTGACCTGATCCTGCTGGATGTGATGCTACCGCTCAAGAACGGAATCGACGTTTGCCGCGATCTGCGCCAACATAATCTGACCATTCCTATCCTGATGCTGACAGCTCGCGGAAAAACCATCGATAAAGTACTGGGACTCAAGATCGGCGCAGATGATTATCTTTCGAAGCCCTTTGACATGATGGAGCTTCTGGCTCGCTTGGAGGCGTTGCTGCGCCGGTCTCCGCAGAAAGGACCGGAAGAATCAAAGGTCTTCAGCTTCGGAAATGTCCGGGTGGACCTGAGAGGCACGGAAGTCCAGCGGGGCGGCAAGACCGTCTCACTTTCTGCCAGGGAGTTTCAGCTCTTACGATACTTCATCGAGCACCGCCGCGCGACTCTTTCCCGAGAAGAGTTGTTGCGCGAAGTCTGGGGTTACGCCGCTATGCCCGCAACCCGCACCGTAGACGTACACGTCGCATGGCTTCGCCAGAAGCTGGAACCAGACTCGCGCGACCCAAAATTCATTCTCACCGTGCCCGGGCTGGGATACAAGTTCGAGGCTTGATCCGCACTAGAAGGAGTTTGGAGTTGGCTTCCGCTCATTGAGCCGGTGCGGAAGAAATACTCCTTCGTGCGGGGTGCTCACCCTCCTTCTCTTTTATCGTGGCAAGCCTGTTTGTTGCGGCAGGGTCCCACTCCGCAAACACCGGCTCGTAACGTCCCGCCGGATCCCTCACTTGCTTCCATACCGTTCCGTCTTGAAGGTCCCCACGCCTTCCTTGATCCAAATGGTCTGATTCGTTTCGACATTCTTCACACGGTCCACCATTCCGCTCGGCCATTTCACCTCAACTAAATCGACTTCTTCTAATGGGCCCAAGCCAAAGTGCAGCCGCAGCTCGTTCTGGGAAATGTAGCTGCCGCCGCTGCGCACTTCGTCAATCTGAGAGTGCGATCCCGCCACCACGCGGACGCGCGCGCCAATGCTGGAGCGGTTGGACTTCACTCCAATCACTTTAACCTTCAGCCACCGGTTGTGGTTACCTCCAATATTGTACAAGAGCGTAGGAGTATCATTCATGTTGTTAACCACCACGTCGACGCCGCCATCATTGTCAAAATCGCCGAAGGCTACGCCGCGCGCGGAGCGCAGAAGAGAGACTCCGGGCCCGGCGCGGCTCGAAACATCCTCGAACCGGCCATTGCGCAAATTCCGGTAGACGATCTTCGGCTCTTTGAAAGGCTCATCGATGCCGGCGCGCTCGACCTCCGGATAAACATGTCCGTTGGCGAGGAAGATGTCCGCCCAACCGTCGTTATTCAAGTCCGCAAAACCGCAGCCCCAGCCGAGCCATCGCGTGTTCAAGCCGATGCCCGCGTCGAAAGTGGCGTCGGAAAACGACCCGTGGCCGTCATTCAAATAGAGGCTCGAAGTATCATCTGAAAAATTGGTTTTGAAAATATCAAGCCAGCCGTCGCAATTATAGTCTCCAGCGGTGGCTCCCATCCCGGCCTGCGTATTTCCGTCGCCGTTCAAGCCGCAGCCCGCAGCAATGCCAATGTCCGTGAAGGTTCCATCGCGGTTGTTGTGATAAAGGATGCTGGGCGTAGAGTCGCAAGCGACGTAGATGTCCGGCCAACCGTCATTGTCGAAGTCGCCGGTCAGGGCTGTAAAGCAGTAATGTCCGGGCGTTTTCAGAATGCCCGCTTTTTCGGTTACATCAGTAAAAGTTCCGTCACCGTTGTTGTGGTAGAGAAGATTGGCGGAGGGCGGTAACCCTCGCGGCCCACACATCACCGGAACGCCCTTCCAATGACAGTACTTGCCGGAACCCAATGCCGGAGCTTCCTTCAAGTTCAAGGCCACGTAGTTGGCTATAAACAAGTCCAGATGGCCATCACGGTCATAGTCAACAAAGCAGGCGCCCGTATTCCAACGAGGCAGCGGACCCGGTTGATACAGGCCGGCCCTCAACGCCACATCGGTGAAAGTCCCATCGCCGTTATTGTGGTAGAGCGCGTTTTGCCCCCAATAGGTAATGAACAGATCGTCCCAGCCGTCGTTGTCATAATCGCCAATACAGACGCCTTGACCCCATCCGGTGCGCTGCAAGCCTGCCTTCTCCGTGATATCGGTGAACGTGCCGTTTCGGTTATTGTGGTAGAGATGGTTCGTTGGCCCCTGGTTCTTGGGAAAGCCCGCGATCGTGGTCCCATTCACCATGAAAATGTCCGGCCATCCGTCATTGTCGTAATCAAAAAAGGCGATGCCGCATCCGGTGGTCTCAATGATCCAGCGTTTGGTGATGTTGTTGCCAAAAACACAACCATCCCGAAGGCCGGCTTGGTCCGCCACATCAACCAACTTCACTCCGAAAGGCGACCTTGGCTTGATGGACGCGCTGAATGGATCGGATGCCGCTGGGACTTCGTGGGACCATGCAGGAACCTGCCCAGCGGCGGCAAGCGGGATACCCACTACGGCAACGGATCGCAAAAAATCTCTTCGTGAAGGGAGCTTGATTTTGTCCTCCAAATCCAACATATCCTCCGGCTCGGAGTGTTGAGCGACTTGCCCTCTGGGGTATCAAGGAGCGGCCCAGATGACACAACGCTCAGACCTCAACATAAAAGATAGCCTAAAGGCATGATTCTTGGCACCAGAGAGATTTCACCATTCTAAAGAGCCGATCCTTCAGCTATTTCGGAACGTAGGCGCTTGCCAATTAATCCTGCCCGGTAAGATGGCCTTTGCGCTTCAAGGCAGCCCCGCATGGAGGCAGCCCCCTATTTTCGCATTAAAAAACTTGGGTTCTGCGCAAGAATTTGGCGAAAGGCGCATTCTAGGCTGCTTTCTGGATGGT
>CALCEB010000286.1 GCA_937900045.1 uncultured Acidobacteriota bacterium
CCTTACCTGCACCCCCTTAATCCGTCTATGTAGCTGAAAAAGTGAAGCCTTATACTAGTGATGAATTGGCAGTGGATGTGCATCCTCTCTCACCGAATGTGCGGCAAGGCAGGTGTTAGGTGTCAGGTTCCTGGTGTCAGGAAAGAAGCCTTCAGCGATCAGCACTCAGCCAGTAGCAGCCAGAGAAGGCATCGGGACTAGGCGCAGCTTTTGCTGAAAGCTGATCGCTGAAGGCTTCTTCTTGTCTCTTGTCTCTCGTCTCTTGAACTGTGCTGTGACGAAGTCTTGAACCAGTGGAGGATAAGGAATGAGCACCATCATCCAAGATCTACGCTTCGGCCTGCGCATGCTGGCCAAGAATCCCGGCTTCACCGCCGTGGCAATCCTTTCGCTGGCGTTGGGGATTGGCGGCAACGCAACGGTTTTCAGTTGGATGCAAGCTGTCCTGCTACATCCTCTTTCGGGCGTCAAGGATTCCAGCCGCCTCTTCGCCGTCGAAACGGTCATGCCCGACGGGACTTACCACACCAGTTCCTATCCAGATTACAAAGACTATCGCGACCGCAATCACGTTTTTTCCGGTCTCATTGGCTGTGAATTGGTTGCCGTCGATATGAAGCTGGGGAATGAAGATCATCCGCAGCGTAATTGGGGATTGCTGGTAACCGAGAATTACTTCGACGTCCTGGGCGTTCACGCCGCGCGCGGCGCCGTGTTCCACGCAAACGAAGCTCGGGGAGAGGATTCCGATCCGTACATTGTCATCAGCGACGCATTGTGGCGCGGCCGCTTTGGAGGTGATCCGAACGTTGTGGGCAAGACGGTCCAGCTTAACCAGCATCCCTTCACCGTTATCGGCGTAGTGCCGAAGGGTTTCATGGGAACGATTGTGGGCATCGCCGCCAGTTACTGGGTGCCGATGATGATGCAGCCGCAGGTGCTGCCAGGTGAAAGCTTGACCTATCGCGCCCCCACATTCATCCATATGCTGGGAATGCTGAAGCCAGGAGTCAGTGTGGGACAGGCCCGCGCAGAGATGAATACGCTGGCGGGACGGCTTGAGCGGCAATACCCCACCACCAACCGCAATATCGGCGTTTACGTGTGTCCCCTTTGGGGGGCGCATTATGGACTGCAAGCCTTTCTTCTGCCGGTATTGATGTTCTTGATGGGCGTTGCCGTCCTGGTCCTACTGATCGCCTGCGCCAATGTGGCGAATCTCTTGCTCTCTCGCGCCACGGTGCGCGAAAAAGAAATCGCAATCCGGTCAGCCGTGGGCGCAAGCCGCGCCCGCCTGGTTCGGCAGATGCTGGCCGAAAGCCTGCTGATGGCGCTGCTGGGAGGCGCGGGAGGAATTTTCCTGGCGATGCAAGCTTCGGGCTTTTTGATGTTTTCTCTGCCTCCGGCCCATCTGCCGATTGGGTTATCACTGGGGGTGAACGAACGAGTCCTGGGATTCGTGCTGATCCTTTCCATCTTTACAACCTTCCTTTTCGGCTTGGCGCCTGCATTGCAGACATCGCTTCCACGAGTGAACGAATGTCTGAAAGAGGGTGGACGCACATCGTCCACGGGCGCGAGCAAACACCGCCTGCGGAATTTGCTCATCATCACCGAAACAGCAATGGCCTTGGTTCTCCTGGTGGGTGCGGGACTGCTGGCCCGCAGCTTGCGCAGCTCGGAGGAGGCAAGCCCGGGATTTAACGTGGACCATGTGCTCCTGACGGCGATGGATCTTCGAGGCATTGGTTATTCGGATGACCAGTCCGCCGCTTTCTACGGCCGGCTTCTGGACCGGATCAAGACGCTTTCTGGAGTGAAGGCCGCCAGCCTTGAGCGCTGGGTTCCTCTCTGGTTCACGGGCCGAGGCTACACCCGGCCTACGATTGAAGGCTACACGCCCAAGCCCAACGAGGATATCGACATCGACTATAACGTTGTCGGTCCCGGCTATTTCTCGACGATGCAGATTCCGGTCATCTCGGGGCGGGAATTTAACGATCGAGACCGTCCTGGCGCGCCCCTGGTCTGCTTGATTAACCAGACGATGGCAAGACGGTTCTGGCCGGGGGAAAATCCGATTGGCCACCGGCTGAATAGTTGGGACCAGTGGTGGACGATTGCCGGAGTCGTGAAGGACGTGAAATATCACAGCATGAATGAGAAGCGGGAGTCTTTCCTGTATTTCCCGTTCCTGCAGGACACCGGCACGGACGCAAATATTCTGGTGCGGACCGCGGGTGACCCGGATGCGCTCCTCGCCGCTGTGCAGGGGCAGGCGCATGCATTGGACCCCCAAGCCACGATTCTGGAATCCGCGAACTTAAGAAACTTGTTCAACGTGTCTCTGTTTACCTACCGCACCGCCGCCACGCTCGCCGCAGTTTTGGGCCTGCTGGGATTGCTGCTGGCATCCTCCGGCATCTATGGAGTGATGTCTTATTCGGTGAGCCAGAGAACGCACGAAATGGGAATCCGCATGGCGCTTGGGGCGCAGCGCGCGGATGTGATGCGGCTTGTGGTTGGGCAAGGGCTCCGGCTGGTCATAACCGGAGTGGGCATCGGTATCATCGGCGCGATCGGTTTGACGCGGTTGATGTCGAGCTTGCTCTACGGCGTGAAGCCTACGGACCCGGCGACGTTTGTTGCCGTTTCGCTCATCCTCATGGCAGCGGCGCTGCTTGCCAGCTATATTCCCGCCCGCCGGGCGACGAAGGTGGATCCGATGGTGGCGTTAAGAAATGAGTGACGAAGCAGGTGCTAGGTGTCAGGTTCCAGGTGTCAGGAAAAAAGCTTTCAGCCTTCAGCGCTCAGCTTTCAGCAAAAGCGGCGCCTGGTATTACCCTGTTAAGTCGTTGGGAACACCGTCAGGGCATGGCTTCAGCCATGCCGTTGGCGGTGGTCCCGAGATTCGGGCTTTAGCCTCTGAGGCCCTCAGCGGCTAAAGCCGCTTTTCCTTGTGTTCGGATGTGGCATGGCTGAAGCCATGCCCTGACGGTGCCTAGTCTTGAACCGGCGGAGGATAAGGAATGAGCACAATGATCCAAGATCTACGCTTCGGCCTGCGCATGCTGGCCAAGAATCCCGGCTTCACGGCCATTGCCATTATCACGCTGGCGCTGGGCATTGGGGCCAATACGGCAATTTTCAGCCTAGTGAATGCCATTCTCTTGCGGCCGTTGCCCTATCCCGATAGCCAGCAGCTTGTAGTGGTATGGGATACCGAGCCCAGCGGTCCAGGCGACCTTTATCCTGCGACGGGCCCGGATTTTGTGGACTGGAAAGCCCAAAACGACGTCTTTCAAGGTCTGGCGGCGGGAACCAGGAATGGCGGCGCGTTGATGGGCGCAGGCGGACCCTTACGGATTTGGGGTTACGAGGTCTCGCCCGAAATGTTTCATCTTCTCGGTTTCCAGCCGCTGAAAGGCCGGACGTTTGCCGAGGATGAAACCCAGCCCGGCCACAATCACGTGGTGGTCCTCAGCTACGGATTGTGGCAGCGAGCCTTCGGCGGGGATGGAGGTATCGTGGGACGAAAAATCACGATGGATGGTGAAGCCTACGACGTTGTTGGCATCATGCCGCGCGATTTCAAGTTCCCGTCAATTTGGGGGTGGCGAGCCGAATTCTGGGAGCCTTTGACCCTCCAACAACCGAAGTGGAGGCAGAGCCGCGGCAACCACTGGATCTTTGTAATCGGACGCCTGAAGAATGGTGTTCCTCTTGAAAAGGCTCGCGCCGATATGGAAACCCTTTCACAACGGCTCGCTCATCAGTACCCCAATACGAATACCGGGGTCATCGCCAAAGTTGTAAGTTTGCGAGAGCAGTTGGTGAAGAATGTGAAGCCGGCGCTGCTGGTGCTCTTTGCCGCCGTCGGTTTTCTGCTGCTGATTGCCTGCGTCAATGTGGCGAACCTGCTGCTGGCAAAAGCGGTGGGACGACAACGGGAAATTGCCATTCGTCTGGCCGTTGGCTCCGGGCGCGCCCGCCTCATTCGTCAGTTGTTGACGGAAAGCGTTCTGCTTTTTTTCTTCGGTGGCGTGGCCGGATTGGTGGTTGGCTCGAACGCCTTAAGGGTGCTGCTTCATGCCGCGCCCACCGGCTATGTACCACACATTCTTCAAGTCCACCTTGACGGTTGGGTCTTCCTCTTTACTTTCCTCATCGTTTTTATTGCAGGCACGCTGGCCGGGCTGGTTCCGGCCATTCATGCCTCGAATCCCGACCTGCAATCAACATTGAAAGAAAGCTCAAGGGCGGTTGCGTCGCCCCACCACCGCTCGCGCAGTGTGCTGACGGCCGCTGAGGTGGCGCTGGCCCTGATGATGTTGATTGGGGCCGGTCTTGCCATCAAGAGCTTGGTGCGGCTTCTGGGCGTGGACGCGGGATTTGATGCGAACCATGTCTTGACGGCGCACCTTTCCCTGCCGGACGCGAGATACGCGAAGCCGGAACAGATCACACCCTTTTTCGAGCAATTGTTGCAGCGCATCCAGGCGCTTCCCGGCGTCCAATCTGCCGCCGTCACGAGTGAGCTGCCGCTACAGGGTGGAAGCAACGGCGTGGTCTATATCGAGGGTCAGCCTATTCCCAAAAACATGTGGTCAAGCCCACTGGTGGAGTCGTGCGACGTCAGCCCAGGCTATTTTCACACGCTTCGCATCCCCTTGCTCAGAGGACGCGATTTCACAGAGCAGGACGTCAAGGGCAAGCTCAAAGTTGCCATCATCAATCAGACCATGGCGCGCCGCTTCTGGCCCAACCAGGATGCCGTTGGCAAGCGTTTCACCCAGGATTATCAATACCCGGACTGGATTACCGTAGCCGGTGTTGTGGGCGACGTGCGGGAGTTCGGCATGAACGAGGCGCCAATTCCGGAGGCCTACTCTCCTGAATACCAGGATGGTGATTCTTTTATGTCGCTGGTTATTCGCACCTCCACCCCGCCGCTCAGCCAGATATCGGCAGTGCGAGGTGTGGTTCGTGGCCTCGATCAGCAATTGCCGGTCTTCAGACCTCGCACTTTGGCCAGCATTGTTTCCGAGTCTTCAGGACAGCAGCGGTTTGTCGCTTTGCTGCTGGGACTTTTTGCGTTATTGGCTCTGGTTTTAGCTGCTGTGGGCATCTACGGCGTGATTGCCTATTCCGTGGCACAGCGAACGCATGAGTTCGGTATCCGCATGGCGCTGGGGGCGGCGAACGGCGACATTCTGAAAATGGTGGTGTCGGAGGGCTTGCGGCTGGCTCTGGCCGGGGTCGCAGTGGGACTGGTGGGAGCCTGGGCCTTGACCCGCTTCCTTACCAGCCTGCTTTTCGGCGTCAAGCCCACCGATCCTGGAACTTTTGCGGCAGTATCTCTCGTACTTATCAGTGTGGCGCTTTTTGCATGTTACATCCCGGCGCGGCGCGCGATGAAAGTGGATCCGATGGTGGCGTTAAGAAACGAATAGTGGTCAGTGATGAGTGATTAGTGATGCGTGCGGGTCTGGGGCGAAAGCTCATCGCCGGCCGGTGAGCACTAATCACGAACCACTAACCCCTGTTGGTTGCTGACGGCTGAAAGCTGAGTGCTAATGGCTGATCGCTTGAGGTGGAACATGAGTGCCCTTCTCCAAGACCTACGCTTCGGCCTGCGCATGTTGGCCAAGAACCCCGGCTTTACGGCCATTGCCGTTATCACGCTGGCGCTGGGCATTGGCGCGAACACGGCGATTTTCAGCGTGGTTAACACCATTCTCCTCCGCCCGCTGCCGTATCCGCAGGCGGACCGCCTGGAACAGGTCATGCGGCACTATAAGTCCGGAAATGAACCTGCGGTCTCCGCCACCAAGTTCGTTTTCTGGAGGCAACACAACCGCGTATTCTCCGGTCTTGCCGCGTATGACCTCTTGGCCGGTGGATTTAACCTTACGGGTGGCGCTCAGGCTGAACACATTACGGGCATCCGGGTGTCAGCCGACTTCTTCCGCGTGCTGGGCGTCTCCCCGGCGCTGGGGCGTGACTTTACTGGGGAAGAAGAGCGCCCCGGTGGGCCGGATGTTGTGGTCCTCAGTAACGGTCTGTGGAAGCAGCGGTTCGGCGGGGATGCATCGATCATCGGCAAGCCGGTTTCGCTGAGCGGCAAATCCTACACCGTGATCGGGGTCATGCCGGCTGGCTTTGAGTCCAATCCTGCGGCCCAAACCTGGTTTCCACTCCGTCCGGTTCTGAACCCGCAAGAGCAGTCGAACCTTTTCCTGGTCCTGGGGCGGCTGAAATCGGGCATTAGGCCCGAACGCGCCCAGACAGATATGGCGCGTGTCGGCGAGGCATTCCGGCAGCAATACCCGGACTTGATGGATAAGACGGAGAGCGTTGCTGCGGTGAATTACCAGCAAAGCCTGACCGGCGACACCCGGCCCGCTTTGCTGGTCCTGATGGGGGCCGTCGGGCTTGTCCTGCTGATCGCCTGCGCCAACGTCGCAAACCTGCTGTTGGCCCGCGCCATCGGACGCAACAAGGAGATCGCCATCCGCACCGCAGTGGGCGCCGACCGTTCCCGGCTGGTGCGGCAGTTGCTCACGGAAAGCACAATGCTGGCGTTGGCGGGAGGCGGCCTGGGTCTGTTAGTTGCCGAAGTGGGCTTGCGCAACTTGCTGACGCTAGTGCCGGAGAATCTTCCTCAGATTGCACAGGCCGGAATCGACAAACCTGCTCTCATCTTTACAGTCCTCGTTGCTCTCGCCACAGGAATCCTTTTCGGACTGGCGCCGGCATTTCAAACCTCCCGAATCAACCTCAACGATTCGTTGCGTGAGGGCGGCGGCCGCACCACTGGAGGCGCCCGCCACGGCCGATTGCGCAGCCTCTTGGTGGTGGCGGAAATCGCCCTCTCATTAGTGTTACTGGCGGGCGCGGCGCTGCTGATTGAGACCTTCATCAATCTGCGGGACGTCAGCCCCGGCTTCGACCCCCAAAACGTACTGACCATGAAACTGTCTTTGACAGATTCGAAATACAACACCACAGCCGCAGTAACCCAATTTTTCCGGCAAGTGCTGGACCGGACTGAGGCAACTCCTGGCATTCAGAAGGCGGCATTTGTGACCAGCTTGCCAATGGAGATTGGACCGGACCTGCCCTTCAAGATCGCGGGGCGCAAGGATAACTCTACCGGCGATGCGGAATGGCGGACGATTACTCCTCACTATTTCTCCGCCATGAAGATTTCTATGCTGGATGGAAGAGCCTTTAGGGATAGCGACAGCGCCCATTCGGCCGGCGTGGTCATCATCAACAAGACGCTGGCACATGATTTCTTCCCCGGCCAGAACCCCATCGGTCAGCACCTTACCATCGGGGGCGGAATGGGGCCTGAGTTTGCTGATGAATCTCGGGAAATTGTGGGCGTGGTTGGTGATACGAAGGAGCAAGGCTTGGACAACCCGGCGAGAGCGACCGTGTTTATTCCGTGGTCACAAGAGCCGGACGCCTTCACTCGTTTCGGCAATCAGCTTCTGCCCGCGTGCCTGGTGGCGCGGACTCGAGTTTCGCCCATGAGCCTTAGCGCGGGTGTTGCAAAGCAGGTTCTGGAAGCCGACAGCACGCAGCCCGTTTTCCAGATTCAGTCCTTGGCGAGCATCGTCGGCGATTCCATCGCACGGCAACATTTTGACATGATCCTGCTGGGAATCTTCGCGGTGATGGCGCTGCTGCTGGCTTCAATTGGAATCTACGGAGTGATTTCCTACTCCGTCACGCAGCGAACCCATGAAATCGGCATTCGCCTGGCCTTGGGCGCCCAAAGAGGAGATGTGCTGGCGCTGATTGTGGGCCAAGGCCTAAAGCTGACGCTGGCGGGAGTGGCCATCGGCGTTGTCGCGGCGCTCCTGGCCATGCGGTTGCTGCATAGCCTATTGTTCGGCGTGAAGCCTTCCGATCCGGTGACGCTGGTCATCGTCGCCACCTTGTTGACCGGTTCTGCGCTTCTCGCCAGCTATTTACCCGCGCGCCGGGCCACCAAGGTCGATCCGATGGTGGCGTTAAGAAATGAGTGACGAGAGACAAGAGACGAGAGCGCAGTGCCTAGCAAACGAATTGCCAGCCTTCAGCGGTCAGCGGTCAGCAAAAGCGGCGCCTGCTCCCGATACTTTCTCTGGCTTCTACTTGCTGAGGGCTGATTGCTGAAAGCATGTTTCCCGACACCTAACACCTGAATCCTGGCGCCTGAAATCTGGACTTACTTTACAACCGAGAGCCGGCAGTGGAGATTGCGCGCCGGGAAAATCCACGCCAGGTGTTTCTCATAAAAATTAGCGGAGGCCCAAGCGAAAAAGCGTCCCAGGTTATCGAGCAGCAGATTCCCGCCAAAAGTTAGGCGCCGTTCAAGAATGCGGAATCCTCCCGCATGGTAAGTGAAATCCTGGAAGCTGCCGCGTTCAAAATAGTCAAAGGTGTGAAAGCCCAAATGGAAAAGATGGGTGGGGTCCGTATAGGAGTCCGATGAGCTGTAATGCGGCGTCACAATCACCACCTCTGCTCCGGCCTTGGCGATGCGGTGAACTTCCGCCATCATGCAGAGAATATCCGGTTGATGTTCGATGAAATGGCAAAGATAGATTCGGTCGGCGCAACTGTCGTGAACGGGCCAAGGGAAATGCGTAAGCTCACACAGAACGTCCGCTGAAGAGCCGGGTTGACGGTCGAAACCGATCGCGGCCGGCTCCTGTTTTTTCTTTCCACAACCGAAATCAAGAATGACCATATGATTATCGTGCCCTTCCGTGGGCGATTACGAGCGTCGCCCCGGCGGATATCTTGAGTGAGGCTCTCGTCTTTTTTCCTCCTTCACTCCTTTTTCAATGCCACCATCGGGTCAACCTTGTGGATGTAAATCCTCAGCGTATCCCTGGACCCTGCCCTCCACGCCCGCGCAAGTTGCCTGTGAAAACCCGTTGCGCTACGAATTCCCCATCTTTGCGCTGGCCGACCGCCATCATTCCGTCTCCCACCTTACGCGAGAACTTTGTTTGGCCCGTCACCTCCACGACGGTCTGTTGACCTTGAAACGGGTTTTCAACTTTCACCTCATTCCCTTGAATCGAGACGATCCTGCCGAAGGCCCGATTCCCATTCTGCATCCGGGCCGCTTGTCCGGCTGCGCGCTTGCGGACCGCGAATGCGGTCATCTCATCCGGGCCGCTTGTCCGCCCCATCACGATAACCGTGTCATCCGGCTTGATGTCCTCAAGGTGGATTTCCTGCTGGCCGTCGCGGAAGCGGGTGTGGCCGCTCATCTTGACGGTGATCGTCTTGCCATCCGTACCTTTGATTTGGAATTGATCTACACCCACCGTGGTCACCGTACCGATCACCGGCCGCGGCCTTGCCGGCTGATCCTGCGCGCCGCCCGAACCTCCAGCGCGGGTATCCGCCTTCGCAGTACTTCCCTGCCCTGGAGACCTGCCTTGCGGCGAGGTTCGCGCTAGAACCGTTAGTCCTGTAGGGATGATGATCCCAGCTATGAATACCTTGATTTTGCGGCTCATTTCCAACCTCGCCGACTATCAACGTACCCGATCCCAACCCGCTTGCACAAACGATTTTGCTGTGGGGTATGCAACCCTCCAAATCCTTTACCCATACTTTACAATTTCGCACGTAACTTTTGTTTAGCCTGATACGTTGGTTGATGTGGGGACGATTGGCGGGCATTATAAGAGACCTTGCTGCCCTGTTATCCTGAGAAGAGCGAGAAACCCCGCCTGTTATGCGGAGCGAAGCGAAGGTTCTCAGATGCTTCGCGGCGCCATTCCGACAAAACCGGATATTCACCGTTTTGTTAAAAGCAAGCAACACAACTCATGAGAGAGACCGGCGGTTTTTCTAGAAACGTTTTGTCCGCGGCGGCCGCCTTCTGGGCGCTGGCTCTGCTTCCCTTCCCTCTTCACGCGCAGACCGGGGCGGGTGGAATCATCGCTGGACACATCCGTGGCCCGGGTGGAGTTTCGGTACCGGGCGCGAAAGTGACACTGGTTAATCCGCAGACCGGCAAAGAAAAGATGACCTGGAGCAATGAAGCCGGCGATTACTTCTTGACAGGTGTCGTTCCCGGAACGTATCGCATGACAGTGACGCTGGCCGGTTTCCGGCCGGATGTTCGGGAGCCCATCCCTGTGGTCTCAGGCCAGACTTTGCGGGTCCCGATCGCCTTAGTATTTCCACGGCCCGGCTCAACCGACGGGGCGTCCGGAAAGGGCCGTGCCGCCAGCTTCCCTGGCAACCTTCAGAACGTTCCTGGGGGTGGCCCTGGCGGCCGAGCTGGACAGAATCTCCGGTTTGAGAGCGGCGCCGGGGGCGGAGAAAGTGGTTTCTCAGGCGGCGATCAGGCGGCAAGCTCATCCAATTCATTTCTGCTCGCGGGAAATACCGTCACTGCTCCCGAACCTGGCGACCGGCGGCAGCAGTTTCAACAGCGAAGGCAGCAATTCCAGCAGTATATGGCGTCGCAAAGAGCTCCGGGATTCAACACGGGCGGGGGCTTTGACTTTGCGTCCGCCATGATGTTTTTTGCGGGCAACGGCGGTTTCCGACGCCCGCGCATCAACCGCATCCGGGGCAATCTCTTTACCGAATATTCTAATGCGTCCTTGGACGCTCGTCCTTACCCGCTGAACATCGCGCAGTCGCCGCTGATTCCTTCTCACGTTGAGCAATTTGGCCTGTCCCTGGGCGGCCCATTGGTGATTCCTAAGATTTACAACGGCAGTGATAAGACCAGCTTTTTTATTCATTACAACCGCCAGCGCAACCGCGAGCCGTTTGATAATTTTGCAACCGTTCCGACGCTGGCCGAGCGCGCCGGCGATTTTTCCCAAGCATTGATTGCTTCCGGCCCGCTCGCCGGAACCGTCCCGGTTATTTACAATCCGCAGTCGAACCCGCTGGGGCCGCGAACGCCCTTTCCGGGAAATATCATTCCATCGAGCCTCATCAATCCTGCGGCGCGAGGCCTGCTCCAATTTATTCCTGTGCCCAACCTTCCGGGACAGGAGCAGAACTATTTCCTGGAGGATTCCCTGCCCTCCAACAACGATCGGCTGATGACGCGCGTGGGCTATCAAGCCACACCCAAGGACAGCATCAGCCTGTTTTACTTCTTAAATTCCGCCCGGTCTCAATCCGTCACTAATTTCCCGGAGCTCACCCAGAATGAGTCCATACGCAGCCAGAACATCAACTTGAATGAGTCGCACACCTTCAACCCGCATTTGCTCAACATGCTGCTGGTGAACTTTAACCGCCAGCGTATGCAGTTGCTGAACCCATTTGCTTTTACGGACAACATCGCTGGCAGCCTGGGAATCACCGGGATTTCCGAGAGCCCCATGGATTGGGGAGTGCCTCTGGTTAATTTCACCAATTTCAGCTCGCTGAATGATGTGATCCCTTCGCTCACGCGTAACCAGACTTTCCGTATTTTCGACTTCATCCTGATTAACCGGGGAAAGCACAACCTGCGCATCGGCGGAGAAACCCGGCGCGTGGAAGTGAACACCCTGACCAATCCGGATGCGCGCGGCACGTTCACCTTCAGCGGTTACACCACGAGCAACTTCACCACGGCAGGCACTCCCGTGCCGAATACAGGCTTTGATTTTGCGGATTTCCTGCTGGGCCTGCCCCAGAACACCTCCGTGCGCTTTGGGACTAGCAGCAACTACTTCCGCGACACGGTTCTGGCCGCATTTGCGCAGGATGACTGGCGATTCCGATCCAAGCTGACATTTAATCTAGGCTTGCGTTACGAATACTACACGCCCTTCGCCGAGAAATACGGCCATCTCTCCGATCTGGCCATAGGACCTGGCTATACCAGTGTCTCCGTTGTGACCGGCCAGAACCCCGGCAGTCTTCCTTCTTCGCTCATTCGCGGCGATCCCAACGATTGGTCGCCGCGCTTCGGATTGGCCTACAGGCCCTGGTCGCAGCACAGCCTGGTGTTTCGCGGCGGGTTCGGGATTTTCTATGACAATTCCATTTATCAACGCCTGGTTCCGAACCTTGCCGATCAGCCACCTTTCGCTGAAGCCAGTACCCTGGTTACCTCGCCCGCGCAGGTCCTGACGCTCCAGAACGGTTTCCCGCAGATCAATCCGCAAATCGCCCGGAATACTTACGCGGTGGATCCAAACTTTCTGACTCCGTATGCAATGACTTGGAATTTCAGCCTGGAGCAACAGTTGGTCGAGGACCTGATCTTGACAGTAGGCTATGTGGGAACGAGGGGCAACCATTTGGACTTGCTCCTGGCCCCCAATAGCGCGCTTACAGGCTCAACAACAAGCGGACAAGCAAACCTGCTGTTGAATGCCTTGCCCTTTACCTATGAGACTTCGGGCGCATCCTCGCTCTACAACGCTTTGCAATTGGACTTGCGCCGCATGTATCACAGCGGACTTTCCTTTGACGTGAATTACACGTATTCGAAATCGATGGACGATGCTGCCAGTGTGGGCGGCTCTGGCCGGTTCGTGGCGCAGAACGCCTTTGACCTGGCGGCGGAGTATGCTCTTTCCACCTTCAACCGCACCAACATCCTGCATATTAACCAAACCTATGAGCTTCCTTTCGGCGAGCGCCGGAAGTACCTGAATCATGGCGGGGCCTTAAGCCGGGTCCTCGAGAACTGGCGAATTAGTGGCAATGCATCGCTCGAATCCGGCACGCCGTACACGCCAACGATCCTGGGCAACTTGAGCAACAACGTGAACGGCGCCGCGCCATTTGCCTCGCTTCGGCCCAACGCCACGGGTCTGCCGGTTACAATTGCTAATCCCACGACGCTTGGATACTTCAACACCGCAGCGTTCTCCCTACCCGCCACAGGCCAATACGGGAACGCCGGCCGCGACACCATCCCGGGCCCGCCAGTGTACGTTTTCAACATGTCGCTGGATAAATTGGTCGTCTTTTCCCGCGAGAAGGGATTGCAAGGAGACTTCCGCATCTCCGCAGATAACATTTTCAACACGCCCACTTTTGAGGGGCTGTCGACGGTGGTGAATTCTTCCACATTTGGACGGGTTACGAGCGTCGGACAAATGCGAGTCGTCGATTTGTCATTAAGGCTGAGGTTCTGATGAGACACGGTTGGATTACGCGAAGGGTCCGCTGGGGCATGATGGCGTTGGGTGTCCTGGCGTTGATGGGCGGGACCGGGTTGATGAATGCCGGAAGTGGTAGCCAATCCACCACTCCAGTCGCAACACCGCAGCGGTCCCAACCGTTTCCGCAAACGGGATTCCAGCAAGGCGGCTTCAAGCTGCGCGCCCAGCGCAATGAAGTGCTGGTGGACATTCGCGTTTACGATAAGAAAGGCTGGCCGGTTACCAACCTGAAGGAGAGCGATTTTCACGTCAGGGAGGATGGAGCACTACAAAAAATCAATTCCTTCGAAATTGAGAATGTAGACAAGCTCTTGCAGGCGGAGGGAAAA
Source organism: uncultured Acidobacteriota bacterium (assembly GCA_937900045.1). GTDB lineage: Bacteria > Acidobacteriota > Terriglobia > UBA7540 > UBA7540 > CALCEB01. Next base: position 13,481 of record CALCEB010000286.1, read on the forward strand.
TCCGGCGTACCTCCCGTCATTGACCTCAGCCACCTACCTGCCGGCACGCCGGTGAAAAGCATCATTCAGGACCATCGCATGATCGTGCTTTTCCTTGACCTCACCTCCATGCAGGTGGATGACCTGATGCGCGCCATGAATGCCGCCACGAACTTCGTCCAGAAGCAGATGACTCCCGCCGACCTGGTGGCGCTGGTGACCTACACTAGCGACTTGCGCGTGGTTCAGAACTTTACGAACAACCATAGTCTTTTGGAAAAGGCGCTGAAGGATATTGAAATTGGCAATTCCAACGATCTGAGCCAGCAGGGCGAAATCGGAACGGCTGGCGGCACGGACCTCAATGGCAATACGATTGTGACCCAGGACACTTCCGAGGCTTTTACGCCAGATGAGACCGAATTCAATATTTTCAATACCGACGAAAAGCTGGCGGCCATCCAATCCCTTTCCGAAACGTTGGGCGGCATTCCCGGCCGCAAGAACGTGATCCAATTTTCAAGCGGCATCGAACAAACCGGCATTGAAAACCAGGCGCAACTGCGCGCCACCATCGATGCGGCCAATCGCGCCAACGTTTCGCTTTACACCGTCGATGCGCGGGGATTGGTAGCCCTTCCGCCGGGCGGCGATGCCACCAGTTCAAGCCCCTCCGGTATTGGGATCTATACCAACCAGGCCGTCAGCTCGGAGGTGAACGATCTGCACAATGGCCGGGAGACGCTGGCAACGCTCTCCACGGAAACCGGCGGACGCACCTTTTACGACATGAATGATTTCAGCCAGGTCTTCAAGGATGTTCAGACGTTGAACACTTCCTACTATTTGCTCGGCTACACGCCCACCAACTCGCGCTCCGATGGGCGCTTTCGCCACATTCGCGTAACTCTGGATGTGGCCGGCGTAAAGGTGCAGGCGCGGCCCGGTTACTATGCGCCCAAGAACTTCCGCCAGTTCACCAAGGAAGATAAGGAAGCGCAGTTGGAACAGGCCATGGACCTGGAATCGCCGTTTGTAGAGTTGCCGCTGGCCGTGGAGGCTTCCTATTTCCTGCGGCCCGATAAAAAGTATGACGTGGTTCTCGCCGCCAAGATTCCAGGCTCCGCCATTTCGTTCCTTCAAAAATCAAACCTTCATCGCACCGAATTTGACTTCGCCTGGCGGGCCACGGACGCCGCCGGCCACATCACCGCGGCCTTGCGGGACACGCTTCCCGTAAAGCTCGAAAGCACAACTTATCAACAAGTGGTGAGCGGAAACATCCTTTATGAAGGCGGCTTTGTGCTGCCGCCCGGCAAATACAAACTGAAGGCTGTGGTTCGTGAAAATGAGAGTGGAAAGCTTGGAACGTTCGAAGAGCCCCTTGATTTGCCGGCGGTAGGCGGGCCAAATCTTGAGATCAGCTCGGTGATCGTCTCCAATCAGTTGCAGGATGCTTCCGCCAAGGGCGCCCGGAAAGCTCGCGAAGTGAAGAAGACTGCGGATGAACCGCTAGTGGTGGGCAACCAGTCCGTCCTTCCCAGCGTCACTCGCGTTTTCCGAACCGACCAGAATCTTTATGTTTATCTGGAATCTTACCGCGCACAACCTCAAGCGAAGAGCCAGGTCACGTCTGAGGCCAGTGGTCCCCTGGGCCAGATTGCGCGTGGTGTTCCTCCGCAGTTCGCTCTGGTTTTCTTTCGCGGCAACATCCAGGTTTCGGAAGCCGGCCCTTACCCAGGGAAGGTAGAAAAATCTGGCGATCAGACTTCAACCTACTTCACCAAAATACCTCTGGAAAAATTCCCTCCGGGCCGCTATTGGATGCAGGTAAACGTGTTGGACCCCTCCGCCGGCAAAGTGGCCTTCGCTCGGGTGCCGCTTGCCATCATGCCGCCACCTAAAACCGCAGCGGCGGCGGCCTCGACCGGCCGATGAATGGGTCCCTGCACCGCTCGCATGGCTTTTTGCGATATCGATGCGCCAGCCGTGGGTGGCGCCGACATCGATTTTCATGTCGGCGCCCCTCAGCAAGCCGGGCGCTTCCTTACCGCCAACATCTGTGTTCTGGGAGAAAAGCAAAGCCCGTAACCGCCGGGTGGCGCCTACGTCGTTTTTTTGATGTAGGCGCGCAGAACAGGCGTAGGGTTGGGGCTCCTGGGGAGCTGAGCTGTAGCGCCGCAGCCTGGATCGCGGCAGGTGGTCCCTGGCCAGTAGGGACGTATCCGGCAGATGGTAAAACCTCCAACTCGACCAGGGCCAACAAAGCAGTGGCGAGTGATGAGTGGCGAGCAAAGCAGGCGGCTACACGCCGATGCTCACCGGATTATTGTGCATGTAATTCAATTTCTCGTCTCGCTTTTTTGGACTTCAGATTTTCATGTCGTACCCGCCTCGCTGCCAGACTCGGTGGTGGGCGTGCTGATGAACCGTGGGCGGCAGTTTTAGCCCGTTGAGTATCTTTTGGCACCAAGGGAAGCTCCGGTTGCCACGTAGATTCTTCAGCCTGAATAAGGCCGTGCGATCCTCCAACCGCTTCAACACCGGAGAGGGGTTCGCGAGCTCGGAGGGCCAAAGGAGGAGATGGCAGTGGTAGCCACGGTCAATCGTTCTGTGATTGACCGTGGGCTTTCCTCGGCCCTCAAATCATCCAGAGTTCTGGGCAGTGTCTCGGTTTGTCTGCTGTAGTAGCGGTGTTGCCGGGACACCGGGACATTCCAGACCGTCACTGAGGCGCCTACATCAAAAAACCCGACGTAGGCGCCACCCGCGGGTTGTCTGCTAGGATGCCTACATGTCTAGAAAGTTGCCGATGAGCGATTTTAGGGCGAGGCGTGTTGTGCTCACCCGCCGGGATTTCGGATATGCCCCAAAGCCGGAACCGCGGCCGTCTGATCTAATCGATGAGGCCACCTGGAAGAGCATCGTGACTCTGCCAGATGACGTCGCGGTGCGAACTTCAAATCATCATGGCAGCACCCTCAGGCAAATGGACGATCTGTGGGGCGCGTGGGTTAGATGCTGCGGTGGAACTGAGGATTGTTTTCATCCGGCCAAGTTAGACGCCGGCGATGACTTCGAATCCGCCATCTACACGGCTTTAACTGGCTTTTACCGACTTTCGATCAGTGCGCTGCGATCCGCACTGGAGCTGACGACAATTGCTACATGGGCTCAGACTTCTGGAAAACTGAAGGCTTACCGGGCGTGGCGGGATGGCAAATCTACCATTTCCTTCGGACAAGCCTGCGACGGCCTCATTGCGTCAACTGCCGACCTTCAGAAGCGACTTCGCGAAGACGTCAACGACACCCTTTTCGACCGGAAGACTTCCGCCGGCGAGGGAGGCTTCGCACGCAGAATCTACGACGGCATCTCCGACTTTGCGCACGCTCGACCGGGCCACACTGATGCGGATATGCGCGAAAGTAACGGACCCATCTATGTAAGGTCAGCCTTCAATCACGTCGCCTGGATTTATTTTGAAACGATGGGTCTGGGCTTCGTGATGCTTTTACTCGCCCGACCCCGCACAGCACTTCCAGGAACTGTGATCGAACTCTTCCGTGATGTCAGTCGGGTTAAATCCTGTCTCTTATACACATCTCCGAGCCCACGAGACAGGCAGAAATCTCG
>CALCEB010000287.1 GCA_937900045.1 uncultured Acidobacteriota bacterium
GCTCAGCAGGGCAAATCAAATACGTTAGTGTATTTAAGAAATATGGTACTAAGTCCGCTGCGCGTTCCGATCCAAAGGTTCCCTTCCCGGTCCAGGTAGCTCGAAGTGACGATATCATCCGGCAAGCCGTTCCGGGTGGTGAAGACCTGGAATGCTCCATCTTTGAAACGGTCCAGTCCGTGACGCGTCCCAATCCAGATGCTTCCTTCTGCGTCTTCACAGATGGAAAAGACTTCATCGTCAGATAAGCCGTTGCGCGTTGTATAGGAGGTGATTTTTCCATCCTTGATGCGGTCAACCCCGCCACCGTCCGTGCCAAGCCACAGGCTACCGTCGCGGCTCTCATAAACGGGGAGCACAACGTCGTTGGAGAGGCCCTCCTGCGAACTGTAAGTGGTGAAGCGGCTGTCTGCAAGCCGGTTGAGTCCGCCGCCCGTCGTCCCAATCCAGAGGCTGCCCTCACGATCCTGAAAGAGCGACCACACCTGGTCGCTGGAGAGCCCCATCTTCTGGTTATAGACTGTAAACTTCCCATCTCGGAACCTGTCGAGTCCTCCATCTCCTGTTCCAATCCAAAGACTACCCTGCCGGTCGCCGTAGAGCGTCCAGATTTCGTTGCTGGAAAGGCCATCCCGGTTTGTAAAGGTGGAGAACGTCCCGTTCTTGAAGAGGCTCAAGCCTCCGCCGTTCGTGCCGATCCAGAGGTTGCCGGTGCGATCCGTGTAGATGGCTTTGATGTAGTTACAGTTCAAAGGGTCCCACCGCCATTGACCATATCGTGAAGCCGGACATTGTCGCACCTGGCAACCTGGTGGTTTCATTGCTCGCGCCGAATGCCACGCTTCCCAACACTTATCCTCAAACCCGGATTCCGGTTTCCTACTATGAGAATACCTTCAACACAGCCCTTTCCAATACCTACTACGTGCTGAGCGGCACCAGCATGGCAACCCCGGTGGTGAGCGGGGCGGTTGCGGACCTCCTCGAAGCTGAGCCGGCCCTCACGCCCGATGAGGTGAAAGCGAAGCTGATGCTCACTGCTTATAAACACTTCCCGGCGTCCAGCACAGCCACAGATCCCAGCACCGGTCAGACTTATACGAGCTTTTACGACGTCTTCACCGTTGGCGCTGGCTATCTGGATATCCAGGCCGCCCTGAATGACCCGAACACCCCGAAGGGATCCGCTCTCTCCCCGACGGCAACCTATAATAACTCATCACAAACCGTGACTTTTTCAACTTCGCCCACCGCCGTGTGGAACACTTCCCAGGTATGGGACACGCGGTCCGTGTGGGGAACCGGCTCGCCAACGCAGGCTGAAAGCATTATCGTCAACGGCGAGAATTGAGACGAAGCCGGCCACGGGGTCGTTGTAAAGAATCTGGATAGTCATTCTGCCGTTCTGGCCGGTAACAGCGATGCTTGTGACGGCCAGCGCCAACTGGCCAGTGTGCGTCAGCGTGATGGCCTGCGGAACGTTTGGCGCTTGGACACTCTGAGGGCCGAAGTTCAAGCTGGTAGGACTGAGGCTCACGACCGGGCCCTGACCGGCAGACAAGGCTGAAGACCGTGCCCGCACCACCGGACGTTGTCCCATAGAAGTTGCCATCGGTTGCCTGGATCAGCCCCGCGTTGGGGCCGGAGCCGTCCGTGAAGTCGAAGCGGTGCAGTGTGTTGAAAGTCTGCGCAGCTAAGGCAATCGCCGTCGCTGCGCACAGCGGAAAGACAAAGCAGGCCATCTTTCCCCAGTTAAGTTTACCCATGTTGCCTCCTCGCCGCCTTGCGGCTTTCGAGGTCAAGTCGAGATTGGCAGCCACCGGGGCGGCGGCATAATGCGGGCTGGCCACTTCCACCAGAATGGGGTTTTTGCGCACTTTCGGTGCAGGCGAGGCCGAGTGAAACCTTGCATCTGTCAGATAACATGGGCTTAGGCTATCGTCTGGTAACAAAGGAAAGAACAGGCCGTAGGTCTGCCTGTGATGATTTCTTAACTAATAGAATCCATAGGTCTTAACCTGGGTATGCACCCCAAGGTTGCACCGAGAGTGCGGAAGAGCCCCTAATTCTTCGCGGAACTTCGGTTTAATGTGATTCAAAAAATTCCAGGACTTTCCCCATTTATTCCTTGCCCTGGTTGGATCAGCCGCGGTTTGCGGGAGAATTTGAGCCCCGCCCTCGCTTCAAAGCGATAAGGATGGTTCTGAAAAGCCGCGAAAATCGCGAGGCTGCGTGCAGCCTGGCCAGTTTTCATGCTCTGTGAGGGTGCCTGCGGAGCCGTATTGACTCGCTCTTTCGCGCAATTTTGACAATTCGCAACAGTTCATTTGCCAAGACAGCTAAGCTCTTTAATTGGTGGAGTTAGAACGGAGGAAGCGGAAATTTTTGGGAAAGTCCTGAAAAAATTCCCCTTGACAGTACTATTGAGGGAGCCTTATTTTATCACGATGATTGATAACGATTATCAATAAACTTTCTCAGCTTGATGCAAAAAGAGAGCCTCTTCGCCAAAATTCGCACCGCGAGCACAAAGGAAAAGGTTGTGGAGTTGATTCGGGGTGCCATCCTGGAAGGAAAGCTCGCTCCCGGAGAACGCATCACCGAACTGGGATTGGGCCGCGAGATGAACGTTAGCCAGGGAGTGGTGCGTGAGGCATTTCAAGATCTTGAGTTTCAAGGGCTTGTGGTCAGAATCCCTAAACGTGGAACCTTCATTACCGATTATGGCGTTGAAGATATCCAGCAGATCTATCAGTTCCGCATGGAATGTGAGGGCTTAGCTGTAGATCTTGCCAGGAAAAATGGCAGACCAAATGACGCAGACATCTTTGACCTCCAGCAGGCAATTGAGCAAATGCAATTGGGTGCAGACCGTGGAGATTTCCTGCAATTTTCCAGAAATGATCTGCGTTTTCATGAACATATCTGGAGGATGTCAGGAAATCGCTACCTTGAAAAAGCTCTGCGTGTCGTGGCTACACCTCAGTTCGCTTACGTCCTGATCAGATCGTTTCGACATACAAGGCTTAACTTGCCTGCTATTGTAGAACAACACCGTAGAATAGTTGAAACGCTATGCGTTGCGACGCCCGATGAGTGCCGCAAGTTTTTGAGCGACATGACGGAGGACTTCTTGAACCAGATCTTGAGGAGCGTGGTTGAATCTGGATAATTGCTAATGCGTTGAGTCGTGGGTCCGAAGCCCTCGCCCATTAAGACTGAAGCGGCAGAGGCTTACTTTCAAAGGTGAAAGTGGAGGAGACTAAAATGAGGACGAAAAGAGTTCGATTTCACGCGAACGCATGGGTTTGGGGATTATTAGTGAGTCTTCTAGCCCTTTTCGGGCACACGGCAAGCGCCCAGACGGTGAATGGAGCTTTTCATGGGACTATCGTTGACCAGTCTGGCGGGGTTATTCCTGGAGTAACAGTCAAAGTGAAGAACCTCGCGAACAATCAGTTGCGCGAGGCAAAGACGGACTCCGTTGGTTTTTTTACAATCACCGCGTTACCCCCCGGGCACTATTCCGTTACTGTGACCCAGTCGGGTTTTGAAACTGTTACGCAGCGTGACGTGCAACTCCTGGTGAACCAGGATCTCGAGCTGAATTTCACCCTTAAGCCGGGCGCTGTCACCCAGACGGTTAACGTAACCTCAACACCAGCCGCCTTACAGACAACCAGCTCGACCATAGGCCAAGTCATTGGATCAAAACAGGTTGTGGATCTGCCGTTGAATGGCCGACAGTTTACGCAGATGATTTTGCTGACGCCGGGCGCCGCCCCCAAGGAGAGTGGGCAACAATCCTTTTTTGTCATTCCCATCGGTGGCGGCGGCATCAGTCCTTCGGTAAACGGCCAACGGGGGCAGGAGAACAACTTCACCTTGGACGGGATTTTGAATAACGCGATATTCGACAACACCTGGGCGATCAGCCCACCTCCTGATGCCATTCAGGAGTTTAACGTCCAATCCCACATCACTAACGGTGAATTCAGCATCTCATCCGGCGCCAATGTGAATGTGGTTACCAAATCCGGGAGCAATCAGATCCACGGGGATGCATGGGAGTTCCTAAGAAACGACAGCCTGGACGCAGCGAACTTTTTTGACAACTTCGCGGGCCAGAAAAAGCCGTCTTTCCGTCAGAACCAATATGGGTTCACTGTCGGAGGGCCGGTAGTTCTTCCCACACCTTGGGGAACCTACGACGGCCGCAAATCGAAGACCTATTTCTTCGGATATTGGGAAGGCTTCCGGTCAAGCCAGGGATTTACCGAATTCAACAATGTGCCGACTACGGCGGAGTTGGGCGGTGACTTCTCGGATTTGCTAACCAACCAGCAGGCCGTCGACCCCTCGACCGGAAAGCCCGTCTTTGATCCTCTTGGGCGCCCGGTGATGAACGGCCAGATTTACAACCCTTACACAAGCCGGCAGGTGACCGCCGGGGAAGTCGACCCGGTAACGGGCCTTATAGCGCAGAGCACCGGCTTGGTTCGCGATCCTTTCAGCGGAAACATCATTCCTAGCAACCTGCTGACCTCCCAAGCCTTGACTTACCTTCGAGCCTTCTACCCCACACCCAACTTCGGTCGGGGTGGGAACAGTTTTCCGAACTTTGCGGCTTCGAGTAGCCAGATCATTTCTAGCGACCAATTCGGCACCCGAATTGACCACACCTTCCGAAATAACGACGCACTGTATGGAAATTTCTACTTCACGCAACCCAATGAAACCTTCCCGAGCTCGCTTCTGACCGGCGCAAACACGGCCCTCAATCACGCGCGAGTGGTGGCAGTGGGCTATACCCATCTCTTCAGCCCCACGCTGCTTGGCACGTTCCATTACGGTTACAACTATACGAACTTTGGAACGACCAATATCCCCGGCGGCGTGGGTTTGCTCAATGCAACGGGCACCGCAGGTTTTGAGCCGGTCCGGGACGGCATCCCGATCGTTCCCCAAATCAGCCTTGCACCCCGTTTGGGCGGTACCGGGCAGTTCGCGATTCCCCTTGGTCCGATCCGGTCACACCAATTCAGCGGTGATATTCAGAAAATACACGGCGCCCATACCTTCAGCGGCGGTTTCATGTTCTACCACGTTCACAGTTTCGACGATGGCTGGGGGGGATCGATTGGCTTTGACCAGTTCCCGACGAGCGCAACCTATGGGACAAGTCTTAATGCCTCAACCACTGGCGACGGGCTTGCCAGCATGCTCCTTAACCTGCCATCCAGTCTATTTGGCTTTGTTGGCCAGACCGCGGCTAACGACACGACAACCTGGCAGGGCTATTATCTGCAAGACAAATGGCAGGCTTCAAAGAAGTTGAATATTGAGTTCGGAATTCGCTACGACTATGTTCCGCCCGTGCACTATAAGAACAACCAAGTTTCGGGATGGAATCCAAATTGTCCCCCCGGCGGGAGTATCAATAGCTGTTTCCTCATCCCGGTTCCATTTCCCACTCCCAATCCCAATTCCTCCTGGCCATTCCCCAATGTGAGGTCGACCTACTTTGATCCCAGGTACAATGGTTGGCAACCTCGGTTCGGGTTTGCATATAGTGCCACTCCCAAGATGGTGTTCCGCGGAGGGTTTGCAGTTTTTGACGACCATAACAATACGCTGGTTCAGGAATCCCAGGATCCTCGCATTGCCTGGCCGTTCGGCGCAGGTATCAGCGAAGGCGGCCTGAACCGTGGAACTCCCAGTCTGTTCTTTACCAAGCTGCCTTCCGCTACGTCATTTCTACCACCCCAGGATTACACTCCTTCCGTGGCCTTTGCAGCCGCTCCCAACCTGAAAATCCCTTATACGATGGAGTATAATTTTGGACTCGAGCAGGAAATCAGTCCGAATCTTACGGCCACGGTGGATTACGTAGGGTCGGAAAGCCGGCACCTGTTTATTCAACCCATGTACAACGCCCCTTTACCGAGCGAGATGGGGCCGGGTCCTGTGGCGCCCCGGACGCCATTCCCATTCCTCGGCCAGTTTCCGGCTGACTTCAATTCCGGAATATCCAATTACAATGCACTGGAAGCAAAGCTCGAAAAGCGATTCTCCCAGGGGCTGACGTTCCTAGCCTCGTACACTTGGTCCCGTTGCCTGTCCATTCAAGACGAAGGTCAATCAGGGAGCATCCAGAACCCCTATAATTGGAGCGCAGACTACGGACCTTGTGATTTCAACGTCCCGCAACTTTTCGTCTTCAGTTACACTTATCAGTTACCTTTCGGCAAAGGCATGCACTTCGCAAGCGGCGCCAGTAGCGCGGAAAATGGTCTCATTGGAGGATGGCAGATCAGCGGCATTACCACGCTGGAGAGCGGATTGCCCTTCACTGTAACCGTGCCGTTCGACAATGCCAATATCAACCCCTCTAGCGAGACACAGCGAGCGGATCCTGTGTCCGGCACGCCCTTGCAGCCTTCCGGATTTCAGCAGAACGTCTCCCACTGGTATAACCCCGCGGCCTTCGCGCTTCCTGCGCCTTACACCTTTGGCACTCTGGGGCGTAATACCTTGCGCGGACCCAGCTCCACCGAGTTCGACTTTGCCCTCTTTAAGAATTTCCAATTGAACGAATCGAAGAGCCTCCAGTTCAGGTCCGAATTTTTCAATGTCCTGAACAATGTTAACTTCGCGCCCCCCGGGGGCGGAGCCAGTGGAGGTTTCAGCACTTTAGGTGGCGAGTCCAGGACGGCTGTTGGCGCTCCTGGATTTATGCAGATCTTCAGCGCCGCTGCCGCGCGGGAGATTCAGTTCTCACTGAAGCTGATTTGGTGAAAGGCTTGAAGTCAGCCCAGTATGGCAAACTGCAGAGCGCACAGGTGGACTTTGAAAGTTAACGAAAGGTTGTGACGGTAGCCGGCTTCAGGTTTCCCCCCTGCCTGACCGGCGCCGTCACGAGGCTTGGAGGGCGCCATTGTGGAAAGCTAAACAATCACACTGGCGCCCCACCGAGCGAGACATCGTTAAAGTGTGGACGCCTGTGAATCGACCTTTCCTTCAAACCCTTTTTTTCTTTGCTCTCACAAATCTCCTTATACCTGGAGTCATTTCGCCTGCTGCTGGCCAGACAGCAAAACCCCCGCAGCAGGAGCCTGAAAAGCCGGCGCGTGGGCAAGCTGATGCCGCTTACCAGAAGGGAATGCAGCTTCTCCAACAAAAGCAATACTCCGATGCGCTGGAGCAATTCCAGTCGGTTGAACGCGACGCTCCCCAGAGTCCACAAGGCCCAAGCGGACAGGGTATCGCTCTTGCTCTTATGGGGAAACCTCAACTGGCGGTCCAGGCTCTCAAGAAGGCTCTGACGATCGACCCCAGCTACTGGGTGGCCCGAAGAGAATTGGGAATTGTTTATTGGAGCCAAGGCCTCAGGGCAGAGGCGGCCCGCGAGTTGCAACCTGTGGTGGAATTTCATCCGGATGATGAAGCCGGCAATGTCATTCTCAGCCGTTATGAGTTTGGACAGAACCATTATGCCTTGGCTCTTCACTACCTGTCGCGGGTTCCTGCTCAGGTAACGGCGGATGCCGGGCTCTCTCTGATGGCCGCCAAAGCGCAGTTGAAAACCCGCCAAACCGCCACGGCCGTCCAAACGTTGAAAGGGCTCATTGGGCGGCCGGGGCTAACGAACCCGCAAATCTTTGGGCTTGCCTGGCTGTTGGGCCAGGCCCATCTTTATAAGGAGTCAATCCGAACTTTCAATCAACTGCCGCCCAGCTTCCCGAACGACTTCAGCCACAACTATGGTTTGGCGTTGGCCTACTTTGGTGATGGCCAATATGGCCAGTGCATAAATACCCTGGCTTCGCTCCTAAAACATGGCAATACTTCCGCCGAGACCTACAGCCTGCTGGGCGTCGCAGAAGAGAAAGCCGGCCAGACCAAAGAAGCCTATGACGCCTTCCGGCAAGGAATCCTGAACAACCCCAAAGACCCCCAGAATTATCTCGACATTGCAACTCTGGCCTGCCAGCATTTGAACTATGATTTGGCCATTCGGATCCTTACGTCGGGAATTGCATTGATCCCGGCCTCCCATGAGTTGATCCTCAGCCGGGGGATCGCTCGCACTTTGAAGGGACAGTTTAAGGATGCCGAGCAAGATTACGAACAGGCAATCCGAATGGCTCCCCAAGACTCTGGAAACTATATCGCTCTGGGTCTCTCCAAGCTGGAGTGGGGAGACCTTGATGGCGCAATTGGCGCGATGCAAAAGGCCGCTGAACTGCAGCCGGAGGATCCACGTCCTTATTATTTCCAGACGGAGGCATTGCTTCAGAAAGGGGTTGCTCCAGGCGCGCCTGGTTTTGGTCAAGCGCGAAAGGCCATCGACACCTCATTGTCGCTTGATCCCGATCAGCCGGGCGCTTACGCAGACCGGGCCCGGTTAGAACTGCTCTCGGGCCAGATTAATGCTGCCATCTCCGATCTGGAGCGAGCCCGTGTGGAAAATCCGGGCTCGCAGTCCATTGCCTATCTGCTGGCGCAGTCCTATCGGCAGAATGGGCAGAAGCAAAAGGGGGACGCGATCTTCGCACAAGTCCGGGAAGCCCGCGAGCAAGAATCGAAGCAATTCGCTCGTGAGTCTTTGACTCAAGCCCTTGTGGTCATTTCACAACCCAACCACTGAGCGACGGCATGTCTTGGAGCTTCAGAACTGAGCCTGGAATTGGAAGGCGCCGGTCCGAGATTACGATTCCCGTCGCTGTCATCATTTTCGTCCTGTTGCCGGGGTATTTGAGCCTTGGCGCAACCGAACCTAATGGGAATTGCGCGGCGTCCACTAAAAAAGCAAACGAATTGCTCGAACGGCAACAATCCAAAAAGGCGCGGCAAGTGCTTCAGGCAGCAATCAAGACGTGCGATAAAGACGCTGGTTTGTTTAACGTACTGGGTTTGACCTACGACTTCGACCGCCAGTTTGAACAGGCTCAAGCGGCTTACCGGAAGGCAGTAATGTTAGACCCTGTCGACTCAACTTTCCGTAACAATCTGGGGAGCAGCTACCTCCGGTCTGGCAAGCGGGAGGCGGGCATTGCCGAATTCGAAAAGATCTTGGAATCAGACCCGCGGAATCCAGCCGCCAATCTGAACTTGGGAAGCCTGTATCTAACCGAGAAACTGTATGGGCGCGCACTCTTCTATCTCGAGGCAGGCGGAGCTGCGCAGTCTCCGGACCCGGTCTTGTTGCTCGAGATGACCGATGCGTACTTTGGTGCAGACAAGGCTGAGGCAGCGATATCAACCGCAGAACGGGCTTCACGTCTGGCCGGGTCCGATCCGCGGATCCATTTTTCGCTGGGCGTGGAACTTGCCCGGCATGGTGAATACCAGCGTGCCGCGGAGCAGTTTCAAGCGGTTCCGCCTCCGAACCGCGATGCGGCAACCGACCTGGACTTGGGGATGACATTGTCGAAACTTGGCCGGTACGCCGATGCGAGTCAGGCCTACCAGGACTCGATCCGCCAGGACCCCTCAAATCCTGATCCTTACCTGCACATCGGGCTTGACACCTTGGCTACGGGAGAATCCAGATCCGCTGTCGACTGGCTGCGCCTGGCACATGACAAAGCGCCTGGGCGGCCGGACATTTCGTACGCGTTGGCAGAGGGTTTGATTAGCGCGAAGAACTTTGAAGGGGCCCGATCTTTGCTCACTACCACCTTACAGTCGCGGCCCGGTGACCCTGCACTCCTCAAGGCATTGGGTGATCTCTATTTGAAACAGGGAAACCCTGCGATGGCTGAAAAAGCATATCTTCAATCTTTGAAATCTGATCCGCATGGGGCCGGCGCTCGACTAGCGCTGGCAAAAGCTTATGCCGAGCAGAAGAAGACTAGCCTAGCGATAGACGAATTGAAAAAGATTCTGGAAATTGATCCTCACAACGCGGAGGCACAGGCTGAACGAGGTCATATCGCCATGGACGCGGGTCAGCCGGGCGCCGCGATGAAATGGGTCCGGCAAGCTCTGTCGAACGACGCGAATAATGTGACAGCGAATCAGGATTTGGCTGCTCTGGCTTTGCGGCAAGACAAGCCGAACGAGGCGCGGACGGCTCTGGAACGGCTCCTCAAGATAAACCCGAACAATCCGGCGTTTCACTATTTGCTGGGGCAGACTTTGATGAAGCTCGGAGATCCCGCGAAGGCCCGGGCAGAATTTAGCCTCTCTCGAAAGCTCCAGGCCGCCGCCGCGCCAGCAACCAAAAACTAATCAATGCGGCGTGGCTGGCTCGCGAAGAAGGACCATTCATGCTTTATCCGGTCTCAGAAGTCAGAAATTTCGTTGTGGGCCTCGATCACCCGGAGGGCGTGGCGATGGGCCGCGATGGCGCGCTCTATGCCGGCGGTGAGGCAGGGCAAGTCTATTGTATTTCGCCCAATGGCAAGAAGTTTGAGGTGATCGCGAACACGGGCGGCTTCTGCCTGGGTATCACGCTCGATCAACAAGAGAACATCTACGTCTGTGACGCAGGGCGCCATGCGGTCCTGAAGGTTACCCCGGAGGGACAGGTCAGCACGCTTGCCACCTCAGTTGCAGGCCGCCAACTCGTCAATCCCAATTTCAGTGTGTTCGATTCGGCTGGTAATCTCTACTTCAGTGATTCGGGCGAATGGAAACAGGCGAACGGTGTGGTGTACCGCTTGCGGCCGGACGGGCACAGCGAATTGTTCGCCGCCGGACCGTTCCATTTCACCAACGGCTTGGCCTTAGATCGCGAAGAGCGGTTTCTTTATATAGTCGAAAGTAATCTGGACCGCGTGCTGCGGGTCGGGATTCGAGCCGACGGGTCGGCCTCAAATCCGGAAGTGTTTGCCGAGGGATTGGCAAGGGTTCCCGATGGGCTGGCATTTGACGCTGAAGGAAATCTGTATGTCACCACCTACGCTTCCAATTGCATTTATCGCATTACTCCCAGCCGCCAGGTTCAACTGCTGTGCCAGGATGTTGAGAACCTTCTCTTGTGCCAGCCGACCAACTGCGCCTTCGGCGGCCCGGATTTTGACCGGCTCTATGTGAGCAACCTGGGCCGGGATCACATTTCAGTTTTGGATCTTAGAATCAAAGGACAAAAACTGTGGAACCATCGCGGATAGAAAACATCGGCTTTACGGACAAAGTGGTGGTCGTCACGGGGGGAGCCTCCGGCATCGGTTTGGCTTGTTGCGAGGAATTTGCGGCGCGGGGCGGCACGGTAGCCGTTGTGGATAGAGACGCCCAACACGGCGAAGAGAGCGCGGCGGCAATCCGAGGGCGTGGGGCCAGCGCCGAGTTCTTTCAGGCCGACGTGAGCCGGCGCGAGGAAGTCGAGAGGCTCGCCACGAAGATTGCAGCCCGCTTTGGGGGCATTGATATTCTCGTGAACAACGCCGGCATCCAGCGCTATGGAACCGTCACCACGCTTTCCGAGGAAGATTGGGACGAAGTACTGAATATCAATCTGAAAAGCGCGTTCTTGATGGCGAAATATTCGATTCCGGAGATGATCAAGCGCGGCGGCGGCGCCATTGTCATTACCGGTTCGGTGCAATCGGTGGCGGCGCAGCGCAATTCGGTGCACTACGTCGTAAGCAAGCACGGCTTGTTGGGGTTGACGCGCTGCCTGGCGCTGGATTATGCGGCGGAGAAGATTCGCGCCAATTGTGTGCTGCCCGGGGCGATTGACACGCCCATGCTGCGCTGGGCGGCGTCGCTCGATGACCACCCGGAACGGGTGCTGGAAGCCTGTGACCGGTTGCACGCTCTCGGGCGCATGGGTAAGCCGGAAGAAGTAGCAAGGGTGATCGTGTTTTTGGCCAGTGAGTGGGCTTCTTTCATGACCGGCTCGGCGGTGATGGTGGAGGGCGGACTGCTGGTGCCGGTGGGCGGCATGGCGTTTCAATCTTCGGGAACCGGAGCAAAGAAGGCCTGAACCAATGAAGGGGCGGCGCCGCGTTCCGCATTTGCTCTTTTGATTGCCCAATTAAATTCAGCCTTCGCGTTGCTTGGCCGGAAAGAAAAAATCTGATGAGAACTTCTCCATCAAAGCTCGCTTGCGCCAGAAGGTCATGGCAGGGCCGGGACGCCTGGTCGCTGGGCAATGGCTTGGTTGACTTAACGATACTGCGCGGTGGCGGGCACATTGCGGATTTTCACTTTGCAAAGGAGTCCGGCCTGCCGGGTTTGAATCCGCTGTGGGTTCCGCCGTGGAAGACGATCGACCCGGACCGCTACCGTCCCGAAGTGCACGCGCATACGTACGGCCCTCCCATCACCGGGCGGATGGTTGCGGGCATCGCCGGTCACAATCTCTGTCTGGACTATTTCGGCGCTCCCTCGGGGGAAGAGGCAAAACAAGGGCTCTCGATTCACGGTGAGGCGCCGTGCCTAGCGTGGAAGAAGATGGGGGGCCAGACGACCGCGAAAGAAGCAAAACTGAAACTGGGCGTGCGGCTGCCGGTGGCGGGCCTCCGCTTTGAGCGAGAGATGACGATGCGGCGGGGAGAGCCGGTCGTTTACTTCAAGGAGACGGTCATTAACGAAAAGAAGGCGGACCATTTCTTCCATTGGGTGGAGCACGTCACGCTGGGGCCGCCTTTTCTGGAGCGTGACCATAGCCGGATCTTTGTATCCGCAAGGCGCGGGCAAACCTTCCCACACGGGTACGAGGGCAAAGAACTGCTTGAATCCTCGCGGGATTTCCGCTGGCCACATGCACCGGGTATGGACGGTAGAGCCGTGGATATATCACAGCCTTTCACCCATCCTGGCCTCGGATTTGTGGTGACGCTGCAGCTTGACCCGCGCCGGGAGATGGAATTTGTGGCCGCGCTCAACATCCGTCACCGCTTGCTGATAGGCTACTGCTTTCGCCGCCAGGATTTTCCATGGATGGCCATCTGGGAAGAGAACAAGGCGAGGACGGATGCGCCCTGGCACGGGAAAACTCAGGCGCGTGGGCTGGAATTCGGATCAACGCCTTTCCCGGTGGGAAGGCGCGAAGCCTTTTCGAGAGGTCCGGTTTTCGGCGCCCCAAGCTTTTCAGAGGTTCCGGCGCGGGGCCGGAGGTCGGTGGATTATGTGTCGTTTCTGGCGGAGGTTCCGGCAGACTTGGTGAGGGTTGCAGACATCCATCCTGGGGCAGGCGGGATTCTGGTGCGCGGCTCAACGAAGCAAGGCAAAGCCCGGACGATTCGGGTCCCAGCCGCGGGGTTGACGAACGCAGGACTTGGCTGAGCTTGGGCCTGCAGCGAGTGCGGCTCAAAAGATCGAAAGCCTGTATTAGCAAATATTCACTGCCAAAGGGCGGCGGCAGAGACTTCGGCCCGATTCTCAATATTGAGGTGGTTCAAGTGACTAACCAACAGAAGATGCGGATGGCTGTATTGCTTGCAGCCCTGGCTCTTTGCTGGGTGGCCACCTCTCCTCTCGCCCGCGGCCAGGATCGAACTCTTTGGCAAATCGGCAAATTCGACCAGTCCTCCGAGGAGTTTGGGCTTAGCTTCGGATTCGGTTCGCTCACCTCGATTGGTCCCGATCCGGTCTACAGGGTTGGCCAGAGCAACTGGAAAACAGACTGGTCTGGATTCCAGCCCGGCTCAGCAAACGGCATGGCCGGAGGGAGAGAGCATCCGTTTACCGTCTTTTTCCCTCTCGACCAACGGCCTCGCGGCATATATACGTTAACCGTCGCGGTGCTGCCATATATGCCACGGCGGCCAAACCTGCGCATTGAAATTAACGGCAAGAGGGGAATGCTCTATCTGCGGCCTCGCCTCAGCTACGATATGGGCAATTTCCCCGTCGCGTTCATTCCCCAGTATTCCTACCAGAGGCTCAGAATCGAGATTCCTACCCCATATTTCAAGCAAGGACAAAACAAGCTTGTTCTGACATGTATTGATGATCCCGGGAAAGCAGAAAACAGCTCCGGAACCGTGGGAATCGGGGACTCCGGAATCTTCTATGACGCCCTCAAGCTGTCGCAGGATCCTGAACAGAAGTTTTCTGCGGCGGGAACTGAAGCCACCACAACTCCAACAGTCTTTTACAAAGAGCATAGCGACAAGTTCTTTGAGGTTATTGAAAGCACTATCCGGATTAACCGCAAGATCAGAACCGGCAGCGTCCAGTTGGAAATGAATGGACATCGATATTCTCATAGGCTTTCTACGAAACCAGACTTCGGCGAGCAACTGATTGATTTTGAAATTCCTGAATGGACTGGCGAGGCTAAGGGAATAATAAAAGTGAAGGCCGGAACCACCCACAAATTCAGTTTTGCGATTTCGCCTGCGCGGAAGTGGACGATTGACGTGGTTCCACACACTCACTTGGACGTGGGGTATACCGATTACCAGGGCAAAGTCGCTGAAGTGCAGGCTCGTGTCCTCGAACAGGCCGCCCAGTTGATCCGTGAGCATCCTTCCTTTCGATTTTCCATGGACGCTTCCTGGGACATGCAACAGCTTTTGGAGACGCGATCCAAATCGAAGCAAGACGAGATTGTGGATTTAATCAGACAGGGCAAGATCGCCGTGCCGGCGCAGTACTGCAACCTGCTGACAGGCTATGCTTCGCTCGAAACTTTGTATCGCTCGCTTTATTTCACGAAATCCCTTTCCCGGAAACTGGGAATACCGTTCGACTACGCCAATATTACAGACGTTCCCTCCTATACTGGGTCTTATCCCACCATTCTTGCCAGTGCGGGCATCAAGTACTGGGCTGCTGCAGGCAACAATTGGCGAGCTCCGTTTATGCTCTACGGCCGATGGAATGAGAAGTCTCCCTTCTGGTGGCAAGGACCGGATGGCCAAAAGGTCCTCTTCTGGTACTCGCGGCATTACATGCAAGTTCAATCCCTCTTCGGTCTGCCACCGTCGCTCGCTGCCGTCCGGGATTCCCTTCCAGTGTTCCTTCAAGCTTATGAGCATCCCGATTACAAGCCCGATACGGTTCTAATTTACGGTACCCAAGTGGAAAACACGGATCTGTTTCCATCCACAGCCACATTTGTGCAGGCATGGAACCGGGAATATGCATACCCGAAGCTGCGCTATACGACTTTTCACGACTTTTTCACGTATATCGACACACATTACGGAAAGGACCTGCCAACATATCGAGGCGACGGTGGACCATACTGGGAGGACGGGATCGGCAGCGATGCTTTTTACGCGGCGATGGACCGCGAGAACCAGAACCGCGCTCTTTCCGCCGACCTTCTGTCGAGCCTCACTCATACGCTTGACCCCGATGTTCACGCACCCCGCGAACTCGAGGAAGACATTTGGCGAAATATTGTTCTGTTCGCAGAGCACACCTGGGCTTCCGCGAATTCCATTACGCAGCCGGACCATGTTGAAACCATTCGGCAACTGGAAGTGAAGGACAGCCGTGCGACCACTGCCCGGCTTGAAATCAACAACCTGATGAACCGCTCGCTCAGCCAGCTTGCCGACAGCATTCACGTCCCGGCCAACACGCTTGTGGTCTTTAACCCGCTCAATTGGACACGCGACGCTCTGGTCGAGACAGACTTGTCCGAGCACGCAGTACTAAAGGACCTCACCACTGATGAGAATGTTGCGCTGGACGTCCTTTGGGCGAAGGAGGGCTTCCTGCACGTTCGTTTCATGGCCAGGAAGCTTCCCTCTGTCGGGTACAAGTGCTATGCCATCAGCTACCCGGCTTCGGCGGCGGCCATTCCTCGGGAACCCCAGATCGGAAACAGAACCACAATTGAGAATAACTATTATCGCGTCACGGTGGATCACTCAAGTGGAGCGGCTTCGAGCATCTTTGATAAACAACTCGATCGTGAGATTGTCGACACCCGCAGCCCTTACAAGTTTGACCAGTACGTGTATGTCAGCGGAGGCGACGGCAACACCCGGATCATGCGCCCGATCAGCACCTGGCCGGAGGCGCGATTGACAGAGCATCCGGCTTCGCAGGGCGAACTAGTCAGCGTTACGAAGACACCCTTCGGCCAGTCGATCCGCCTTCGCAGCCGCTCCATGAACACGCCCGAGATCGATACGGAAATCCTTTTGTTCGACGACTCCAAGAAGATCGAGTTCATCAATCACGTCAAGAAGGTTTCCGTCACCACCCGAGAAGGCGTCTATTTCGCGTTCCCTGTTAGAAGCACCGCCCGCCAGTTTGCATACTCCACTCAGGACGAATGGATTGACCCGGGCCGCGACTTACTGAAAGGTGCAAGCCTCGAATGGTTCAATATTCAAGGATGGATGGCGTCACGGGACGGCAACTTTACGGTGGGCGTGGTACCGCTTGATGCTCCTCTTGCAAGTTTTGGAGATATTAACCGCGGCACATGGCCCTCCACGTTTTCACCAAAGAGTTCGACGCTGTTCTCGTATGTGATGAACAACTACTGGGACACCAATTATCGCGCTGCCCAGGGAGGCGATTTCACTTTCCGGTATGTGGTGACGGATTCTGCTGAATTCAGTCCACTTCAGCTCACCCGGCTTGCTGAAGAGACCATGAGGCCCGTTGAGATTGACGAAGTGGTGGGCCAGGACAAGGTGGGCAATCCTGGCCGGCCTCTGCCCGCGCAGGGTGCAAGCTTCCTGCAGATCGACAAACCGAATGTCGTGCTCGTGGACTGGAAAGCTGCTGAAGACGGAAATGGAACCATTGTCCGGCTTCAGGAAATTGCGGGGCGCGCGACCACAGCTTCACTAAGATTTAATCGCCTCCACGTGACCTCGGCCATGCTCTGCAATGCCGTGGAAGACAACAAGCATCCGGTGCCTCTCCAGAGCGACTCCCTGGCGATTAGCCTCCGCCCGCATGAGGTGGCAACCATTCGGGTGCGTTAGAGTTCTGGCTCAGATGGCTCACCTCGCTTTGGGCTGTGCCTGGTTGCAAGACTTTTATGGTCGCAAGGTTTGCGAATGAGGTTCGGGCAATTTTGATTTAGTTTGTAACGATGATTCGCCTTGGAGTTCTGATGGCATTGGTTTCCATGAAAGAACTGTTAAATAGGGCGCAGAGCGAAGCCTACGCTGTGTGCTATTGCGAGGCATGGAATTTGGAGTCCTTCCAAGCAGTCATTGAGGCCGCGGAAGAGGCTGAATCACCTATTATTTGCGGTTTCAACGGCGGCTTTTTGGTACACAAAGAAAGGGACAAGCCGGAGAGCATAGCCTACTATGCCAGCATGAGTGTTGCTCTTCGAGAATCACCCATCCCTGCCGCTTTTTTGCTCAATGAGACGGATGATCTCCCCCAGATTGTGCGCGGAATCGACCTCGGTTTCAACGCAGTGATGGTCGAAAACGAGCGATTGCCTATGGAAGATTATTTGCCGCTTGTCAGGAAGGTGGTTCGGTATGCACACGAGGCGGGCGTTTCAGTCGAGGCTGCGGTAGGGCGATTGGCTGACGGAGCAGGTCACGTAAAGGCAGAGGGAACCGATCCCATCCTGGCACGTCAGTTTGTTGAAGAAACAGAGATCGATGCCTTGGGTGTCGCAGTTGGCAATGTCCACATTCTGACTCGCGGCGAAGCGTCGATTGACCTCGATGCACTTGAGTCTATCCACCATCATGTGCCTGTACCGCTGGTGCTTCATGGGGGGACCGGCATCCAGCTTCGAGACGTGCGCAATTATATCAACCGGGGAGTAGCCAAGATTAACTTCGGAACAGTACTGAAGCAGGCCTACTTGGCGGCCGCGAAGCAGGCCCTGACGGACTATCGCGAGCCGATGAACCCACATCCGTTCATCGGGATCGGTGGGCGGCACGATGCACTTATGGCTGGCCGGCAGGCTGTTAAGAAAAAGGTAAAGGAGTTATTGGTCCAATGTGGTTCTGCGGGGAAGGCTTGGGCGGACCAGGGAGCTACGGCCGGGACGAAGAGGTAGGCCGTAACGCTCCTCGCCGGATGAGTGCTATCGCTAGCGAATTGGAGCTTGGGAGGTAATGCGATGATCGATCAAAGGCATTACGCAGAAGTAGTGGAAAAGGCTGCACTCATGCTAAAGCGGTCGGGAATTGTCATTACACCCCAGGAGTACCGGAGTTTTGAGGTGGCGGACTTCGGCCTGGGAGAGCTAGAAAAGACGGGCCTTGAGATCATTACTTATGTAAATACGGATCGTGTGTGCGCTAAAGAGATCGTCATGTTTCCTCGCCAAACCTGTCCGGAGCACTGGCATCCCACAAATGGGCCAAAGTTTGGGAAGGAGGAGACTTTTCGCTGCCGATGGGGAACGGTGTACCTGTACGTCCCGGGAACGCCAACACCCAATCCGGCATGCAGGCCCCCGGCGGGATCGGAAGCCTACTACCGAATGCGTCATGAAGTGGTGCTGAATGGTGGTGAGCAGTACACGCTTTACCCGGACACCCCGCACTGGTTTCAGGCCGGTCCAGACGGAGCGATCGTATCTGAGTTTTCGACGAGGAGCACGGATGACGAAGACCGGTTCACTGATCCACGGATCAAGCGAGCCCCCGAAATCGGCAACAAGTGACATCCTGCCGCTGGTGGCGCATCAAACGCCGTCCGGAGTGGTCAAGAAGATAAGAGAGAATCAATCGTGAAAAGCAAGCGGACGTGTCCGGGTCTATTTGCCTGCATGCTGGTGTGTGCTGCTGTCCCCGGCCCTGTTTTGGCTGCAGAGGGGTTACACCGGAACGCCGAGGCGTCCGCGGCAGAATCGCGGCAGAGAGCCGGAGATTCATCAAAACCGACCCTCTGGATTATTCCCCACACCCACTGGGAAGGCGCCGTTTTCGAGACGCGTGAGGAATATCTTGAAGCCGGGTTGCCTCACATTCTGACGGCCTTGGACCTGTTGAGAAAATATCCCGACTATTCTTTTGTGCTTGATCAGGTTGCATACGTAAAGCCATTCCTCGAAAGGTACCCAGAAGAGGCTCCAGAATTTCGCAAATTTGTAGGAGAAGGCAGGCTGCAAATTGTCGGCGGCAACGATGTCATGCTGGATGTCAACATCCCCAGTGGTGAATCCTGGGTGAGGCAAGTCCTGTATGGAAAGGGATACTATCAGCTCGAACTCGGTGTGCACGTTACTGTAGGTTGGGCGCTCGACACCTTTGGCCATCATGCCCAGATGCCCCAATTGCTGAAACTTGCGGGATACAAATCCTACTGGTTTCAACGCGGCGTTCCGGAAAGAGATACCCCGTCCCAGTTTTTATGGCAAGGAATTGACGGCACCAAGATTCCAGCATTCTGGCTGCCTTTGGGTTATGGACTATTCTACCCGTCCCCAAGGAGCCTATTTGAATTTGACCAATATGCCCGCGGGATTTGGCAATCTCTGGGACGCTATTCCCATTGGCAGAACCGGCTGGCTTTGGCCGGAGCGGATGTCGTCAACCCGGAAGCCATGTTGCCGGTCATGGTTCATGAGTTCGACAGCAAGATCAATGAGCCATTCACGATACGATTTGGAGTCCCAACTGACATGGATTCTATCGTTGCCAGGCGTTCCAATGAACCGGTAATTAATGGAGAATTGAATCCAGTCTTTCAAGGGACTTACAGCAGCCGGATCGAACTCAAGCAATGGCTCAGAAAGCTGGAGCGCATTCTGGCTGACGCCGAGAAACTCAGCGCATTGGGCTCCTGGTTCGGCGCCCCGCCGCCTCTCCACAGTCTGAATAGTGCCTGGGAACCGGTCATGTTCAATGAAGCCCACGATTTGATCTCGGGCGATATGGTAGACAAAGTCTACAAGGATACGATTCGTGGTTATCAGTTTTCTGAGACTTTAGGCGACGCGATGGTTAAGAATGGACTTGATGTCCTGGCTTCGAACATTGATACCCGGGGTCCACAGGCGCCGGGCGCTGAAGCTGTTCCCATCATGGTTTTTAACAGTCTCGGTTGGGACCGAACGGATATCGCAATGGCTGAAGTTGGCTTTTCATCGCCTGGAATCACCTCCATCCGCCTCGTTGATCCCTCGGGGAGTAGCATCCCGGCTCAGATGGTCAAGGTCATAGGCTTTCGCGACGGAGGCATTGAGGATGTTCGGATTGCCTTCATCGCGCGTAGTGTGCCGGCTCTGGGCTATTCGATTTATGAAGTGATTCCAGAAAGACGTCCTCCCCCAGGAGGCGAAATTTCTGCGGAGCGGGCCGGCCCGCCCCCGCAACAGCCAGAGTCAACAAGGCATGCAGACGCCGGATCAATCGAGAACGAATTCTATCGCGCCACGTTTGATCTTTGGACGGGAGCGATGACGAAACTGGTGATGAAGTCGGGCTCAGGTGACTGGGAAGCTCTGGGCAGCCGGCCGGCCAATGTTGTCGCGGAAGAGCAAGACGGTGGAGACTTCTGGGAGCTTTATGGAACCCTCAACGGTGCACGGTTCACCGCAATGACGCGAAAGCAGGGCCTGCCCATTCCCGATCGGTCACACCTCAGCGACGAATGGGTAGGAGGTGATGGCAGAACCACCACCGGACTCGTGTTTTCGGAATTCCATGTTTCTCACCCGTTCGGTTCGGGAAGCTTTTCAACAACCGTGCGGCTTTACACGGGTATTCGGCGGATTGACATCAAAACACAGCTTGTCAATAACGATAAGCTTGTCCGCTACCGAGCCCTGTTTCCCACATCGATCAATAGCGGCCAACGTTTTGACGAAATCCCTTTTGGCAGCATTCGGCGGCCTACAGACCAGGAATTTCCCGCCCAGAACTGGATCGATTGGAGCGACGGTGTGCGAGGGGTTGCCCTTTTGAATAGAGGGCTTCCCGGAAACAACGTCGCCCATGGCACGCTTCTGCTGTCCTTGATGCGTTCCGCCACCATTTCAGCTTATCCCTTCATAGGCGGTTACGAACCAGGCGAGTCCTCTGACCTTGGACTGGAATTGGGTGTAAGGCGAACTTTCGATTATGCTCTGGTGCCGCACTTGGGCGACTGGCGGGCAGCACACATTTATCGCGCCGGACTTGAGTTCAACAATCCCTTGATCGCTCGTGCTGTGTCCAGCCATTCGGGAAGCCTGCCGAAACGCTGGGGTTTGGTTGAAATCTCTCCGTCCAATGTTGTGATGAGCGCCTTCAAGCCGAGCCGGGCTGGTGGCGTGGTGATAAGAGTTTATGAGGCGAGTGGCAGAAAGACTGAAGGAGCGAAGATTAAGTTTCAGTCGCCGATCGTGGCCGCGGAGGAATGTAACCTCCTGGAAAAACCTGTTCGAAAGGTCCCTATTTACGATAACGCGCTGATTTTTGAAATGAGGCCCTATCAAATCAGAACGTTCAAGATCTCTATGTCCAATCATGGAATGGGCCCCAAAGGCCGGAATGCGCCTGATGCGATGTCCCGTTTGCAGTGAACTAGGGGCGACTCTTTTCCCATACAGGTCACAAGCACGACTGGAGGAGATTAGGTAGTGTCTCAGTTTCTTTGCTGTAGCGGCGCTCTATGAGCGCCGAACTTGTATTCTCAACGGTTTCCGGCGCTCATAGAGCGCCGCTACAGCAAAATGCGTCACTACCGGAAATTAGCCTGCGTTCTATGGGTTGAGAATTTCCGCTTCTGATCCTCTCTCTTGTGTCTGAAAAGGCAAGTTTCTGCCGGAGGGCCGGTTGGGGGAACATAAATCAAGGCCACGGGCCTTTAGGGTGGGAATATAAGGTCGCCTCTCAGCAACGATGAAGTGTGCTGTTTTGACTCGCGGGAAGTGCTTTTTCCTGAAATAGGGACGGTTCATTAGGATGACACACAAAGTAATCATGCCAGATCTGGGACAGACCGCGGGAGAAGGCAGGATCGTCCGATGGCTGAAGAGGCCTGGCGATAAAGTGGCAAAGGGCGAACCTCTGCTGGAAGTTGAAACGGACAAGGTAACGATGGAGGTGGAGGCCTATAAGGCGGGATATCTGCGTGCTGTTCTGGTTGAAGAGGGTCAGATGGCGGGTGCAATGTTGCCCATTGCACTATTCACCGATGATCCGGAAGAAGCATACGAAGGCGTCCTGACCGAAACCGAGCCCAGTGACGAACCTGCCAAATCAGAAACAACGAACTCAGATCCAATGGCAGCTTCTTCAACACCTCAAGGAGAAGTATCCGGGCGCCCAGCGGCAACCCCGGCGGCGAAGGGGAGAGCCAGGGCCTTGAAAGTGGATTTACGAACCCTTGCTGGAACCGGGCCGGAAGACTTGATCACCAAGCGGGACGTGGAAAAGGCACGGGAAAGTCAGCGATCTCCGAAAGCTGCCTCTTCAATGGCTGCCATAACAGCCCGAAGCGCCGCGGAAATCCCCCATTTTTTTGTGACAGTTGACGTGGAAGTTTCCAATGTAACCCAATGGCGTGACCGTTGGAATGCGGCACACCCCGGCCAACATGCCTCCTTGAATGCCGTTTTTGTCCGAGCGGCCTCATTGGCACTCAGAGATGTTCCTAGCTTGAATGTCCACTACCGGGAAGGAAAGGTAGAAGAGCGTACATCCTCCGATGTGCTCCTAGTGGCGGCAACTAAATCTGGGCTGGCCCTCGTCCCGATCGCAGATCCAGCATCATCCGCTTGGGAAGTGTACCTGAACAGTATGAGGCAGACCTTGGAGGAGGCGAAGCGAAACCGGAATGTGCGATCGCTCTCCCAAACACCGGCACTGGCCGTCTCAAACCTGGGGATGTTCGGGGTCAAGCAGTTCACTGCAATTATTCCGCCCGAATGCACTGCAATCCTGGCAGTCGGCGCTGTGCGCGAAGAAGTAATTGTTCAGAACAAACAACTGAGAATGGGTGAAGTTTGCAGTCTGACACTCAGTTCTGACCACCGCGTGATCGATGGGATTGCGGCTGCAAAATTCTTGGAAAGGGTTCAAGCGCATTTGAATTCATTATGAGCAAAGCCGGATTGACGAAGGAACAAAAGCTCCAGATGTATCGCCGTATGACGCTGTGCCGGATGTTCGAGGAACGGGTCTATTACCTGTTTCTCGAAGGACGCCTGCCCGGCACGATTCATCAATCGCAAGGGCAGGAAGCCACTGCCGTGGGCGTGTGCTCGGCCCTTGCAGAAGGCGATATGATCACCAGCACGCACCGTCCCCACTCGCACGCCATCGCGCGTGGTGTTTCCGTGAAGAGCCTCATGGCAGAGTTGTTTGCGAAGGAAACCGGTTGCTGCCGCGGTAAGGGCGGATCGATGCATGTAGGTGATCGCGACGCAGGCATGCTGCCCGCGATCGCCATTGTCGGTGGGGGGATTCCGTTGGCCTCCGGCTACGCTCTGGCGTTCAAATCGTTGAAGCAGCCAAACATCGTTGCCTGCTTCTTCGGGGAGGGAGCGACGAATATTGGCACCTTCCATGAGGCCATCAATATGGCGGCCATCTGGGATTTACCGGTGGTCTTTGTTTGCGAAAACAACAAGTACGCGGCCTCGACGGCCGTTGAGAAGGTGATGAAGATAAAGCATGTGAGTGAACGGGCGGCAGCCTATGGCATTCCGGGCCAAACCGTTGACGGGAACGATGTCGAGTTGGTCTACGACTCGATGACCGAAGCCGGCGAGCGTGCCCGGGCCGGAAAGGGTCCTACGCTGCTGGAGCTTGAGACTTACCGCTTTGCAGGGCACTCCCGAAGTGATCCGGGTCATTACCGCAACACTGCGGAGGTTGCGGCTTGGAAGGAGCGCGACCCCATCGCGCGCTATGAGAAGAAACTCTTAGAAGAGGGGCTTCTGCAGCCGGAGAGCGTTGAGGATCTCCAGTCCGTCATCAGCCGTGAACTTGAAGAAGCTGTCGCTCAGGCTGAGCAGGACCCAAGCCCCAGACCGGAGGATTGTCTCAACGATGTCTTCAGCTAGAGTTGGTTCGGATCAGGAGGTGAAGGGCCGCGAAATGACGATGGTCGATGCGCTTCGTGAAGCGCTTCGCGAGGAAATGCGCCGTGACGAACGGGTCGTCCTGCTCGGAGAGGATATTGGTATTGAAGGCGGGTTCGGCGGCGCCTTTACCGTCACCTTGGGCCTTTCGGAAGAGTTCGGCCACCACCGGGTGATCGACACTCCCATCTCGGAGGCCGCCATCGCGGGCATCGCAACGGGAGCGGCCCTGGGAGGCTTGCGACCCGTGGCGGATGTCCAATATGGCGACTTCCTGTTCTTGGCAATGGATCAGCTTGCCAACAACGCCGCAAAACTCCGCTATATGTCGGGAGGCAAACTAACTGTTCCGTTGGTCTTCAGGGCTCCGGTCGGAGCCACGACCCGGGGCTCGCAGCACGGCCAATCCTTAGAGGCCTTTTTTATGCACGTACCGGGCTTGAAAGTAGCCTGCCCCTCCAACCCTTATGACGGCAAAGGCCTGCTGAAAAGTGCCATCCGGGACAACAATCCGGTCATCTTCTTCGAGCACAAGCTCCTGTATGGCAGCAAGGGAGCAAGGAAGGAGAAGGGCGGCGTGCAGGTGGTGGCAATGGTACCCGAAGAAGAGTATTTGATACCTCTTGGAAAGGCAAAAGTGGTGCGGGCTGGCCGCGATGTGACGCTGGTAGCGAATCTTTTGATGGTTCACAAATCCGCGCAGGCTGCGGAGGTTTTGACAGGCCAGGGAATTGAAGCTGAAGTCATCGACGTTCGCACCCTGGCGCCTTTTGACTGGCCGGCAGTCTTTGAGTCAGTCAAAAAAACGGGCCGCCTGATCGTGGTCGAAGAGGATAACCTCACCGGAGGCTGGGGAGCCGAAGTTGCGGCTCGGGTAGCGAATCATTGCATCGGTTACCTGGATGGCCCGGTGCGGCGCATTGCCGCTCCGGATACTCCGGTTCCCTTTGCGCCGGTCATGGAGAACTTCTACGTGCCTTCGGTCGAAAGAATCGTGGCGGCAGCGAAAGACTTGGTCTTGCCGCATTAACCCGGATTATTCATAGAGTTTTACTTGAGGACCGTCAAGGCACGGTTTTAACCGTGCCGCTTCAGCACCCGGACTTTTTTATTTTGTCTCGCATCCCGAACGGTCCGTTATAACGGTCCGTTCGGGATGCGAGACAAAAAACGATCGAAACACCGTCCTTCGGCACGGTTAAAACCGTGCCCTGACGGTCCCCTACTGGAAGTTCGTGAATAATCCGGGTTAAGGGAAGGCTGAACTTCATCTGGCGCAGTGTGGTGATGAGAAAAGCGTTTCCCGGTCAATTTTTGGTGATGTCTCAGTTTGCTTGCTGTAGCGGCGCTCTATGAGCGCCGAACTTGTATCTTCAACGGTTTCCGGCGCTCATAGAGCGCCGCTACAGCAAACTGAGACACTACCCAATTTTTCGTCATCTTGACGGGGTGGCTGGCCTATGGATGTTGTTTGTCTCGGAATCCTGATTGCCGACATCTTTGCGAGCCCGATTGACTCTCTGCCCGCAGAGGGTGAACTAAAGCTGGTTGCCCGGTACCTTCTCAGCGCCGGGGGATGCGCGGCAAATACCGCGGCATGCTTACGGCGCCTGGGGCGAGAAGTTGGAGTGATAGGCAAGGTGGGCGACGACTTGTTCGGCGACTTTGTGCTGAACGACCTGAAGCATCTCGGAGTCGACACCTCCGCCGTTCTGAGAAGTACGACGTATCCTACTTCAAACACCTATATTATTAATGTTAAGGGAGAGGACCGGCGCTACCTCCATTGCCTGGGTGCAAACGAAGATTTTGGGCTCGCGGACATTAATCCCTCGGCCTTCGAAGGAGCACGCCTACTTTACTTTGGGGGTTACGGAGTACTGCCAGGATTCAGACCCAAGGACCTTGCCCAGCTTTTCTGCAGCGCAAAAGAACGAGGTCTGATGACGGTTCTGGATGTTGTTTTGAGCGCCGGAGCTTCGGCTTCCATTGAATGGGTTGAGCAGGCCCTTCCGTACACCGATCTTTTCCTCCCCAACAATGATGAGGCGCAGGCGCTGACTGGAAAGAAAGAACCGGCGGAGCAGGCTGAAATACTGGCCCGTGGTAGTCCCGAATGCACCATCGTGATCACGCGAGGCCGTCAAGGCGTTCTAGTTCGAAATCGCTCGAAGGTGTTAATGGCCAATGCTTACCGGGTCCAGTCTATTGACGAGTCTGGAGCCGGTGATGCGTTTGCGGCGGGCTTTATCGCCGGAATGCTCCAGAATTGGCCTTTGGAGCAGTCCGTGCGGTTTGCTAGCGCCATCGGTGCATCTTGCACTCGAGCCCTGGGCTGCACAGAAGGGGTGTTCCATTTCGATGAAGCTGTGGAGTTCATTTCCAAGAATGAATTGGAAATAACCGAGGTCTCCTGATCCTTTCCCTGCAAAGAGACCCGCCAGGTTGTGCTTCCGCGGGTGGCGCCTACGTCGCGCGCTCTTCGCGATGTAGGCGGACCGGGATGGGGAATGACGGCTGCCTTTTGGTGGCGGCCGGAAGGCCACGCGGCGCTACCGGCTGCTGCATGCAAACAGTCATTGACATTGAGTCACGCATGAGGTAATATATTATAAGTAAACATGGGTTCGGTGAGACATTTTTTCATAGACAGGCCGCTGGTCATGGGCCGTTTGGTCGCTGGTGCGGCGGTCGAGGCGCCAAATTCCGCGGGATATCAAAAATCCCCAGTAAAAATGCGGGGTTCAACCTTGTAGAAACCGCCAATCCGGCGTGGGTGGAGCAAATGACGCGTAAGCCGTTGAAAACAAGAGGCCAGAATTGCCTCGGGGAACAAAGCCAATGCGGACATGCAGAAACACCAGTAAAAATGCGGCTGCGAGCCAAAAGGGGAGAAAAAATAATTCTTTTTTGCCTGTTGAAAAGTCTGTAATCCACTGAAAAAATGGAGAAATAGAATGGACCAAAGCCATTCAAAGCCATTATCAAAGCCATTTAAAAATCGGATAACTCATACATAATGCTTGAGTTACGGCGATTTTTGGAACAAAGCCACCTAACCCATTCAAAATCAATGGCCGATGATGGATTTTGGCTTTGATTCCGCAGTTTTTTGGGTTTTAAGGCATTCAAACCCACCTCTCGGCGTTTTACCTAGCTATACCCGTCTCCGGGAGGCAACCGCCGATTCGCCCGCGATACAAGCCGCAGACTTCCTGGGCATCGGAAGTCTGCGCTACCTGGCACGCCGTGAGGACATCCCTGCACCTACCTATCAATTGAGGTGCGGTTCCAGCTTGCTGTAGCGGCGCTCGGAGCCTGCCCTGGAAGGGAGCGCCGGAAACCGTTGAGGATACAAGTTCGGCGCTCCCTTCCAGGGCAGGCTCCGAGCGCCGCTACAGCAAAGAAACTGAGACACTACCGGTTGTTGAGCCGGACCGGCTCACGATCCAGGCCCACAACGAAGCCTCCCGCCGCCTGCGACCTGAAGAATTCCGTGCCAAAGACTTTGGTGCGGAAGATCGACTCGACCCGCCGTTACGAGGTGGCGCCGCAAGGCCTCCGAGCCCTGGCCGCCTGGGTGGTCTTGTTCTTGTGCGATAAAGTCATCAAGCCCTTGCGGGCCGCGGGCTGCCATCTCCCGCGCGGACGCAAGCCGAAGAGCCCCACTGTCCTTACTCAGCATTACGACACTCTTCGCATCGATATGCCCGGCTTATTCCAGACTTTGGCAATAGCGGCATGAGCCGCATCGACAATTCTTTTTTCATGTTCGGCCATAGGCGCCTAAGGGGGAATTCTGGAATTTCTCCGACTTACCAATTGGGAACGACTTTGGGCAGAACTGAACAATCAGATGCAGCCGGAGAGGGCAATTCTTCATACAAGCCCTTTGCGCAGGCCGAGGACTCGGCGCTGGTGGCTGCCGTCCTTGCCAGGGACCGCAAAGCGACAGCCGAGTTTGTCTCGCGCTACGCCGACCGGATCTATTCCTATATTTACTCACGTCTAATGCCACGGGCGGACTTGGTTGAAGACCTGGTGCAGGAAGTGTTTCTCGCCGCCTGGCAAAGTCTGGCATCCTTCCGGGGCCAGTCGCCGCTTGATTCCTGGCTGTTGGGAATTGCCCGGCATAAGGTAGAGGATCATTATCGGTTGCGGCTCCGCGCCGCTGACCCGCTTGATGAAAATCCAGAGGAATCGAAAGCAGGAACGATGGCGCCGGATTTGGATCAGAAACTCGACGAGGAAAGGCTGCGAGAAAGGACCCTCCGCGTTCTGGCCAATCTCCCGGAGCATTACCGGTTGGCCCTGCTCTGGCGTTATTGGGAAAAATGTCCCGCGCAGGAGATGGCGGCACGAACCGGAAAAACTGAAAAATCCATTGAGAGATTGCTGGCCCGCGCGCGCGACCAGTTTAGGAAAGAGTGGAAAGATGCCTGACAAAAACCAAGAGGAAGAGCTGTTCGAGCATTTTGCGGCTGGAATTGAGCCCGGCGTTTCGACGACGATTCAGGCTCCATCGCGGCTTCGATCCCGCATTTACTCGGCTCTGATGCTCCTAGAATCTGCGCAAGGCAGACTGCGAAGCATTCCCGCAACTAAAGCAGAAGGCCATGACCTTTGTGTGTTTGAGGAACTGGTGCGAATTGCTCCAGTAGGGCAAAAACTAAGGTCGCTGAACATCTGCCGCCTTTGCCACGCCCGATTGCTGGGAGAGGTCATGGAGAATCCGCCGATATACTGGGGAAATTGTCCTTATGTAGACTTCAAGAAACCTTGAAAACACTCGAGGCACATTGGAACTAATACAAACGCAGGCTGTAACCTTTCTTCCTGCGTTTGTATTAGAAGTGCTTCACAAACCCAAAGAGGTTCTGAAAATTACTCAAGCCTCGTTGGCCGGGAGGAGAAAGCTCGTAACTGATCGGGTTGTGGGAAATCGTCTCGCTGAAGCTGTAGCGAAACGCCCACCCCTTCCCAATCCGGACGTCCATGCCGACTGCGACGCGCAGTCCGATGTCGGTGGATGAAAACTTCTGGGGAGGAAGCTGTGGCGAACCGGTCACATCGCTCAAAGTCGCTGCGGAACTCCCTAGATGGACCAACCCCGTCCCGCCTGAAAGATAAGGCCGCACCCTGCTGCCGCGCTTTCGGAAATAGACCAACATGTCGCCCATAAAACTCGTCTGCTGGGATTTTCTCATTTCCTGATATGCATCCGGCCCGTTGACTCCAAAACCAGATGAGACCAGCGTCAGGGCGTTCCGGTTCCAGATGTAGTTTCCCTGCACGCTCACGTAATCGGAAAAGTCCCATCCCGCGAAGAGATTCAGGGCCGGACCGTTTTCCGGTTTGTAGAGGGAAACCTGACTGGACGATGGCGACAGGATTGAACGGCCATCTGCCGAGAGAGTCGCGATCCCGCCCAGTGCTCCAGCATAGAAGTTCCCCGCTCGCGCCAAAGGCGGCGCCATCACCATAGTGAAAATCGCTGCAATGAAAAGAGTTGGCCTGGTCATACTTTCACCTCTCCCGATCGATACGAGCGCCTATTCTACGTTTTGTTGCAAGACAGGACAAAAAAATTGCTTCCAGGCGCCACCGGTCAATAGGGCGAAGAGGCAGTTTGACGCCAGCAAATGGCGGAGCAAGCTCGCCACGATAGCCGCCCAATTAGCTCCGGACAATGGGTCCACCCGAAAACCAAAAAAAAATTAGCAACCTCCAAGGGGGATTTTGTTCCGTCGCGCGACTCTAATACAAACGCTGGAAGATGAGGTTACAACCTCGCTGTAGCGGCGGTCTATGACCGCCGGTCTGGACGGCGGTCATAGACCGCCGCTACAGCTAATGTCACCCGACTTCGTGCGTTTGTATTAGATAACAGAAACAAGCACGATTGCTGGCTACCTGCCGCTTTACCGGTTCAGGCTGTCCTCCGGTCGCGAACAACCAGGGCCGCCAGCAAATTCTTTCGAGCGCGAAGGAGATTCCTTCGCAAGGTTCGACTTACCGGGCTGAAAGGAGCTCACAAATGCACATGCAGCAGATTCGATCCAAACTTCTTCGGGTAATGTTTGTCATCGCCATGGTTTCCCTCCTGTTCGGCATCGCCCCCCGGGGGGCTCTGGCACAGGGCGGTTCCGGGGCGGTGTACGTGCTCACCAACCAGACCTCGGGCAATTCCGTGATGGTTTACCGCCGCGCTCCGGATGGAACTCTCTCCCTCGGGGGCACCTTTTCAACCGGTGGCACGGGCTTAGGCACGGGTGCTGATCCTTTGGCATCTCAAGGATCGCTCGTGCTCGGGCGGGGCCAGCGGCTGCTTTTTGCCGTGAATGCCGGAAGCAATGATATCTCGGTCCTCGCCGTCGAAGGCCTCAGGCTGCAGTTGCTTGACAAGGCGCCCTCGGGCGGCCAGATGCCTGTGAGTCTCGCCGTGCGCGGGCGCCTGGTGTATGTCCTCAACGCCGGCGGCACTCCGAACATCGAGGGCTTCGTCATTAACCCCTTCACGAACCGCCTGGTTACCCTCCCCGGTTCCCTGCGTAATCTACCCGGCGGCGCCGCCGCTGCGCCTGCCCAAGTCAGCTTCAGTCCGGACGGCGACGTTCTGATGGTGACCGAGAAAGGGACAAACAAGATTGACACTTGGACGGTAAACGACGATGGCTATGCCGGACACCCCATGACATTTGATTCACACGGAGCCACGCCCTTCGGATTTGCGTTCGCCCACGGTGAATTTGTTGTGGTTTCGGAAGCGGGGCCAAGCGCCCTCTCCTCTTATCAAGTCGAGAACGATGGGGGCGTGGAGTTGATAACCGGCTCGCTGGGGGACACCCAGAAAGCAAACTGCTGGGTGGTGACCACCGGCGACGGACGCTACGCCTATACCACAAACTCGGGGAGCGGAAGCATCTCAAGCTACACCGTTTCGAGAGATGGCATGTTGAGCCTGCTCGATGCCACTGCCGGAATGCCGGGCGGCGCTTCCGTTGACGCGGCGCTGAGCACTGCCAGCCGCTTTCTCTATGTCCGCGACGGAGCCAACAACGTGGTGGACGGCTTCCGGGTGGGAAGGGGCGGTGGCCTCACCTCGGTGGGTTCGGCAAGTGGAGTTCCCGCCGGTGCTCAGGGAATTGCAGCGCGATAACGATCGAATGCCCCTATTGATGCTATACGCACGGTCGTAAGTCGGCGACTCCCAGGACTGTAGCGCCGCTACAGCATACTGCGACACTGACGCAACCTGTGGCGGACCGGGCCGCTATCATTTTGTTACCTCGAATTGGCAAGTAAATTTTTGACAGTATGTCACGGTGGAAAGGGAGGCGATTGTATGACAAGCAAAGTGCAAAATCGAGGCTTGATTTCACGGATTCGTCGGCGGGCGGTCAGTGTCGCGTTGGCCTTGGCAGTGATGTTGGTGGCAGGGATGGTGGCGACGCCATCAGCCCAAGCGCAGACTTATAGCATACTCCACACCTTCACTGGGCCGCCGGACGGGTCAGAACCCCACGCCGGTTTGGTCCGTGACGCGGCGGGCAACCTCTACGGCACCACTTACTACGGTGGCGTTTCGGGCTACGGAGCGGTGTTCATGCTGGATATGACCAACCACGAGATGGTGCTGCACAGCTTCACAGGAGCGCCAGACGGGGCAACTCCTATCGGCGGTCTGTTCCGGGATGCGGCAGGCAACCTCTATGGCACTACTTCCTACGGTGGCGTTTCGGGCTACGGAACGTTGTTCAAGGTGGATCCGACCGGGATGGAGACCGTGCTGTACAGCTTCACCGGGGGGACGGACGGGGACGGCCCCTTCGCGGGTTTGATCCAGGACGCGGCGGGCAACCTTTACGGTACCACCTTCGGCGGCGGCGCTTCCGGCTACGGAACGGTGTTCAAGCTGGATCCGACCGGCAAGGAGACCGTGCTGCTCAGCTTCGGTGGGGGGGTG
>CALCEB010000288.1 GCA_937900045.1 uncultured Acidobacteriota bacterium
CGTAAGATCGTCGGCAGCGTCAGATGTGTATAAGAGACAGCTACAAGGTCGCTCCAGCAAACCTGCCAAGCTCTTCGGATGTTCCCCAGGCGGTCCTGAGCGCGCTGCAGCCCCAGGGCGAAAGTTTCCAGAATGCTTCAGGGACATCAATGGCCGAGGTTTGGTTCCGCAAGGGCGTTCCGGTCACGAAAAGCGCATCCTCTTCGCCGGATGTGATCTATGGCGGCCTTTCTGTCGGCGAATTCGTAGGACTTGTCCACTTTCCGCAGAAAACCACAGACTATCGCGGCCAAGCCATTAAAACAGGCTACTACACGCTACGCTATGCGGAAATCCCCCAGGACGGGAACCATATGGGCGTGAGCACTTACCGCGATTTTCTTTTAATGAGCCCCGTCGCCGCGGATACTCAACTTGACCAGAATCTGGCGTTTGACGCTCTCATCAAGCTCAGCCGCCAAACCGCCGGTACCGGGCACCCGGCAATTTTGATGCTCGATCCTGCAAGCCAATCCGCCACCGCAACCTTCCCGGCGGCGGTGGCGGACGACCAGGGCAATTGGACTCTTCAGGTAAAGCTCGATACCAACGGGCAACCCGCTCAGCTTCCATTTGCGGTCGTCCTGGTTGGCCAATATCAAGGCTAACGGGGTGCTGCTGGACTGAGGGGGTCGAATGTGGATTCTTTGTGGGGTTTTGCCGCCTGATTTGACCCGCAGGTTGCAGACTTCAAGTCGGCGTTGCCGGCAAATTTTACCCATTGGACAGGTTCGAACTCTTTTATTGTTGAGTACGATTCGGCAGATGGACCCCCAAAGAATGGGACAGTCCCGGATGGAGATGATTAACGTGCAACCGGCAATGCAGCAGGGTGGAAGAACTCCAAAACTGCTGGCCGGGGTATGTCTGGCGTTGAGCCTATCGTTTGCCTCAATGTCTGCTCAAGCTGTATCTGCCGCCCAAGTCTCCCAAGAGGATGTCATCAAGATTCAGGGAATCCTGCTATCGATCCCCGGCAAAGGTCCGGTGCTAAAGACCACCCAGCACGATTACCAATTGGCAGGACAATCTGATTACCTTCTCCACACGTTGGAGGATAAACGACTGCTGAACAGAGAGCTGCGGCTGGTAGGAACCGTCCAGCCGGATGGGTCTTTCCAGGTTCGAAAGATTTTCACGGTGCGCGATGGAAAGCTTTATAGGATTCGCTATTATTGCGATGTCTGCAACATCATTGCCGTAGAACCAGGACGTTGCGTGTGCTGCCAGCGGCCGACCAAACTGCAGGAGATTCCCGTTAAGAGCGATGATGAGTGAGGTAAGAACCAGCGAAACGGCCTCGCAGATTGTCACTGTGACGGTGGCCTGCGACCGCCGAACTTTACTCCTCAACATTTTCCGGCGCTTCCCCTCGCGCAGGGTAAAGGAGACGCGGAGCGCCACTACACCAAAGTGCACGACTACCAACAGATTGACCGGGTTCGATGCTTCATGGTAGAAGTGAGATTGTGCCGTTTCCCTCCTGTTTCAAGCCATTGTGGTGAGCGTAGCTCAGCTTGGTAGAGCGCCAGACTGTGGATCTGGACGTCGCGGGTTCGAATCCCGTCGCTCACCCCAATCTTTTCAATTGCTTGCGTGGTGTACCCAGGAATAGCCGGGATTTCTCAGCAAGGAGAACGAAAGGGCGGGATTGACGCCCGGCGGGTACAAGGTCTGGCAGGAAGCCGCCGAAAGCCAATCCAGCGCGCGTATGCTCTATCCGCGGCTGAGAAGCGCCCATGCGAATCCCAGCCGTAAGGATCAATGGGCCTTAAAAGTGAAATCCAACTGAGTTGAACGTCCGGGTTGAACTGTAACCTTTTTCTCCTGTGTGCCGAAGGTGGCCGTCCAAGCTTCAATCGTATACTCACCCGGTGGCAGGCCTTTGAGAGTAAACGTGCCTTGTGATTGTGTGACGGCATAAGAGGGATTGGTGGTAACACCGACGTAAGCTCTCATCCAGGGATGCAGATTGCAGTGAACCGGAATCATAATTTCCGGGTGCATGAATTTGTGAACCAAAGGAGCGCCGCCGGGTGGCTGGGAGCGGTTCCAGTCGCGGTTGTATTTCGGCGTCAAATGAGTATTGTGCGTGGTGGGATCGCTATTGAGGATACGCAGGGGCTGACCTACCATAATTCCCAGAACATGAGGGTAGTACGTACACCCACGTTGGTCCAGAGTTACCGGCCTCGATGGAGGCCGGAAGCTGGATTTTTCGAGCCCTGCTTTGACGAAGACAAAAACATTGGGGAGCGTCCCGTTGGGGTTAACCTTGCCGTCCTCAACGTAGCCGGGATCACTGACGGCCGCAGCGCAGACTGGATCCTTACTCATGTCGATTTGCGCCAGTTTAGGCCTGGCTCCTTCGAAGGAGATCTTGCCAGAAACCGTGCCGGTGCTTGCGCCCGCTTGAGGTACACCGGCGGCAGCGACCGCGGCTTTTGGTGGAATGGCGGCCATCTGCGGCCAACAAGCAGCAAGGATGAGGACAACGCCAAGGCCCATGAGCCATACGGTTTTGTTTCGGTTCATTCTTGAATCCTCCCAATTCAGTTTGCAGATCAGCGCTGGATGCCCGGTCAAATCCAGGCCCTGGCGCGGGACGCGGCGCCGCTAAAAATTCAGCCACACCAGAGCATACACCGCATTGTTATTCGACGCATTGCGCCCGGCCCCGTCGTAGTTGGTTTGGAAACCGTTGAATCTCCAGTACCCTTTGTACTGCAAAGTCAGCGTTATGTTCTGCGCCGGCCAATAGGCAAATTGCACGATGTAACCACTCGTCTGCGGATTGCCGTCCGCGCTGCCGGTGACGGGAGCCAAGGCGAAGAGGAGCGGGTCGGTGGTGCCTGTCGTATCGAAAGTGCCCAAAGTCGCTCCGTACTTGTTTCCAAAATGCCAGGTCCCGTCGGCTCGCCATGTGTTCAAATGATGGGGGATGAAGCTGGCGCCGGCCGCAGCGAATGCCGCATTTAGATCTGAATTCTCATGAATGTAGGTGCTGTGAACTGTCAGCAGGTCGTTGCTCACCTTCGGAAAGATGCGCTCGTATTGCAGGTCGGCCGCCACGTCAGTGTATGAGTCCTCGAGCCCAGCCACGGCGTTCGGCGTGCTCCGTGCGTGCATGCCGTAGGTACCAACTTCCAGGTAATTGTTTCCTAATGTTTGCTGCCACGCCAATCGCCAGTAAGGCGCTACCCCCTGGATGTTAAACGCGAAACCTGTTCCGGGATTGGGCTGCGGACCGCCAAGATGGTCGGAGCGATAAATGGTGGCTGCCCCGTACAAGTGATTATCCCACATGGCGTAGCCGCCCAGCCCCGCCACGTCTTGCGCCAACGTCCCGTCAATCAGCGATGCGGCGATGGGCCTCACCACACTGTCCGGCCCCACCCACGGGAAGCCAAAGGCCGGTGTATCGTTCCAAAGATCCTCGACGGTAGGATTATTATTCAGCGTTACTCCGTACACCAGGCTCTTTCCGCCCAAATTGGTGCTGTTGGCATAACGGATGTCGGTATTGTCCCAACCGAAGTGGTTGGCTTGCCCGGTGTAAGTGAACTGCACGAAGCCGCCGGTATGTGTGGAAAATGCGCCCGCCACGAAAAGACTCACGGCCTGGGGGAACTCAAAACTGCCATTCTGAGTTCCAGGTTGGGGTTTGTTGGCGGCCGTGTCTGAGACTTGGAAAAAGGCCGAAAGCGGCAGCCAGGAATTCAAATTCAGGCCGGCCTTGGTGGTTCCACTCTTCGAAGTTATCGTCCTGATCCCGGTCATGGTGTACCCGTTGAGCTTGAAGATGCGGCCCAGGGGTGTCAATTCCGGGGGAATCGTGTGACAGGAACTACACGCCAGCCCAGTCTGGCGCGCAAAGCTCGGGACCCCATAAGCGCTTTGCGCGGCTAAAGTCAATATAACCAATAAGACCCCTCTTAACCAAAATTTCGTTCGGATAGTGGACATCAGCAAACACCTCCTGAATCGCCATTATAGCGGACCCGCCCCTTCATCCACTGTGACCCAGATCACAACACTGAGTGACAGCCACATTGCCGGGCTGACGCGGATAGACGATGGCAAACCGCACCTTAAACTATCGGACCGGGTACAGCCGGTAGAGCATCCAGTACACTACGACCCCCGTCACGGAGACATAGAACCACAAGGGCAGCGTCCAGCGGGCGATGCGCCGGTGCAGTTCGAACCTCTTTCGGAAGGCACGGTAAAGGGTGATGAGGACGAGAGGAACAATGACGGCAGCCAAAGCGGAATGGGTTGTGAGAAGGGTGAGGTAAAACCATCGGATGACGCCGTGATGAGCGAAGTGGGTGATGCCGTGATGGGCGTGATACCAGAGGTAGCAAGCCAGGAACACGCTGGAGGTGCAGAACGCGGAGAGCATGCACGCTTTGTGAGCCTGCACTTTGCGGCCGCGAATGAAGAGGAAGCCGGCGGCCAGCAGGATCGCGCTGGCCGCATTCAGGCTTGCGTCGAGAGCGGGAAAGTCAGAAAGAGGAATCATGGGGGCCCGGGGAGAAAACAGCGCGTGTAGCCGAGGTCAGACGGAGGCCTTATCGAGCATCAACAGCGTAAAAACCATGGGAAGATAGATAACCGAAGCCATCAGGAGCTGCCGGGCCAGCGAATTGGAACGCTCGAACGCCAGCCGGACTCCGTAATAAAACAAGCCACCTCCCAGGATCAAAGCTCCCAATAGGTAAATCACGCCCGCTTGTCCCAAAAGGCTTGGGATGAGGCTGACGGGGATGAGCAATAAAGAAAAGGCAAGAACTTGAATCGCCATCGCCCGTCCCGTGCGGTCACTGAGAGGAAGCATCTGGTAACCGGCGCGCGAGTAATCCTCACGATACATCCAGGCAATCGCCATGAAGTGTGGGAACTGCCACAGAAAAAGCATGGCGTAGAGCACCCACGCGCCCAGACCTAGATGGCCACGAGCCGCCGCCCAGCCGATGAGCGGGGGCATCGCCCCTGGGATTGCTCCGACCCACGTACAAATCGGAGTACGCCGCTTGAGGGGCGTATAGATAATTAGGTAGCTTCCAAGTGTAAATAGGGCAAGGACGCTGGCCAGGAGATTTACCGCCAAAGCCAAAAAAAGGCCTCCGCAGGTGGCCAGCAACAGACCGAAAATCAGCGCCTCATTGGGACTGATTCTCCCGGCCGGGATAGGCCGGCGGGCCGTCCGGCGCATTTGGGCGTCAAACGACCTTTCCATGTATTGATTCAGAGTTCCGGTGCCACTTGCAACCAGCAGAATTCCGAAAAGCGTAGACAAAAGCACAGCGAAGTGGAAAGCTCCGGTTGAACCCAGGTAAAAGCCCACCAAGCTGCTGACCAGAACTAGAAAGTTAACTTCAGGCTTGGTCAGCGTCCAATAATCACTCAGCTTCAAAATCCATTTGTCCCGTTGTGACCTGTCCAATTTCGTCGTGGTCAAGATACCGCATACTCCCTGAACGCTGATCATAAGTCTTGTGCCCAAACAGCAAAGGCGCCGTGCATAGCTTCACCGCCGGGAGAATCGAGGATTAAACCTCCGGCAACACAAAACCACCTGGGTCTGGTGCAAGCACGACCACTTGAACGCTAGTGGGCTATTGTACCACCAGTCTTCTTTGCCGCAGCACTAGGGCCGGCTGAAAAATTCGCCCTGAAAAGAAGCCAAAACATTCCCCAATTTCCGCAAGCGCCTTCGGTGATCGCGCTCACGATTTCGTTGTTGGGAAAATCTCCATGCCCATTCCCGCCTCCATGCGTGAGACCCTTCATTCCCAAAGGGCTAGAATTTCCAAACGAGCAGGATGAACAGGCAAATCCAGAGACAATCCATGAAATGCCAGTAAATAGCCGTGACGTCGAATGCAGTGCGCCGCTTGATTCCCAAGGCAATATACTTTGCTTGCGAAACCAGATAAACCAAAGCGATGAGGCCCCCGAGCAAGTGCAATCCGTGGGCGGCGGTGAGCGTGTAGAAAAATGACCCGCTCGGATTCAAGTCCAGGTAGACGCCTTTGACTTGAAGCTCCTTCCAGACCATAAGCTGTCCGGCGATGAAGATCAGGCCAAGGACCAGAGTAATGAATAGCCAAATCTTGAAGCGCCGGGCGAGGCCCGCACTCAATCCCTGCCGGGAAAATTCGAAGGTCAGGCTGCTTAAGATAAGGACGATGGTATTGCCATAAAGAATCCAGGGCAACTCAAAATGAACCCAGCCGGGCGAGGCGCTCTTCCGGACAATCAATGCACTGCTCAGCCCTCCGAAAAACATAACGATGGAGACCATCGCCACCCACATGCCGGTGCGGTAAGCACCCGGAGGCACGGACCACCCCAATGGCTCATACGGATCTCCCCCGCCAAAACCCTTGTCTCCAGGCCCGCCGCTCCCGCTCCGGCCAGAATCGTCAAGCCTTGGCGGAATCTCGATCCCTGTTTTCGTCGTCGTTGCGGTCGCCATCCCTGGACCTTTCATTTTCTTCAAACATCTTATACCCGTTTGTCACGAATCACGTGTGAAACAATGAATGCTTGGGGTCGATGAGAGCATGCTGATGGGAAGTCGATGGCGCCAAAAATGAAAAACCGGCGGAGCCCACAGGAGGAGCCTCGCCGGTTTGAATTTAAAGAAGCGTTATGTGAAGCCTAGACGGGAAGTCCAAGCGATTAGCCTGTAATCCCGGTCAATTCCTTGCTAATCTGATCCCCCTCCATATATCCTTAGGGGATTTCAATCCTGACCTAAATGGCCGTTAAGAAATCCAGTTAAACGTTCGACGCGAATTTGCGCTGAAGCAAACCAGCCATCAAAAGCAAACCAGTGCCGAACAAGGCAACGGAAGCCGGCTCCGGAACCGTTGGATCCAGCGAATTGCCGGACCCGACACCACCGTCAAACCCGTCAAAAGTTCCGGGTCCTGGCGCAAGGTCGGATTGGGCATAAAAGGTGAAATCTGGATTCGTGAGTGATAGGCCGGAAACAGCTCCTACCTGCAAAGTATGGCTGTTATACACATCAAAAGAGAACCCCGGAGGGCCCAGCGTTACACCCGAACTCGTGAGATTGGTGACCAATCCAAAATCCAATGTAGACCCGAAAAGCTCTTGTAACTGATTGTTGAAAGTCGAAAAGCTATCCGGGGGTCCACCGACCTGGGTGTTAAGAGCGAAGCTATAAACGTACGTAAAGAGCCCGTCGCCGGAATTGAAGTAAACAGTGCTGGTAACCGAACCCGTCCATCCGGGAGCTCCTGTTACGGGAGAACCCAACGAGTTAACCTGAGAACCAAAATCGATTGCTCCGCACATTCCACCGGAGAGTGAACAATCAATCTCGCCTGCGAACGCGCTTTGGGCGCTTGTGGCCCACGCGAACAAAACCATCAGCAAACAGATTCCCACAACCTTAAGTGCTTTCATTTTGCCCGTCCTCCTCTTCCTCTTCCAATAGCAAACCGGAGATTGGGGGGACCCTTCAC
This sequence comes from uncultured Acidobacteriota bacterium, assembly GCA_937900045.1. Classification (GTDB taxonomy): domain Bacteria; phylum Acidobacteriota; class Terriglobia; order UBA7540; family UBA7540; genus CALCEB01. The sequence continues at coordinate 7,542 of CALCEB010000288.1, forward strand.
TTGCCACTATTTAGAGGAAACGATGCCCCCGCATCGCTTCGCTCGTCTTTGTTGCTATCACACAAATAACCATGTGGTTTCGAAGGGTTATTCACACGTACCCATCGAAAGTTACTAGCAATTATACCACCATGTTGTCGCTGATCGCTAACTTATTTTTTTAGAATCAGGTAGCACGATCGACCCTGGAAATAGTCCAGGCAAAAAGGAAAAGCTTTTCCCATTAAAGTGGAAAACATATTCCCTTGCAAATAGCAAAACGAAGTATATACCAGCAGCTTCAGATGTCGACACGGGATATCGTGTCAGCGGGATTTCCGTATCCAAAGCCCAAGGGTAGACCATGACGTTGCATGAAATCTATTCAGTTAACGGGTCAGAACTAGAATGGCTTCTTGTTCCCATCTGCATCAGAAATCCATCGCAGGGGCGAAAAGGTGCTACCTTGAGTAAAGAGCGGTCCAAACGATACAGATCGACCGCAAAGCCCGATGAGTCCCTTCCTCCAACTCCGCCAGTTTCGGTTGGCCACTCTCAGCCTTCGGCTCCTTAGTTCGCTGGTGCTGATCAGCCTGACGACGGTGGCTTGTTTCAGAGTTTTGCGAGTTAATGAGACCACTGCCGGCTTCGGCTACCTTCTCTGCGTGCTTGCCATCGCCGCAGCTTGGGGGTTAGTGGAAGCCATTGCTGCTTCGATTGCAGCTATGCTTTTTTTTAATTACTATTTCCTTCCGCCTATCCGGACATTTACGATCTCGGACCCGCAGAATTGGGTTGCGCTCTTTGCGTTTCTCTTCGTTTCCATCACGGCGAGCCAACTTTCTGACCGCGCTAAACGCCAAGCCGGGGAAACACAGATCCAGCAAATAGAGATGGAAAAGCTCTATACACTGGGCCGCGCCATTCTCCTGATCGATACTGCACAGCCGCCTGCCCGGAGTATTACCCATCAAATCGCCCGAATCTTTGGGTTTTCTGCCTTTGTGCTTTACGACCGAAGCGCGGGCGCGGTTTACCAGTCTGGCCCTGAAGATATGCCCGATGTGAATGAGAAGCTGAGAGAGGCAGCGCTTCAAGGCACTCTTTTCGTGGATGAAGCCCTGCAGTTGACCGTCATGGCAATTCAATTGGGTGGTCAACCGATTGGCAGCATGGCCCTCCGGGGATCTTCGCTTTCCGATACTGCTTTGCAATCCCTTTCGAACTTAGTAGCAGTTGGATTGGAGAAGGCACGGAGCCAGGAGGCGGCCAATCGCGCCGAAGCGGCTCGCCAGAGCCAGGAGTTGAAATCCACGTTGCTCGACGCCATCGCCCACGAATTCAAAACCCCTTTGACCTCCATCAAGGCGGCGAGCACTTCCCTCCTTTCCTCCGGCGTACGCCTGCCCGATGAGAAACAAGAATTGATAACCATCATCGACGAAGAAGCAGACCGGATGGCAAGGCTCGTGACAGAGGCCCTCCAGATGGCGCGTATCGAGGGCGGCCAGTTGAAATTGAATAGGACGGTAACTTCCATGCCAGCGCTAGTGGAAGAGACGCTCAGCCAACTCCGGCCCTTAACCGAAGGGAGAAGTATCAAGACCGAATTTGCCGGGGACTTACCGCCGGCTGACCTCGATATTGAACTGGTGGAATTGGCGCTATTGCAAATCCTGGATAACGCCCTGAAATACTCGCCTCCTTCCGCGGAGATTACGGTGAAGGTTCAAGCGGCGCGTGGCCGCCTGGTGCTGAGTGTTCTTGACCGCGGGCCGGGTATTGCAGAGGAGGAACGGCAGAAAGTCTTTGAAAAATTCTACCGGGGAAATCGCAACCGGGACAGCGGCGGCGGTTCCGGTATGGGCCTGACGATCGCGCAGGAAATTGTTAAGGCCCACGGCGGGGAGATCATAGTTAAAGATAATCCAGGAGGCGGCTCAGACTTTTCCATGTTTCTGCCCCTGGCGGTGGAGAAGACCGTTCGATGAGCGCAGGCCGCATTTTGGTTGTCGATGATGATCCTCAAATCCGCCGGGTCATGCGAGCTACGCTGGTTTCAGGCGGATATGAGGTGAGTGACGCCCGCGCCGGCGAAGAGGCGATTGAAAAACTGCGCACGGAGCCCTTTGATCTGGTACTGCTCGACGTGAATATGCCCGGAATGGGAGGCACTGAAGCATGCCAAGCAATTCGCGCATCCACGGATATCGCCATCATCATGCTCACCGTGCGCAATACGGAAAAGGATAAAGTCGCCGCTTTGGACGCAGGCGCTGACGACTACGTGACCAAGCCATTTGGGATGCCGGAGCTTCTCGCCCGGATCCGCGCGGCGCTGCGCCGCGCTCCTGCTCCAGAGAACACCGCTGCGGAACATATCCGCATTTCCGGAGGCGAAATCGATCTGGCTTCCCGCCAGGTCACCCTTCGAGGCCGGAGTTGGCGGCTGACGCCCAAAGAATTTTCCCTGCTTTCCTATCTCGTGTCCCGCCCCGGCAAAACCATCTCTCATCGTGAGCTGCTGCAGGCAGTTTGGGGTCCTGACTACGGCGAAGAGCTGGAATACCTCCGGGTGTTTATGAACCGGCTCCGCAAAAAGATCGAACCGGATCCTTCCAAGCCCCGCCACTTGA
>CALCEB010000289.1 GCA_937900045.1 uncultured Acidobacteriota bacterium
TCCCTAACCTCGACTCGATTGCGGAGTTTCGCATTCTGACGAGCAACTTTAACGCCGAGTATGGGAACTATAGCGGCGGTCAGATTATGGTCGTTACGAAGTCCGGAACCAACCAATTCCACGGGGATGTCTTCGAGTTTCTTCGAAATGATGCCTTGGATTCCCGCAACTTTTACTCCCCGACCCGAGGTTCATTCAAGCAGAACCAGTTCGGAGGTACGCTGGGCGGGCCGATCCGGCATAACAAGGCGTTTTTCTTTGTGGACTATCAGGGAACCCATAATATTATAGGCCAGGATACTGGCGACATACTGGTGCCTTCGGCGGCTGAGCGAGCCGGCAACTTGAGCGCCGAAGCGCAGCAATTAACTGGAACGGTTGGCGGCTCGTCTTGGGCGAATACGCTTTCGCGGGAGCTTGGCTATCCGGTGGCTGCCGGTGAGAATTACTACGTCCCTGGATGTAGCAGTTCCGCCCAATGTGTCTTTCCCAACGCGATCATACCCCAGTCCGCATTCTCGGCTCCGACGCGCCACCTCCTGCAATACATACCCTTGCCAAATTCGGGCCCGTTTTTTACTACCTCCGCGTACAACGAGACCTTGCGAGACGGCAAGGGAGGTGTCCGGTACGACGAGAACACGCGTTGGGGAATGCTTTCCGCCTATTACATGGTGGATGATTTCACGTTAGTGCAACCGTATGCCACTTCCAGCCTTCCCGGATTTTCAGACCAGAATGCGGGGCGTGCTCAACTGCTCGAGCTGAGTGACACGAAGTCCTTCGGCCCCTCGTCGCTGAACGAGTTTCGCATGAGTTTCATGCGGAACGCCATCTACCAAGATAAACCCATTACTGGGCAAGGAGTAGGTCCGACACTAAGCTCACTGGGCTTTGTCGAGGGATTTAACACGCTGGGCATCGGCGCAGGAGACCCACAGTACCAAGGCGTCCCCCCTATAGGTCTTAATGAGTTTTCATTTGGCGTCAGTGCGAACACCACAAGGCAGATCGACAATATATTCCAACTGCAAGATAATTACACTAAGGTCATCGGCACGCATACATTAACATTTGGCGGAGACTCCCACTACGACCAATCGGGCCTTCTTTGGCCCGACTTGACAAGCAACGGGAATTTTGGGTTTACCGGTAACGAGACAGGCAATGATTTCGCCGACTTTCTGATTGGGGCGCCGACATTCTTTGCTCAAGGAGCTCCAAATGTTTTCCCCAATCGCTCCCACTACCTCGGGTTGTACGGTCAGGATAGCTGGCGTGCGCGTCCGGATCTCACCCTCAACTACGGTTTACGATGGGACGTCAGTCAGTTCTGGTACAGTCCTAGAAATGAAGTTAACGCTATGATTCCCGGGGAGCAATCCATCGTGTTTCCTGGAGCTCCCAAAGGTTTGGCATTTCCAGGCGACCTAGGGGTTCCAAGTACCATTGCCCCCACCGGCTATCACAACTTTGCTCCTCGGTTTGGGCTGGCTTATTCACCCGCCGCGAGTAGCGGGATCCTCAAGAGAATAACAGGCGGACCCGGCAAGACCAGCATCAGGGCCGGCTACGGCCTATTCTATACCGCGATCGAGGACCTCAGCCTTCAAATAGAGACGGATTATCCTTTTGGTCTATACTACGTCAGTCCGGTTCCTCCACTTTTCGCAACGCCTTACGTTGATCGCGGCACAGGCCATAGCGAAGGCCAGCGATTTCCTGTGGTTTTTCCGCCTCCGCCGTCGCCATTGCATCCCAACAACAACGTCAACTGGGCGCAGTTTGAACCGATTTCGAGTAACCCAGTCGTATACGGGGGCGACCAGCTTCCTTACACCGAGGATTACTCGCTCACTGTGCAGCGTCAGTTCGGCTCCAATACGCTGGTTACGTTAGGCTATGACGGGGCGCAAGGGCACAGATTGCTCACCGGTCTCGAGGCGAACCCAGGCAATCCGGCCCTTTGCCTCAGCGTCAGCCAGCTCAGTGAAGTAATGCCGGGAACGCCGACCTGCGGACCTTTCGGGGAAAATGGCGTCTACTACCCCATTACGGGAGGGGTCATTAATGGCACCCGCGCGCCGTTCGGTCCGCTCTTCGCCAGCAACGCATACTACGACACGATGGGGAACTCCAACTACAATGCATTCGAAGCGACGGTGCGGCACACGTCCGGGCGCATGGAATTCCTCGCAAGCTACACTTATAGCAAGTCCATGGATAACGCCTCGGGACTGGGTGACCAAGTCTATCCTTTCAATTACAATCTCACTGAGGCGCTTTCCGCATTCGATTTGACGCATAATTTCGTGGCCAGCTACTCCTATACTCTGCCTTTTGACAAATTGTTCGGGCACAACAGGCTCGCCAGCGGATGGAGAGTCTCGGGGATAACTCGCTTTGCCACCGGATTTCCGGTGACATTGAACGAGCAGAACGATAATTCTCTGCTGGGAACAGGCAGTTCCGGCATTGGGGGCGGAGTGGATGTGCCCAATTACACTCCTGGAAACCTCCACTTTACGAATCCTCGTACAGGGCTTCCTTATTTCAACACGTCGCTCTTTTCTCCTGAGCAACTTGGCCAGTTCGGCACTGCCAACCGGCGGTTCTTTCACGGTCCGGGGGAGAACAATTTCGATATAGGTTTGCTAAAAGACATTCAACTGACGGAGTCCAAGAGCCTGGAGTTTCGGGCTGAGTTCTTCAATGCCTTCAATCATGCTCAGTTCATGACGCCGAACGGCAACATCAACAGCGGAACGTTCGGGCTTGTGACCGGGGCGCAACCGGCTCGCATCGGGCAGTTGGCCCTGAAGTTTTTCTTCTGAGCGTTCACAGCCTTTCGGCTGCCCAAAATTGGCAGAAACTCGACGCGTCGCCAGAGGAGAGCGAATGCTGAATCTAAATGACTTACGCGTCGAGTTACTGCAGAGCGTTCACAGCCGAAAGTCGGCCAACCATAATCTGCAGTACATAAACGACTTGGCCGCTTATGTACTGCAGAGCGTTCGGGAGTGATTAAAGTATCCGGGACAACTATGCGCCGGCCTATCCGCGTACATGGCTTTTCGGAACCATGGGTCCGCAACTTTCGAATGTGCGCTCGCCGGACTTTTGGAAAGGTGACGCACCGTTGGGATGTACTTAATGCCGTCAATCACCAGAACCTGGACATGCCCGACACAAACTTCAGCCTGCCACCGCTTCCAAATGGCCAGACAGATTTGGTTCACCAGGCCGGCTGTCGGATCGGCCGAATCACGAACGTCCAGACAGACCCCAGGGCAATGGAGTTTGCCCTGAAGTTCTACTGGTGATGAATTGGGGCGAATGACGACTTTCGGACTGGATGAACTGCCTTTGACTATTGATCGCGATGATCTGATTGCGGCCGGAAGTGCGCAACGTCGGCGGACACCCATTTAACTATTGAAAGTCCATACACGTTGGCCCTTACCCGGCCAGCCGGAACCAAGCAGAAAGCTGGCAGTAGGCAGGTCATCCCATCCAAGTTGGACGCTTTTGAGATTGCCTTCTGAGAGGCATAAATACAGGCGCTAAACGCAGAAAATGTCAGAATCCTATGACCAAGACACGGACCAACACACTTTAGGACGGATCGTGCAAGGGTGTATCAAAAGGGCTATCGGAGGCTGATTATATGCTTGGCAGATACGTTGTGGCAACCCTCTTGAGCTTGAAGCTGTTGATTGCCTCGCCTCTTTATGCACAGGCTGGCGGATCCTCGGCACATATCACGATTGACCCCACCCACACATTCCAGACCATACAAGGATTCGGCGCAAATTTCACCGGCCCCTATTTTCGGCCGGACATGAAGCATATGTTCGAGATGTTGATGAAGGATGAAGGCGTAACGATGTTTCGTGTGGTGCCCTACTTCGTTTTTAGTAATTGGGAGCAGACGAACCCGAATAACGGTCCAAATGATTGGAATTGGGAGTACTACGACAACCGCTACTCCAATCCGGTTTTTGAAGCGACGTGGAAAGCCCTGCGCTTCCTGAACGCACGGGGTATCCAGCCTGTCATCGGGCTGATGGGCGAACCGCCCGTCTGGATGACTTCTTCCAAGCTGCAACCGCCTCCGGGCAGGGCGTGCAATGAGAATCTGCCACCTGATCAGCAGATGCACCTCAGCCCGGCGATGTATCGAGCCTTTGCCAAAGAGGTAGTTTCGATGGCGGTTTATGCCCGGACCGTGGCACACGTTGACTTCCAATACTTCAGCCCATTTAATGAAACCGATTGTTACCCTCATGAAGGACCACGCATAGATCCCGACGAAGCTCCTAAAGTCCTTGACGCCATTGCACATCTCTTGACGCAGCAGGGTTTAGGCGACGTACGGCTTGTGGTCGCCGATCAGGCGATCGTCACCAACAACTAC
>CALCEB010000290.1 GCA_937900045.1 uncultured Acidobacteriota bacterium
ACACGCGTAAGATCGTCGGCAGCGTCAGATGTGTATAAGAGACAGGAATTGTGACACGCGGCTGACAGGCGGGATTGTCTCCTCGTTTCCCTTCGGCTATACTCGCCGCATGTCGCGTCGCCAGTTCAAGCCGCCATTCAGGTTCGAAATAAGCGACCTTGTGAAACGTCTGCGTAGTCTCCCCGTGTCCATAGACGGTATCAGTATTAGCCTGCCGTTCGTCTCCGTCTCGGTCAGGAAAGATGACCGCGAGCGAACCGTTGCACGTGAGGTTGTAATTCGTCTTGCTGACAGCCGCGTGCTAAATGCCTTCGAGTGTTGTGACAACTGCATTGACCAAGCGCTTCGCTCACTTCAGGAAATTCGACAAATCACTGTTGATAAGCAAGTCGAACTATCTACCAAGACGGATGGTGCAATCTACGTACTTCTGGATTCTATTCGGGAATCTATCCGCCAATTCTTGACCTTTGAGCAACGGCTTCGAACGGAGCGAGGTTTTGGAAACCGAGAACTCTATTTTGCCGGGCTTGAGATACTACGTGCTCACATCCATCGAACCTTACTGCAAATCTCCAAGATTGCAGAATTGGAAATACCAGGAATTATCGCCTACATGCGCTATGACGAGGGTTGGCAGCTAGACGCATACAACCCCCCGACCTTATTGCCAAAGTAACCCGCGGGTGGCGGCGACATTGTTTTGTCATGTCGCCGCCGAGCTCACGACAGTCGCAGCCACACGCTAGGCCCGTAATGTGGACCAGGGTTTATGCCTATTCGGAAAATCGCCGTCGGGCACCATGGAAGACGGCCAAGACTTCGATGGCTCCCGGCAGAACGTGATAATAGACGACGTATGGAGTTGTGGTGACCGGCAGTATCCGAATATTGGGTTCTCTGGTCTGCCGCCCCATGAGAGGGAATTCGCTCAGGCGCAGGACGGAGGTCTTGATTTGTTCAGCCACACGAGCTGCAGCACCGGGTTTGTCTGGCGCGATGAACGCGCGGATCTCCTCCAGGTCGCGGACAGCGCACGGGTCCCATTCTATTCGCATTCGGGCGGGGGAACCTCGCGGCCTACGCCCCACGTGTCGAGCCACGACATGACGGGCTCGTTGCGAATGGTTTTCCCCACGCGCGAGGCCAGTCGCCGCCGGGCCTCTTCCACTTGAAGGTCTTCTGCCTCGAGCAACAGATCCAGGGCACTGGCAATTAAGGACGAAGGATTCTCTTTCCGCTCGCGCGCGGCCCGTTCGATCCTCTCCTTGAGTGCTTCAGGCACGTTCAGGCTCGAAACCCCGCTCATAAGTTCGCCTCCACGTGGATGTTAGCACAGGGATGAGGAAAGAACAGCCTCGCCTTCGCAGTCTGACAGAATAAAACGCGGCGTCCGCTGGCCATTGGCGCTCTTTCGCCTCATTCGATAGCAAGCAAAGCGCTGCGGGCTGTGGCAAGTGAGTTGTTGAGGAACTGGCGGAGACCCATTTCGGCGTATCCTCCCGCGAAGCGCTCAAGGCAACACCATCAGGGCGCCCCAGTAAAACCGTGTCCGGCTGGCCGATGCAATTCTGGGTGTATCGTTCACCATCCGGAAGTAATCCCGCGTAGTAGGATCGGCGGCCACTCATCCATAAAGTCCCGTCGACGCTGTCGGGACAGCACTTCGGCAGTCCTTGCACAAAGGACCCTTTGTGAAATTGGCCTAGGCGAATTCCAGCCGCTTGAGCTTGATTCGGTCGCCGCGGACATGGGCAAGGTTGTACTGCGCCTGTTGCACAGACCAGCTTTCGGCGCCGCCACCGAAGACCTTGGGCAGTCGCACGGCCATTTCGGGAGCAAGTAGCGCAGACCTGTGGCTTTCAGGTCTGCGGCTTTCCTGGCCGTTGGTGGGCGGCATCGGTCAGATTCGTGCTTTCGGCCCGAAGGTATATTCACCCGGTCAATTGTCAATCGACACTGCCGTTATTGTTCCCTGGCGCTCCGGCCAGTGTATTCGTTGACGCTGGAACACTGCCAGCGCGCGGTGACGAAAAGGGAGTGATCGGAAAGAAATGGGCGACGCAGCCGCAAACACGGCGCTAGAATACAGCAGTGCAAACGTGTTTGGTGGACAAGCCGCAGACCTGAAAGGCGCAGGTCTGCGCTACCTGATCGTGGTCGCGGTGACCAGAATTTAATGGCAACAGGAAAGCGGGGTATTTGATGCGACCATCTGGTGGCTCTGTTTCTGAGTGCAATCCGGATCGATTCCGGGATCAAGTGGCGATGGTGGTGGGAGGCGCGCAAGGTATCGGCAAGGCGATTGCAGTGCGACTGGCGATGGAAGGGGCAGCAGTTGCCATCGCGGATATCGACCGTCCTATGATGGCTCGAACCACTCGTGAGATTACCGAACAGGGCGGGCAAGTTTGCAATTTCCATTGTGACGTTCGAAACAAGCGCCAGGTGGAGGCGATGGTGGCTCAGACCCGGCGCTGGCACGGCCACATCGACATCCTGATGTATATCGCTGGCGTGGGGAAGACAGTCCCTTTCACCAAGACGGACGAGAAGCTTTGGGACTGGACCGTGGATATTAATTTGAAAGGCGCTTTTTTGGTGGCCCGGGCGGTGGCGCCGCACATGATTGAACAGCGGCGGGGCAAGATGGTGTTCATGGCTTCAACCAACTCCTGGGACGCGGAAGCGGAGCTTGCCCCCTACAACGTTTCGAAGGCAGGAATTTATCTGCTGGCGAAGACCCTGGCGCGTGAGCTTGGACATTATGGGATCAATTCAAATGCGGTGGGGCCGGGCCTGATTCGAACCCGCCTCACTGCGCCCATTCTCAAAGACCGGAAGTTCATGAGGAAGTATAAGAACCTTATTCCGCTGGGACGCCTTGGAACTCCAGAGGACATTGCGGGTCCGGCTACCTTTCTGGCCTCACGGGACGCAGACTACATCAACGGCGCTTTGCTATTCGTGGATGGCGGGCAATTGGCATAGGGCGCTAGGGGCATGAAGCAGGTAGTAGAATTTTTGCGAATCATCAGCAGGCGCATGATACTAAACATCGGGATAGTGAGTCAGTTTGCGGGCTGTAGTGGCGGTGTCCGCCGCCATTGATCCTATAGAGTTTCGGCGCTTGGGATAGCGCCGCTACGGCAAAGTGGACCACTATCAACACTGGGGTTTCCTTGACAACAATGACGGCCTCGCCTTAATCTAGCTATTGTAGGTCTGGTTCTCCGCCGTGCTCATTACCCGAGAAGAACTGGCGCTCCATCCGGTCCGGGTCGAAAAGACCTTCGGGGCAGGGGTGCTCGACTACCAGAGTAGCGATTTCCGGCAAATCGAAAAGCTTGATATTAAGGCACTTGCCGAGCTTGTGGGTGAGGAAATCCATGTGCGCGGGCAACTGAGGACCCGCTTGGAAGCGGAGTGTGACCGCTGTGCGGTGCAGTTTGAATTTCCGGTCGAGTGCGATTTTGACCTTTATTACCGCCACGTTTCCTCGATTGCGCGGGATGAAGAGATTGAAATCTCGAATGATGAGCTGGGGATTGGATTTTACGAGGGTGACGGAGTGGTCCTGGATGACATGATCCGGGAGCAGGTGATTCTGGCACTGCCCATGAAGATGCTTTGTGGGAGTGAATGCCGGGGCCTCTGCCCGGTTTGTGGTATAAACCGCAATCTTGCCGCGTGCCAGTGCGAGGATTCCCGGCTCGATTCGCCGTTTGCGGTGTTCATGCCGAGGCCAAACCCTAAAGGGTAAAATTCAACCAGGATGATTCATGAACTCCCTTTCGAGGACCGGAAGGCCGGTTTGCGGCTAATCTTCCCAGAGAGGAAGACGCGGAACGGGATACAATTTGTTTTTCACCTCGACCTCTGTAGAAGTGATAGCCGGGGTGGCTAGGCTGACGATGCTGCTCAGGGCCTGCGAATTCAAAAAGAGAGATAGTGATGCCAAACCCAAAACGAAGACATTCCAAGGCAAGGCGCAACCGGCGCCGGGCCCATGACCGGCTGGCCCATCCTGCCATTGCCGAGTGCCCTCACTGCCATGAATCGAAGCTTCCACACCAGGCCTGCCCTCATTGCGGTTATTACCGTGGCCGGGAAGTGGTTCTGGCTGGAGAGAATACCTAGCCGGGATTTCTCCGCAGGCCGGGCCAGCGCCTTAGGAAATGGCGAATTGCGGGATTTTTCCAGATCAATACGCGGGCTTTAACGTCCGGATCACCCTGCCATCCGGTTTTCTGGGTGGTCTGCGACGATGGGCAATCCTCACTGCTCTCATATGGATTTGGCAAGATCGTGTCCAGAAATTGGGTGGACCGTGTTGCGCCGCCGTCCCGGCGGCATTTGCCGGTAAGATGCCGGCGCGTGCAGGCGTGGGCATTGTCCAGTTATTTCGTGGGCTCCACCAGGCGCTGCGGCCTCAAAATGACGGGTTACAATCGCTTTTGAACGAGCCGATGGGCTTGCCGGCTTGAGTTTCTGGACGGATTTCCTGCCTCGATAAATAATTTCGAGCGGCTTTTGCGAAGACGCCATGCAACGAATCGCCGTTGACGCGATGGGGACGGACTTGGCTCCTTTGCCGGAAGTGGACGGAGCCATTCAAGCTGTCCGCGACCGCTTGGCACAAATCCTGTTGGTCGGTCCAAATGACGTGCTGAAGCGGGAGCTGGAGCGGCGCAAAGCGGGGAACCTGCCCATTGAGGTGGTGCACGCCAGCGAATCGGTGACAATGGAGGACCACGCCGCCAAGTCATTCCGGCGTAAGCGGGATTCCTCGATCCGTGTTGCGGCCCGGCTGGTGCGGGAGGGTAAGGCGGACGGCATGGTTAGCGCCGGGAACACCGGCGCGGTGATGACCACGGCCAAGATCGTGCTGGGTGCACTGGAAGGGGTTGACCGTCCGGGGCTGGCGCAGGTATTTCCGACATCCAAGGGGCGCGCCGCCGTCATGCTGGACGTGGGCGCCAATGTCGATTGCAAGCCCATCCACCTGGAACAGTTTGCGGTGATGGGGGAAATCTATTACCGGGTTATTTTCGGTGAGGATCACCCCCGCATTGGCTTGCTTTCGATTGGTAGCGAAGACCACAAGGGGAACGAACTGACGCGTGAGACGTTTGCTCTCCTGAAGCGCCTGCCCATGAATTTTGTAGGCAATGTAGAGGGCCGGGATCTGTACAACGGTCGGGTGGATGTGATCGTCTGCGACGGGTTCATTGGCAACGTCGGCTTGAAGATCAGTGAAGGATTGGTGGAGGCCATCGCCACGCTCTTGAAGGAATCCCTTTCAAAAACCCTTAGTTCCAAGGTAGGATATGTCCTTTCCCGCAAAGCCTTTAAGGAATTCAAGAAGAGGGTGGACTATTCGGAGTACGGGGGCGCGCCCTTGCTGGGTGTGCGGGGCGTCTGCCTGATCGCTCATGGCGGATCGAACGCCAACGCCATCAAGAATGCCATCCGCGTGGCGGCGGAATTTGCTGAAGGGCGAGTGAACGAAAAGATCCAGCAGGAACTTACCCGGACGGCGCGAGCCGTGGTTTCTGAGCCATAGAAAGCACCGGTAAGGCCGGGAACCAGATTTAGCCGCAGGGTCCAGCGAAACTCAAGCGAAGGAGCAGCATGGCTCAAGTGGGCATCATGGGAACGGGCGTGGCATTGCCGGAAAAGGTGATCACCAATCTGGATCTTGAAAAGATGGTGGAGACTAGCGACCAATGGATCACCGAACGGACCGGGATCAAAGAAAGACGCCAGGCAGCTTCGAACGAAACAACCTCCGGTCTATCCATCAAGGCGGCGCGAAAAGCTTTGGATATGGCCGGGCTTAAACCTACCGATTTGGATCTGATCATCTGCTCCACAATCTCGCCTGACATGCCGCTGCCCTCCACCGCGGCCTTTATCCAAAATGGTTTGGGGGCGAGGCCCGTCTGCTCGTTTGACTTGGCGGCAGCCTGTTCGGGATTTATCTTTGGGGTGACCGTGGCGGAACAATTCATCACCACGGGCCGGGCGAAGTACGCGCTGGTCATCGGCGCCGAGTTGCTTTCCCGCTACCTGGACTATCAGGACCGGGCCACTTGCGTGATCTTTGGCGACGGCGTGGCGGGGGCAGTGCTAGGACCGGTTGAATCACCTTCAGGAATCCTGGCCGCTGAAATGCACACGGACGGACAATTCGCCGAGCAGCTTTTTATTCCGGCCGGAGGTACGGTGAACCCGACTTCTTGCGAGACCGTGAAAAATCGCGGTCACTACATCAAAATGCGTGGAAACGAGCTCTTCAAGGTTGCAGTGCGAAGCCTGGAAGAAGTTTCAAGGCGGGTTCTTGAACAAGGCAAAATTTGTCCCGAACAACTTGACCTGTTTATCCCCCACCAGGCAAACCAGCGAATCACAGACGCCGTGAGGGAGCGGCTGGGTGTGCCGCCGGAAAAGGTATATTCCAACATCAGCCGCGTGGGCAACACTTCTTCAGCCTCGATCCCCATCTGCCTGGACGAATGCGTGCGAAGCGGCCGTATCAAGAAAGGCGACGTGGTCCTGATGTCGGCGTTTGGCGCAGGCGTAACCTGGGGGTCGATTTTGGTACGATGGTAATAGCCTCCGGGCAGTATTAATCCATTCTTCCGTGAACTCCACGCGAGACCAATCCGGGTAGTGGGATATTTTCGTTGCTGGTGCGGCAATCGAGGTTTACCCTCCGTCGTGGGACCGCCGAACTCTATTTTTCAGTAGTTTCGGGCGCTCCCGCCGCGGCGAGTCAAAAGAGATATCGCGGGCCCCTAAGCAAACTGAACCACTACCCCAAACCAAAAAGATAAGGGCGGATTTCAAGATTTGGGCGCCATCGCTTTCCTGTTTCCGGGTCAAGGATCGCAGTACGCCGGCATGGGGCGTGAATTGGCGGAGGTCTTTCCCGTTGCCAAAGAAGTTTTTGAGCGGGCGGACCACGCCCTGGGGTTTTCGCTTTCCCGGCTCTGCTTTGAGGGGCCTACGGAGGAGTTGCAGTTGACGGCAAATACGCAACCTGCGATCCTTGCGGTTTCGGTGGCGGCGGCAGAAGTTCTGGGCGAAAAGGGAGTGCGGCCGGACTTTGTTGCCGGGCACAGCTTGGGCGAATATTCCGCATTGGTGGCGGCCGGTTCGATTCAACTCGAAGATGCCGTCCGGTTGGTGCACAAGCGGGGCCAATACATGCAGGAGGCTGTGCCGGTAGGGCAGGGATCAATGGCGGCCCTGTTGGGTCTTGATCTGCGGGTCGCCGATGAAATCTGCCGCGAAGCAGCCCAGGGGGAAGTGGTCTCCGTCGCGAATCTGAATGCCCCCGCCCAAGTGGTGATTGCGGGCCATGCCGCCGCCGTGGCAAGGGCTGTGGAGATGGCCAGGCTGCGCGGCGCCAAACGGGCTCTGATGTTGAACGTGAGCGCGCCGTTCCATAGTGTATTGATGAAGCCCGCGGCGGACCGCTTGGCGCCGGAACTGGATGCGGTCTCCATTCTTGATCCGGTGTGTCCTCTGGTGAACAACGTGGACGCCCGGCCCGTGCGCATTTCCGGCGAGGTTCGTGACGGCCTGAAGCGGCAGGTCTCGTCCCCGGTGCGATGGGAAGAGTCAATGCGGAGACTGCACACCGAGGGCGTTGACCGTTTCGTGGAAGTCGGACCGGGGAAGGTTCTCTCTGGTCTTATGCGCCAGATTGACCGCGGCGCCCAATGCTTTCGGGTTGAGAGTCCTGTTTCGCTGGACGAAACTTTGGGAGGGATCCAAACCGTTGCCCGCTAATCCGAAAAGTCTGGAAGGAAGGACTGCGGTGATCACTGGAGCGTCCCAAGGCATCGGCCGGGCCTGCGCGCTGGCTTTGGCTGAGGCGGGGGCCAATGTGGCGCTTGCCAGCCGCAATACTGATAAACTGGACGCCGTCGCCAGGGAAGTGGAACAGTTGGGAGTGAAATCCCTAGTGACGGGCATGGATGTGGCAAATCCGGAGTCGGTGAAAGAGGGTATTGCCCGTATCCTCGAGACCTGGGGAAGAATCGAAATATTGGTGAACAATGCCGGGATTACAAAAGATAACCTTCTGATGCGCATGAAGGTGGAGGATTGGGATGCCGTCCTGCGCACGAACCTGGACGGGGCGTTCCATTGCATCCGGGCCGTCCTTCCCGGCATGGTGCGGCAGCGGTCGGGCCGGATTGTAAATATATCTTCGGTGGTGGCCCAATCTGGAAATGCCGGGCAGTCCAACTATATTGCATCCAAAGCCGGCTTGATTGGCCTCACCCGGGCTGTAGCGGCGGAAGTGGGCAGCCGCAATATCACAGTGAATGCGGTGGCGCCGGGATTCATTGACACGGCTATGACGGCCAACCTGCCCGATGGCGTCAAGACCCGGATTTTGAGCATGGTGCCATTGAACCGCATGGGCGCCGACCGCGATGTAGCCTTGGCGGTGCGCTTCCTGGCAACGGATGAAGCAGGTTACATCACGGGACATTGCTTGAACGTGAACGGCGGTATGTTCATGGGTTAACCCGGCGGCCCCAAGCGGTGGGGCGGATTCGATGGTATCAGGTCAAAACTTTCACGCGGAAATCATGCTATGTTAGTGGTTTCGCCGGGCCGCGAGCACCGCTGTAGAAGAAGCGGACCGTGCGGATGGCTTTTCCTGTTATCGCTGGCTGGTCATTGCTAGAGTGGCAGACCATTAAATCCGAGGAGGATGTACGGATGGCTTCCATCGAAGAAAAGGTGAAGCAATTAATTGTTGAGCAATTGGGTGTGGACGAGCAGGAGGTAACTCCCAGCGCCCACATCATCGATGACCTGGGAGCGGACTCCCTGGATATTGTGGAGTTGGTGATGACCTTCGAGGAGTCGTTCGAAATCGAGATTCCTGACGAAGACGCGGAAAAAATCCAGACGGTCAAAGACGCCGTGGACTATATTCAAGCCCACGTTAAATCGGCCACAAACTGAGAACCCGGAGGCTGCTTCCGAAGGAGGAACGAGGATTGGCACGAAGGGTTGTCATTACTGGGGTTGGGTTGGTCACCGCTTTGGGTGTGGGGACAGAGGAAAGCTGGAAGAATATTCTGGCCGGCAAGAGCGGTGTGGCGCCGATCACCCATTTTGACACGACTGGGTTTTCCACGACCATCGCGGCGGAAGTGAAAGGGTTTGACCCTCTTCAGTTCATCGAGAAGAAGGAACTGAAGAAAATGGGCCTGTTTATCCAGTTTGCCCTGGCCGCTTC
The DNA here is from genome assembly GCA_937900045.1 of uncultured Acidobacteriota bacterium. Classification (GTDB taxonomy): domain Bacteria; phylum Acidobacteriota; class Terriglobia; order UBA7540; family UBA7540; genus CALCEB01. Next base: position 9,272 of record CALCEB010000290.1, read on the forward strand.
AAAGTTCGCCATGGAGCATTCGGGGCTTAAGGTGACGCCGGAGGTGGCTGACCGCGCCGGCGTTTACATCGGGTCGGGCATTGGCGGATTCGACGTCATTGAGCGCGAGCACACCGCCCTGATGCAGGGCGGCCCGCGAAGAATATCCCCTTTCTTCATTCCTGCTTCCATCGTCAACCTGGCCTCGGGTTTCGTTTCCATTCGTTGGGGCGCCCGCGGTCCGAATTCCGCCACATGCACAGCGTGCTCGTCCAGCGCCCACGCCGTGGGGGATTCCTTCCGGATCATTAGCCGGTGCGACGCAGACGTGATGATCTGCGGCGGGACGGAAGCCGCCATTACCCCGATGGGCGTGGGTGGATTCGCGGCGATGCGCGCTCTTTCCACGCGCAATGATGCGCCGGAGGAAGCCAGCCGTCCGTTTGACCGCGACCGGGATGGATTTGTAATCGGGGAGGGCGCCGGGATCATTATTCTTGAGGAACTCGGTTTCGCGCAGCGGCGCGGAGCGAATATTCTGGCGGAGATTGTGGGCTACGGTATGTCCGGCGACGCTTATCACATTACAGCGCCCTCCGAGGACGCAAGCGGTGGCATCCGCGTGATGCAAAACACCCTGGCTGACGCTAAAGTCCTGCCGGAACAAGTGGAATACATCAACGCGCACGGCACTTCCACGCAGTATAACGACCGGCTGGAAACCCTCGCCATCAAAAAGGTGTTTGGCGATCACTCGAAAAAGCTGGCGGTCAGCTCAACCAAATCGATGACCGGCCACCTGTTGGGCGGCGCCGGAGGCCTGGAAGCAGGGCTTACCACGCTGGCCCTTCGCGATCAAATCCTTCCGCCCACGATAAATTACCAGAATCCTGATCCGGACTGCGATCTGGATTACGTTCCGAACCAGGCGAGGCGGGCGGCGGTGCGGTATGCGCTTTCCAATTCCTTCGGTTTCGGGGGCACGAACGCAGCCCTTTTGTTAAAGACCTTCGAGCCGTGATCGAATTCAGTGTCTCTCCTTTCTGCTGGCCTCAACGTGAAAAGGTTCCGGGTCTCTCCCCGGTGAAGCGACGCCCATGAAAATTGCCGTATGCCTGAAACAGGTTCCTTCGCGTGACTCGGTGCTCCGAATCAATGCCGCAGGGAACTGGATCCAGGAGACTGACATCAATTATGAAGTGAATGAGCCGGATATTTACGCCCTCGAGGAAGCTCTGCGATTGAAGGAAGCGCAAGGTGGTGAAGTGGTGATTTGCTCATTAGGGCCAGCGCGCGCCACGCAGGCCATTAAAGAAGCGTTGGCTAAGGGTGCGGACCGCGCTTTGCACCTGGAGGACGCCGCGTTCGAGGGTTTGGACGCCAACGGGATCGCCAAGGTCTTTGCGGCAGCTTTGAAGCCGGAGAATCCGGACCTGATCGTAACCGGCTTGCAATCGGACGATTTGGGATTTGCCCAGACGGGCGTGATGCTGGCCGAATTCTTGGGCTTGCCGCACTCCACCATCATCATGCAGATCGAGGTGAACGGCGGCCGGATGCGAGTGAAACGCGAACTGGAAGCAGGATGGTTTCAATGGATTGACATGCCGTTGCCCGCCGTGTTGACCATTCAATCCGGCATTAACAAGCCGCGTTACGCGACTCTGAAAGGGATTATGGCGGCGAAGAACAAGCCGGTTCGCAAGGTTTCGATGGCTGATCTCGGGATCAACCAGCAGGAGATCGCGCCGGGCTTGAAGGTCCTTAAGATCTATCCACCGGTCAAGCAGTCGAAGACGGAATTCCTGGAAGGCAGCGCCAAGGAGATTGCGGTGAAGCTGGTGGACAAGTTGAAGAATGAGGCGCGGGTGTTGTGAGCGGGGAGCGAGACGTCGCGGTTGGAGTGGCGGCTTGACCCTTGCTGGAGAGTTCGTAAAATGGCTGAATCAATATTGGTTTTCGCGGAGCATCAGGGCGGGAAGATTGTCCGCCCCACGTGGGAAGCGATTGCCGCGGCGCAGCAAATCGCCAAGGAGGCAGGTGCCTCAGTTTCCGCTGTGATTCTGGGAGAAAACCTTACCGCGATTGCGGCAGAGATCGCAGCCGCAGACCTTAAAGATGTGTTGGCGGTGGACGGCGCGGCGCTCAAGGAATATACGCCGGGTGGATACTGCTTCGCGCTAAAGAAGGTGATCGAGGACCGCAAGCCGGATTGGGTCATCTTCAGCCACACTTATCAGGTGCGCGATTTCGCGCCGAAACTTGCGGCGATGCTGAATCGAGGGCTGGCGAGCGATTGCCTGGGTTACCGCCGCGAAGATGGCCGGATGATTTTCGTCCGCCAAGTTTTCCAGGGAAAGTTCAATGCAGACATCGTGCTGGCGGACGAAACGCCGCGCTTGGTCACATTTCAAGCGGGCTCTTTTCGTGAGGACGCCGTCACTCGCGGATCCAATCCTGCGCCCGTTTTTCGGATTGCTGCCGCGCCCAATGCTGCAAACATTCGTACTCAGCCCGGCGAGCGTTTCCGCGAAGCGAAGCAAGCCGTGGACCTGACCCAGGCGGAGTTGATTGTAGCCGTGGGCCGGGGCATCAAGGCGCCGGAGAATCTCGACCTGGCGAAGCGTCTGGCCGAAGCGCTGGGAGCGGAGCTGGGCGCGTCACGTCCCATCTGCGATAGCGGCTGGTTGCCGATGGACCGCCAGATTGGAAGCTCCGGCCAAACGGTGGCTCCGAAACTTTATCTGGCGCTTGGCATTTCCGGCGCCATTCAGCATCAGGTCGGCATGAAGGGCGCTCGCACGGTGGTGGCGGTGAATAAGGACAAAGAAGCGCCAATTTTTGAGGTCGCCACCTACGGCATCGTCGGCGATTTATTTGAAGTTGTTCCTCCGTTGATTGAGGAATTGAAAAAGGTGAAGGCCGGGTGACTGCATTCGCCGGGTCTGCAAGGTTTTTGGGAAGCGAGAAAGAAGTGATCTGTCCAATTTGCAATAAGCACAAGGCAAAGCGATTGTGCCCGGCGAAGGCTGAGACGATTTGTCCAACGTGCTGCGGCCGCGAGCGGGAGGTGACGATCGATTGCCCCTCGGAATGCACTTATTTGATCGCCAGCCGTGAGTTCGGCGGCGACAGGAAGGAAATCGACTGGAGCAAGATGCCATTCCCGGAAGAGCGGCCCTCGCAGGCTCTCATCGGGAGCCACCAGAGCTTTATCCTTGACCTCTTCTTTGCAATCGGACGTTTCGCCACTGAAAATCCGGAGCTTGTGGACTCGGACGCGCAAGGATCGCTCCAGGCGCTTGCCGAAGCCTATCGCACCTTGAGCTCCGGCATCTATTTCGAGAAGCCTCCGGATTACCGGATCCAGCGTGAGCTTTACGGCAGGTTGAAGGAAGCGATTAATGTGTTCAAGAAGGAAGAGATGAGAAGAGGGGCAATCTTCAGCATCCGGGACTCCGAGGTTCGTGATTGCCTCGTCTTCCTCGCTCAAACTTCCGTGATTCGTACCAACGGACGGCCCAAGGGCCGCGCGTTTCTGGATTTTATTCGCGGCCAGTTTGACTTGAAGCAGTTTTCGAAGTCTTCATCCAGCGCGATCGTGCTGCCATAAGTTCCCTGGAGGGAAGGCACGGAGTCGGCCGCGGGGTGGCGGCCATTCACCAAATCACCCGTCAATGCTTCAGGACGGCGATGTCCAGCACGGGATTGACTTCGTACCATTTGCGGTCCGTTTGGGCGTCGTAACGGGACACGCCATAGACTCGAACGTAACTTCCATCGCGGGGGGCGGCCATTTTGATCGGGCTCATGATCTCACAGACCACAAAGGGCCCCGGCGCGCTCTGGCTCTCGACCAGCTTAAAAGCGACGGTTCCTTCTTCCTTGTCGGTGTGCACATCGGTGACATATCCTTCGGTTGCGATGTGAGGTTCCGTATTGAGTTTGAGATCTGCAATATCGAGCACGTGAAAATCATTCAAGTCCAGATCGCTGGTCTTGATGGTGGCGGCAGACTTTTGCCCGAACAGGACGTCCCGGTTGGAAGCGACCAGCAGCGCGAGCTGTGCCACCAAAACCGCCGTGAGCACGCCGAGGACTCCTGGGGTTGCGAATCGTTCAACCCAGTCGTGCCATGCCTGGACCCGCATCCTGGGCCGTGGCGTTCCTTCCCCCGCGGCTGCCATCATTGCTTCGATCTCCGGAGGGTAATCGCCGCCGGGGACTTGGTGGGCCAGCTTCTGGGCCATTTGGTGCCCTGCGCGGAGACGCAACAATAGATCCCGGCACAATCCGCAGTCGAGCAGGTGACGCTCCAACCGCTTCAAGTCCTTCTCATGGATCTCTCCCTCGATATAAGGCAAGAGCTTTCTTCGCAGACTAAAATGCCAGCAACTCATCGCCAGTACCTCCTTGTTTCTACAACAACCTCTTGAATGGCCGTAGGCGTTCTTCCAGTTCGGTAAGGGCGCGGTTCAGCCTGGAGGCTACCGTGCCGGGCGCGCAGCCGAGCACTCTTCCTATCTCGTCATAGGAAAGGCCCTCCACATATTTGAGTACAACGACCTCGCGCATTTTGAAAGGTAACTGCATCAATGCCTGCTGCAGGATGACATCGCGTTCCTGGCGCGCGTGCTGTTCGTGCGAAACAGGTCTGGTATCAATTTCGTGGTGGCTACCGAGAATCGCCTCCAAGGGTACGTGTGGGGCTCGCCACGCCCGGTGGTAATTCTGACATTCGTTGTGGGCAATTCGATAAATCCAGGTTGAAAGGCTGGACTGGAAGCGGAAGCCGCGCAGCCCCCGGAAAACCTTGAGGAAAATAGTTTGGAGTACGTCCTGAGTCTGCAGCGGATCGCCGATCGAGTAAGTTACTAGATTGTAAATCCGCTCGCGATAAGCGTCGTAGAGTTCCCGGAACGCCTCCGGGTCGCCGCGTTGCACGGCGAACACGAGATGCCGCTCCTGCTCGCGGTCAACTGCGCATTTGTTATTCGCCAGCTCGGGACGTTGGATCATTGGGAATGCAATAGCATAACCCTTTTCCCCAGGCCGGACAATTCGTTGAAAAATCGGTAGTGTCTCGGTTTGCTAGCTGTAGCGGCGCTCGGAGCCTGCCCTGGAAGGGAGCGCCGAATTTTATTTATCAACACCTTCCGGCGCTCCCTTCCAGGGCAGGCTCCGAGCGCCGCTACAGCTAGCCATGCCACTACCAGGGATCCGGTCGTGGCGCAAACTTGCGGGAGGCGGGTTTGAGGCGCGGCTTGGCGGGGTAAGCTTGCCGTCGAAAAACCAAACTGCATTACGACCAAGAACTTGAGGCGAGATCTCCGCCAAGACTCTGCATGAGGTCCTGGACTGCACTACGGCGTCAATGAGCGCCTACGCCCCCACGTCTGGCGGGCGGCGCTCAAAACCAGCCCGAAGCCGGTCAACGTAACCAGGGAGCTGTCCCAAATGCCAACGTAGGGCAATGCCACGGCGACGAAAATAACCACAAGACCGAGCAGGAGCGGCACGGCAAACGGCTTCTTGGCGCCAGGAACCGTCCCCATCAATCGATTGCCGATGACGGGGGCCACGAAGATCTTCACCAGGAACAAGCCAATAATCCATAACATAAGGGCCATGATGGCTAGGGGCAACCCGACCAAGGTGAGCGCCACCGTTATCACAGCAACCGGGGTAACCACCAGCAGCACGCCGCCCCAACCAATGGCCTTGAGCAGATCGGATGAGGTCTCCAACTTGCCTTGGAACAGAGAAGGGAAGAGCCAGAACAGCACCAATCCCGTCAGCCACACCGCACAAAGCTCAACGGCGCGCCACAGGTAGTAGTGAAGGGTCAGGAACCGGCTGCCCCGGTTGCCGCTCAATTTGACTTCCGTTTTGCCCCTGACCACGGCTCCCGGATCCAGCCTGAAATCGCGGGTTCGGTTCACCCTGGCCACTAGGTTCTGACCAATATGGGCGGAGCTCGCAACCCTTACTTGTCCGGCGGAGGCATAAACGCCGTGGTCTACATCGCCCCGCAACATGACGGATGCGGCGCCAACTGCAACGCCTCCATTCACGTTGCCGTTGATGTTTACGGTCTGGCAAAAGGCGAGAACATCGCCACCCACTTGCCCGCCGTTGGCAAGTTCTAACGATTCAGCGAAGACGTGTACTGACTGACCGACCTTTCCATGCACCGTCACAAATTGACCCCAAGCAAAAACGTTGCCCTGGACCGTACCTTCAATGTCGAGCGTCTGCGACGAGGTGATGACGTCTCCGGTGACGATGCCGCTGATGGTGATTTTTTGGCCATGAGCGATCAGGTTTCCATTGATCCTGCCGGCTATCTCCACGTATTGCGCACCCGCCTCCAGGCTGTCAGCCACGGTTTCACTAGGCGGAACTGTCACGGTTTGCCCGCTGTTGCGAGTCTCAATGGCATAGGCCGGTTTACCCGGACCCGCAAAGATCATCACTGCTCCTAGGAGCGCAAAGTGAAGCGGCCATCGCCGGAGCAGCAAGTAAATGCCGCCGGCCACAATGAGTCCCACCGCAAGGCTGGTCACGGCCAGTCCGAACCAATGGAAAATAGCCTGCCTTTCCGCTGAAAGGAAAAACGCAACGCTGAGAAAGAAATTGAGGATCGCGGTGCGGTTGAAAGGATTGAACCAGTTCGCGGATACAGGAAAGTTGCTGGAAATCCATCGAACGGTCCAGCTCAAAGCGAAAATTCCTCCCATCATGGCGGGCAAAACCCAGGCGAGCGGAAAGCCAAGACCTTCCTTGCTTGGGACCGCTGCCAGGCCTTCCCCTCCTGATTCCAAAGCTTCCGCGATCAACCGGTTTTCCACGCTCAAACGTTCAACCTGTGCGCGGCAAGCGGGACAGATCGCCAGATGGGTTTCCACGGCGTGGCGCTCATCGGCTGAAAGTTCCTGGTCGAGATAGATGGAATAGGTGAGTTCCGGGAAGCAGTTCATGACTGGCCCTCCTCGCCGGCCCGCGCCAGGATTCGGCGCAATTCCTTCTTGCCTCTGAATATCAGCGTTGCCACGTTGCTTCTTGGCATCTGAAGTGTCTCCGCGATCTGGTCATATGTCAGGTCGCTGTAATAGCGGAGTGTCAAGGGAAGACGGTAGCGCTCCGGAAGCGCGGCAACTGCTCCTTGTACCGATTCGCGCCGCTCCGTGGTCAAGACCTCACCCAGCGGGGACGGTTCTTTTGAGGGAGGTTCCCATTCAACCGGCTGATCCCCTGAAAATATTCGCCCCTCCAGACCCCTCCGCCGCAACTGATCCACGCAATAGTGGCTGGCAATGCTGTAAAGCCAGGTTGGGAAAGGCATTTCGCTTCGATAACTGTTCATGGCTTTTTGGGCCCTCAAAAAGACCTCGCTCGCCGCGTCCTCCGCCTCCTCTTGCGTCCCCAGCAAGTGCCGGCACAACCCCAGCACTTTGCGGGAAAAAAGCCGGTAGAGGCTTGCAAAAGCCTCCGGGTCGCCGGCCTGAGCTTGCCGGAGAATGGATTCAAGTGGGGCATCCATGCGGTATCTTCGGCCGTTCCAACCGTTTAATACGATTAGATAAACGAGAAATTACAGCATTTTCCAAGGGGCCTGACAGCCGGTTTGCTTGCAGCTGGTCTTCCGGTTCAGGGATCCGGGAACATAAACCATGCCAGTATCTTCTCACGCGATATAGTAGCTGAATTTCGATGGCTTTTGGGGAAACCCGATTACGAAAGCAGGTGAAAAGAGCAGGATCACGTTTTATGGGTGCTGAAAACCGATGACCCGGACACGGTGCCGCCTGGCCGTCGTCAGAAAGGAAATAGCTTCTTCAGGAAATGGAAGTGGCCCTTTTTCTTCTTCTTTGTTGAAGAGGTATCCGATGCCGTTTTGCTATCCCGATTTCCGGTCTTTGCCGGATCAGCCCCGGTGTTGTTCTTAGCCGCTGCCGGAGGGGTGGCGGCGGTGGAAGAGGCAGGAGTCGTAGCTGGGGGAGTCGCGGACGCAGGAGAGCCGGTGGCGGCTGCAGGCGGGGTTGTGCCTTTGACTTTTGGACTCGGATCCGCTGCCGGGCCGGAATTCAGGCTACCCTCGCTCACGGTCTGGGCGCTCAAGTTACCGACCTTGTTCGCGGGCTGCTCTTTCGCCATTTCTATTTGCGGAGGCTTGATGCCGCCAATGTAAACGGGGCCGCGCAGCGTTGCTGAAAAATCGGGGGTGCTGGTGAAAGCTCCCTCCATGCGATGAAAGAGGCCGTTATCAATGTGGCGGTCTTCGTCGGCTTGAGCTCGGGCCAAGATGGCCCCGGTGGGTTTGGGAATTGGCAAATGGGCAGCGGCAAGTTTGTCCTTTGCGTCATCGACATGGGAACTGAGCGGGAAATCCGTAATAATACGAGCGTAATAAGGCATGGCCTCGTTCGCCTTTTTTAATCGCTCAAGTGATTGGCCCAGGTACCACAACGCCTGGTCGCCCTCGCTGAAGTTGGGATATTTACTCAAAATTTCTTCGAATCGGGATTCGGCCGCCTTGTTTGCTCCCCGCATAAAGTAAAACTTGGCGATTTCGTAATCGCTTTCCGCCAGAATTTCCTGCACCTCGCGAAGCCTCGCCTTGACCGTGGGCATCAGCGTACTGTCCGGGTATTTCTGAAGGAAGACCTTGAATTCGGCCTCGGCCTGATCAGCCTCAAGAGTGTCGCGATCCTCCTTTCCCATTAACCGGAAGTGGGCCATGCCGGCCCGGTACTCCGCCATGGGCGCCTCCGGGGCTGTGGGGAAGAAGGTTATGAAGTCCTTGTATTCAGCCTCAGCCTGGGTCAGCCCGGAAACGCCGCCCTGCCGGTAGTAGGAGTCCGCGATCTCCAGCTTGGCTTTGGAAAGATATTCGCTGTCAGGGTAGGTATTGATGAGTGTTTGCAGGGTGAGCCGGCCTACGTCGAAGCGGCCGTGGTTAATTTCATTTGCTGCTTTTTCGAAAAGGATCTTGTCGGGTTGGTCACCCGGATTCACAGGGCCTGCCATACCCGCATTCCGGTGGCGGTGAAAGAGACACCCCGGCAGCAGGCCGCACGCAAAGATAAGGAGCAGCAGCCATTCTTTGAAGGGCTGTGGGCGGTGATTATTGACTCGATTGCTTGACGTTCTCATGAATCCAGAGGCGCCCGGAGGTCTACCATGTCTTGTGGGCGTTCTCGGCCGCCTCGATCAGCTCCTTAACCCGTTCCCCCAACGGAGTTATATTCAGCGCTGCGGGACCTGCCACAATGATGTCCACACCGATAGAAGCCAGTTCCCTGATGCGTCCGATCTCGATCCCGCCCTCTGCCTGAATCTTGATTCTACCGCCTGACCCGGAGCAGAAGTTAGATGCGTCCTTAATTTTTTGGATGGACGCGGGGAGAAACTTTTCTTGCCGCCGGTCCCACTCCGAACATACCAGGGTCACAAAGTCAAGTTCTTCCCTCACATCATCCAGTAAGGCCAACGGAGCGCCCGGTCCCAGGGCGGCTCCAGCTTCCGCTCCATGCTCGCGGATGCTGCGAAGCGTCCGGAAAAACTGATTTGTCGAATCCGGGTGAACCGCAACGCGCCGGGCGCCTGCCTTCACGAACATTCCGGCGTAGCGCTCTGGCTCCTCCACGGCAAGCCGTACGTCAATCCCGAGATGGCCCGACTTGCTCAGGCTTTCTACCAGCGGTAGGCCGACGGTGACTTCCTTCCCGTAGTGCCCATCCATTACGTCCACATGAACTGTCTGCGCGCCCGCTCTTTGGACTTCGATCAGGTTCTCCCCAAGGTTCGCAAAGTCCATTGCCAGAAGCGAGGGGAAAATCAATGTCATAGTGTGGGAGAAACTTTGATTTCTTCCCTGCATTTCCATTTCAAGGTTACCACAAATGATCCGATGTTGAATAGGAAGACGGCAGGGTAATTATCGGTTTTCCTTACAAGAAGATGGCAACTTTTCTGGGTAGTGGTACAGCAAACAAACTGGACTACCACCCTTATTCTTTTTGTTCTTTTTGTTCTTGCGTCGGTTTATACATTGGATTATATTACCTCGTATGCATTGGATCCTTGGATCCTTTACTTTGATCGTTGTGGGGACGGTCTTGCGGCGAATTTTGCGCCTTGGCAGTCCGCCTCTTCCCCGTTATTACGGCATGATTCCCCTCGATCGAAACCGGGAGCTGACCTATAACCCGGTGGCTCACGAAATTGAGGCCCACACCACGATGCTTGGCGTTTCTTTAAACGACGCGATCAATGAGCGCGATTGTGGAAACCGTGAGGTGGCGTGGAGACTCGCCCGGCTTGGGGGCAGCGAATGGGAGCGGCTGGCGGGGGTCTTGGTGATCCTCCTGAACTCCCTGACGGAACACCTTCCCGACATCCACTTGGTTTTCCCCATCCGGCGGATGTCCTCATCCCACTTTAAATCACGCACCATGTCAGATTACGTCAGGATGCATGAACTGCTGAGTCAGTTTGTGTTCCGTCCCCGGTTGAGGTTTCAACTCCAGCTTCGGGTTCTGCGCCGGGCTGTTGAAACCCTGACCTTGGAATTCCAAAGGGAGTGTAACCTGGGTGAGCGAAGCGAGAACCCGGCCTCGATGGATTGCTGGCGGCGGTTGGACATTTACTTCCACGATTTTGATTTGATTGCCAAAGAAACCCTTCTGGCCTTTCGCGCCTTCCTCGTTTGCCTGCCAGATAACGCCATTGGCCCCTTTGCATTAGAGGTGCAGGCCATCGTTCATAACGGCGTCCGGTCCAAGTCCGTCAGCGCCGGCGATTGAGCCTTCTCCTCAACCGCATCAAACGAAGTCCTGAAATTCCTCCACTTTCTAGAAAGCTGCCTCCTCGCTTTCCTTAGCGGCAGCACTATCCGTAAAAGATCTCCGCGGTTGCAATCAGATCCTTGTCCACCAACTTGAGCTTCTTCATGGCTTTTGAAAGGGGAATCTGTGTGATCTTGTTCCCCTTAAGGGAGACCATGGCGCCGAATTTTCCCTCATGAATCAAGTCTACGGCGTGAACCCCATAGCGAGTCCCCAGCACCCGGTCAAACGCCGTCGGCGAGCCGCCCCGTTGGACATGCCCCAAGACCGTAACGCGCGTTTCGTAACCGGTCCTCTTCTCAATCTGCTGGGCGATCACTTCTCCGATGCCGCCCAAGTGGGCATGGCCAAAAGCATCCAGCTTTTGATCTTTGGTCACTTCGTGCTCAAATCCCTCTAGCTTAAATCCCTCGGCGACCACGACGATTGAAAACAACCGGCCCCGTGAGTGCCGTTTTTCAACGACGTCACAAATCTCCTCGATCGTCATGGGCTTTTCCGGAATCAGAATGCAGTCGGCGCCTCCGGCCAGTCCGCCCGCCGTGGCGATCCACCCAGTGTGCCGGCCCATCACTTCCACCACCATCACGCGCTGGTGTGATTCGGCCGTGGAGTGGAGGCGGTCAATCGCCTCGGTGACGATGGAAACCGCCGTGTCAAACCCGAACGTCTGGTCCGTGCCTTCAATGTCATTGTCGATCGTCTTCGGGATGCCCACCACTTTGATTCCATCCGCATCGAGCCTCTTGGCGACGCCCAGCGTGTCCTCGCCGCCGACCGCGATCAAGTAATCGATCTTGAGCCGCTTCAGGTTCTCAAATAACTTTTTCCTGTCGGCATCATCCTTGTAAGGGTTAGTGCGTGACGTGCCCAGAATCGTTCCTCCGCGTGGCAAGATGCCCGATACAGATAACAAGTCGAGAGGCTCGGCCATGCCCTTCACCAATCCCAACCATCCATTTTTGATGCCAACCATCTGGAAGCCGAGCATATTCGCCCGGCGGACGACGGCCCGGATGACGGCGTTCAAACCTGGACAATCGCCACCTCCCGTTAAAATTCCAATGGTCCCACCCGATTTCCTGGCCATTTCTGCTTCTCCGTGAATTGAGGATCGAATCTAAATGAATGATTTGTAAGAATTACTGAACGAACCGGCCTTGCGGCTCAATGCAGATGCCTGACGTAAAGGCAGATTCCAAACTGTAGCAACAAACCCAGGGATGGGTCAATCACCATCTGATGCTTGCGGATAGGGACAGTGGCCGAACCATAAAACAGGATATCCGGGGTTTGCAGCGGAGACAGAATCAAAACAAAGACGGGCCGGCACAATCCCGCAAGAGACCCAGATGCTTAGAAAATTCGGCAGTGACTCAGTTTGCTGTAGCGGCGCTCTATGAGCGCCGGAAGCCGTTGAAGTTACAAGTTCGGCGCTCATAGAGCGCCGCTACAGCAAACTGAGTCACTACCGAAAATTCCCTTGTTTTTCGCCTTTTATTCGCCTATGATATTGGATGCCGTGGTCTGGCAAGCAGTGTCCGCCGTTTTGGCCCGAAAGATGGGGTTCGGGACAAACCTGGCCGGCTTCTGCCGCGCACAATCAAGGGAGGTTGATCATCATGGCTTTGACGCGACGCCAAAAGCAGGTGTTGGACTTCCTGGTGGGGTTCATCAACCAGAAAGGTTACTCCCCGAGCTTTGAAGAGATTGGCGAATCATTAGGACTCTCTTCGTTGGCCACCGTGCATAAACACGTTGAGACGCTGGAGAAGAAAGGTTTCATCCGCCGAGGCTACAACCAAAGCCGCTCAATCGATGTGGTGGCGCTTCCGGGTCCTGTGCCTGCGATCCGCACGCCTTTGCGGGGCAGACGCAAGACTGGCGGGCGTGGACCCATTCCAGGTGTTGCTCCGGTCGTGCCATTGCCAAGCCAGTTCGAGTTTCCCCTGCTGGGCCGCATTGCCGCAGGCCAGCCGGTGGAGGCGCTGGCCAATCCCGAAACCCTGTCCCTTGGCGACTTCGCCCAAGGCAAGGGCAACGTCTATGTGTTAAGGGTCAAAGGCGATTCCATGATTGACGATCACATCTGTGACGGCGATTACATTCTGGTGGAAGGCGCGCAGGACGCGATGAATGGTGAAATCGTAGTGGCCCTCATCGACCGCCAGGAGGCGACGCTCAAACGCCTTTTCCGTGAATCGAGCGGCAAAGTGCGCCTTCAACCCGCCAATCCACAGATGGACCCCATCATCGTTGAAGCTGCGAGTGTTCAGGTACAGGGCCGGGTGATCGGGGTATTGAGGAAATATTAGGATTGCGGCACGCCCGTGCTATCCAAAAGCCAATTTCCCAGCTCCACAGCGAAGCAATAACCCCTTTATTTTCAATATTTAAGTTGACAATCCCCCTGGTTGATCTTATCATACTTCACGGGTGAACCATTCCCGGGATGGAAGCATCATTTAGCTTGGACTCCAAATGTTTGATTCACTTGTCATCACACTGCGCGAAGGTGTTGAGGCGGCTCTAATCGTCGGGATCGTGGCCGGCTATCTCCGCAAAACCGGCCGCGAGGCGGCCATGCGCGCCGTTTATTGGGCGCTCGCCACGGCGGTTTTGGCCAGTATCCTTGCGGCCTTTGGTCTCAGCCGTCTTCGCATTAACGAAGACGCATACGAAGGCTGGCTGATGCTTGCCGCCGCGGTTTTCGTGGCTTCTATGGTCTACTGGATGTGGCGGACCGGCCGGCGAATGAAGCAGGAGATTGAGCAAAAGTTGGCCTCGCTTGCCGCCCGCCCTGCGGACTCGTCCAACGCCGGCCTATTTCTGTTCGTATTTTTGATGGTTTTCCGTGAGGGCATTGAGACCGTGCTTTTCCTCGCGGCTGTGTCCTTGCAGACGACGGAACTCATGAATTTTCTGGGTGGCGTGACCGGCCTGGCGCTGGCAATCGGTCTGGGAGTGGCCTTCTTCAAGGGCAGTCTGCGTGTGAATCTGAAGAAGTTCTTCAGCGTTACCTCCGCCGTCCTGATGCTCGTGGCCGTGCAACTTTTCATCTCCGGCGTTCACGAACTCTCGGAAGCGCGCGTCTTGCCTTCGAGCCGCGAGGAAATGAAGTTGGTCGGGCCCGTTGTCAACAATGAAGCGTTCTTTTTCATTGTGGTTGTGGCTCTGTGCATCTTTATGCTTCTGGCGGGCCGCATCCGTTCCGCAGACGGCGCTCAGGATTCGCTCACGGGTCCGGAACGCCGCAAAGTGCTGGCTGCAGAACATCGGGAACGGTTCTGGAAGGTTTCGGCCACGGGAGTTGGCTTGCTGATCGTGGTTTTGATCTGTTTCCAGTTCATGTACTCGCGCGTGGCGCAAGCCGTCTCACCGCCGGAGCCGCTGGCCATCACCGGGGGCGTGGTGAACATTCCTGCTTCGGAATTAGCCGGCCACAAGTTGCATCATTATGCGGTTTCTATTGGCGCTGTGCGGGTGCGGGTCATCGCCATATTGGATGAAGCTGGCACAGTCCACGTGGCGCTCGATGCTTGCCCGATCTGTGGCTCCCAGGGTTACTATCAGGACGGCCAGAATGTGATCTGCCGCAACTGTTCCGCCTCCCTGAATGTGCGGACCATCGGCCTGCCGGGCGGGTGCAATCCCATCCCAATTCAGTATGATTACAAGTCTGGCGCGCCCTCCATCAGCATCCCGGAAACCGCCTTGAGCGCCGCCACCAAGATTTTCCGCTGAAGGTCCGCTGAAGTATGCTGAGCAGAATTGTCGGACAATCCCTGAACCGCCGCCGTCGCAGGAAGCTGCTCAGCTTGTTTGCTGTGACCCTGGGAATTGCGGTGGTGACGGCGGTGGCTGCCATCGCGCTTGACGTGGGTGACCGCGTCAACCGTGAGCTTCGCTCGATGGGCGCTAATATCGAAGTGACGCCCGCTTCCGATGGTCTTCCGGTTTCGATAGACGGCGTTGACTTCCGGCCCGCCGGCTCCGGCGCTTACCTGGATGAATCCGCTCTCGTCAACATCAAGCGCATTTTCTGGGAAAACAACATTCTGGCCTTCGCGCCTTTGCTCGATGTGCCCGCCCGCATTGACGGCCGCGAGGCGGTGCTGACTGGAACTTGGTTCGATCATTCGGTGCCGGTGAGCAAAGGGGTGAATTTCACGACGGGCCTCGAAACGTTGCACCCGGGTTGGAAAGTGCGCGGCCACTGGCCCGCGGCGGGTGACGAAGAAGGCATACTGGCGGGAGCGGAACTGGCTCGATCCCTTGGATTGCGGCCGGGGCAGAGAATTGCAGTTTCCGTGGCGCCCGCCGGAGCGACTCTGGCTCCGGCCCGGTCTGATCAAGCTGGTGCGGCTTCCAAAGAGTCTTCGCAAATCATCTTCACCATCCGCGGCATTCTCCAAGCGGGCAGCGCGGAAGACGCGGAAATCATCGCGCCGCTCGCCGCAGTTCAACGGCTGGCAGGATTGGCGGGAAAGATCCGGCGCGTGGAAGTCAGCGCCCTTGCCAAGCCGGATGACGCTCGCGCCCGCATGGATGTGTCCCACATGACGCCGGAGCAATTCGAAATGTGGAGTTGCACTAACTACGTTTCGACTATCGCCTACCAGATTCAGCAGGCTATTCCCGGCTCTGAGGCAAAGCCGGTGCGCCGCGTGGAGGAAACGCAAGGGACGATTCTTCGCCGCGTCGGCATGCTGATGGCCACACTGGCCGGGGCGGCGCTGCTGGCCGCGGCATTGGCCATGGCTTCAGTGATGCTGGCCAATATCTTTGAGCGCCGCGCCGAAATCGGCCTTTTCAAATCGCTGGGCGCAACAGACGGGTGCGTCGCCTCAATCTTCCTGCTGGAAGCGGCCATGGCCGGAATGGTGGGCGGCATCGCCGGGTATTTTCTGGGGAGTTTGCTCGCCAACCGCCTCTCTGCGGGTATCTTCGGATCGCCCATCGGTCTGCATTGGATCATCTTGCCCGTTGTATTGGCGCTGGCTTTGGCAGTCTCACTCGGCGGCAGCGCCTTGCCGCTCCTCAGCGGCATGAAAATCCCCGCTTCGGTGGCCTTGAGAAATGAATGAACCGCTACAAAACCGGTCGCGGCGATCTCTTTTCCTGCGCCTTTGGATGCGCGCCACGTGGGTCAAGCGCCCCCAGGCGGCGCTCGGCGTTGGCTCACTGCTGGTGGGCGCGGCCATTGCCTCGCTGCTGCTGAATCTCTACAGTGGCGTCCAGCGCAAAATGACTCATGATTTCCGCGCTTTTGGCCCCAACGCCATGCTAACCCCCGCGGGTGGAGGTGGAAGTTTGTTGGGTTCGAGCCGCCTCCTTGATGAATCCAATCTTGAGCGTTTGGCTTTCTTCAGGCGACAGGGCACGGAGGTTGACGCGGTTCCCGTGCTTTACAGCGTGATGCGCGCGGGCAAAGCCGGCATAGCGTTCAATTTGCGCAGCTCGAATTTGGTGGTTACTGGAACTGACTTTGCAGGCTTCGCGCGGATGAACCCGGATTGGCAGCCCGGTGCAAACGCTCTCCTGACCGGCGATTCCGAATGCGTCGTGGGAAATGAAGTGGCGATCCGTCTTCATCTGAGGGTGGGTGACACGATGGACCTTGCTCCTGTGGCCGCCGCCGAAGCCGGAGCGAACCCGGCAGCCTTCCGCGTTGCTGCCATCGTGGATACTGGCTCCTCGGAGGACGATCAAGTATTTCTTCCGCTCCCTGTTCTGCAACATATTTTGGGACTTGAAGGCGAGATCAGCGGCATTGAGCTGCGCATCGGCGGCAGCGCGGACCAGGTGAATGCAGCAGTCCGCGAGCTTCAGGCGGGGCTTCCGGGCGCCGAGGCGGTTCCCATCCGCCAGATCGTTTATTCAGAGGGAGTGGTGTTGCGGACGGTGCGCCGGTTGCTGCTGCTGCTCACCATTCTGATTCTGGCAATTGTGGCGCTGTGCGTGATGGCGGCGATGGCGGCGATCATTCTGGAAAGACGAAAGGACATCGCCGTGATGAAAGCCCTGGGTGCGAGTGACAGTCTGGTGATGCGCCTGTTTCTGAGCGAGGGTGCAGGCATGGGACTCGCCGGCGGCGTGGTGGGATTCCTGGTGGGCGCGTTGCTGGCGCAGGCGGTGGCGTTGCGGTTATTCCAGGTGCACTTGGGTGTTACCTGGTGGACCTTTCCCTTTGTCTGTATTTCAAGTATGCTGCTGGCAGCCGTGGTGACGCTCTTCCCGGTGCGAATCGTTCACAGAATTCAACCCGCCGTGGTCCTGAAAGGCGAATAGAGCGGGGCTGGCGCGGGCACGGCAAGTTCAAGGAGATCTGAGCGGTGCGTTTTATTGAAATCAAGGGGCTGACGAAGACCTATGGATCGGGTTTCCATGCCCTCCACGCTGTCTCCTTCTCCGTGGAGCGCGGGGAGTGGATCGCGGTGATGGGTCCTTCTGGCTCCGGCAAGAGCACCCTGCTGAACATTCTCGGCGGGCTCGATGCGCCCAGCTCCGGCGAGGTGCGGATTGATGGCGAGGATATCGCGCGGCTCTCCAAAGCGGGTCTGGCGCGGCTGCGGGCGGAGAAAGTGGGCTTCATCTTCCAGCAGTTCCACCTGGTCCCTTATCTCACCGCTCTTGAAAACGTCATGCTCGCGCAATACTTCCATAGCCTGGTGGATGAGCGCGAAGCGGGTGAGGCGCTGCGGCGCGTGGGACTCGGGCAGCGGCTGGAGCACCTGCCCTCGCAGCTCTCCGGCGGCGAGCAGCAGCGGGTTTGCATTGCGCGGGCGCTCATCAATCAACCGCACCTGGTGCTGGCCGATGAGCCCACGGGCAACCTGGATGAGGTGAATGAGAACATCGTGATGGGAATCCTCACCGAGCTCCACCGCGAAGGGCACACCATCGTGGTGGTAACGCACGATCCGGAAATCGGTCGAATGGCCGAACGGCGTATCGAACTGCACCACGGCCGGTTGACGGAGGTTTCCGCGGCTCCGCCCCAGGAAGGCCAATTGGTGGAAGCGTTGCTGCAGGCAATGTGGCGGGCGATGGAAGATACGAAGCGCCTCGAACTTGACGCGGAAAGCCTTCCGGAATTTACCGGAAATCGAGCGACTTTCCAGATCATGGCGCAGGACGGGTTGATCAACCTGGCCGGCGGGCAGATGTTATTTACTGGACCTGGAAAGGAGCGAGCCGATCAACTGATGCGGCGCCACCGCCTGGCGGAGAGATTGTTCTTTGAGACGTTCGGAATGGGCGAAGAGGCTCTGCACGAAAACGCCTGCAAGGTCGAGCCCATGTGGACTCCGGCGGTGACCGACCAGGTGTGTACCTTCCTGAACCATCCGCAGACCTGCCCTCACGGCGACCCCATTCCGCGCGGCGCCTGCTGCCCGAAAGCCTAAAGGGCAAGAGCAGAGACAAGAGACGAAGAGCAAGTGACAAGTGACCAGTGACGAGCATAAAAGCGTGGGCGGCTTGTTGATACTAGCTTGTCTCTTGTCAGAAGGTGTGAAAAAATCCGGAAATGTCATGCTGAGCGTAGCGAAGCATCTCGGCATTTACTGAAAACAAAATGCTTAGATCCTTCGCTTCACTCAGGATGACAGGCACGGCGAGTTTATTCACAGGTTCTCACTCATCACTTGTCACTGATCTCTTGTCACTTGTCACTCGCCTCTTTGCCTCGTGCCTTTGCCGCGCCGCTTCATAGAGCACAATCCCCGCCGCCACAGAAACGTTGAGAGACTCCACCGGCCCAAACAGCGGAAGATGCGCCAGCTCATCACAAGTCTCGCGCACCAGGCGGTGCAAGCCTTGTCCTTCGCCGCCGAGGACCAGCACACAGGGAATCCGGTAATCGAGATCCAAGTACGATTTTTGAGTCTTCGGCTCAAACCCGTAGACCCAGATATTCTGTTTCTTCAGGTCAGCGAGAGCGCGAGTGAGGTTTGGCACTCGCGCGATCCGCAGATGTTCGAGCGCTCCGGCCGCGGCTCGCGCCACAGCGGGGGTTAATCCTGCTGCGCGCCTTTCCGGAATGACGGCGCCGGTTGCGCCCGCGCCCACGGCGGTCCGCACCACCGCTCCCAGGTTTCCCGGGTCTTCGACTCCATCCAGCGCCACGATTAGCGCCGGCCCAGATGTCTTGCAAAGCGATTCGAGGCTTTCATAAGATTTGGCGGAGCACACGGCCACGGCGTGCTGATGCTGGACGGCCCCTGCAAGCCTTTCCAGCGCGCTCGAAGGCGCGAAGCGCACGGAGATTCCGCGCGCGCGACAAGTGTCGATCAGTTCCTGAAGGCGGCCGCCGTGATGTCCTTCTGAAAAGAGCACGTATTCAACGGGCCGCGCTTCGATCGCTTCCTTCACGGCGTTGATGCCGTAGATGATGTCAGAGCGCGGTTCCGCCCGCCGCTGGGTTTCGTGGGCCGTAAACCTCATTGTGGCGCACCGGTGGTTTGCATAAATTCCTGAAGCCGTTGCTTGACGCTCTTCACTGGCTTGGGAAGATCGAGCTTCGACCCCTCCTCAAAAATAGGCACAAGCTTATCGAGTTCAGGTCCTGAGATTTCACCGGTGAGCGCGAGTCGAATGGGATGGAATAGGTCTTTACCTTTCTTGCCGGTTTCTTTCTGTACCGCCTTGGTGGCGGCTCGGAAACTTTCACTTGTGATCTCGTTCCCTGCCTGGAGCTGTTGGAGAAGCGCCGCCACCACCGCGCGCGTGCCGGCGTCCTGAGCCTCGATCCTTGTTTGCGCGTTCTCTAAAAGGTTTCCGGGATCAAATTCAAAGATCACGCGCGCGGCGGCGGGAAACTGATCGAGGTGGTCCAAATTCTTCAGCACGGCATCCATGACGCGCTCGATCCAGAGCCGCCCAGCTTGGGCCACAGTTCCGTCCAGGTAACCGGCGGCGGCAAGGAAAGGAATGGCAAGCTCCGCCAGCCGCGTTGGCGAAGACGATTTCAGATAATGGCGGTTTAACCACTTGAGTTTCTCCAGATCAAACACGGCAGGACTCTTGGTGATGTGTTCGAGTGAGAACTGCGCAATCAATTCCCGGTCACTCAGGATTTCTGTTTTGCCGTCGGCAGGCGACCAGCCGAGCAATGCCAGATAATTGCGCAGGGCCTCCGGCAGGATGCCCATCTGGCGGAAGCTTTCGAGTGATGTCGCGCCGTGACGCTTGGAGAGGCGTGTACGGTCGGGTCCGAGAATGGTGGACAGGTGCGCGAAGCCCGGCGGTTCCCACCCAAAGGCGCGGTAAACAGCAAGCTGCCGCGGCGTGTTTGAGATATGATCGTCACCGCGAATGACGTGGGTGATCGCCATCTGATGATCGTCCACCACCACGGCAAAGTTGTAGGCAGGATTGCCGTCGGAGCGAACGATGATGGGGTCGCCAATCACTTCGCTTGAAAAGCTGGTGGCGCCATGAACGATATCAACCCAGTTGAAGACGCTATCCATAATCTTCAGCCGGATCGCCGTGGCAGCGCCTTGGGCAACCTGGCGCGCGGATTCTTCGCGCGGGCGCTTGCGGCAGCGGCCGGAATACTTGGGTTGGCGTCCGGCTTTCAGCGCTTCTTGCCGGTCGGCTTCCAGTTCCTCCGGCGTGCAGAAGCAGAAGTAGGCGCGATCCTGCTCAATCAGTTGAGCCGCAAGCTTCGCATAAACCTCCTTGCGCTCGGACTGGCGGTAAGGACCGTAAATTCCGTCGCAGTCGGGCCCTTCGTCCCAATCGAGGCCAAACCATTTCAGGTCCTCGATGAGCTGCGCTTCGTACCGTTCCTCGGAACGCTGGACGTCCGTGTCCTCAATGCGCAGAATGAAGCTGCCATCGTGATGGTGGGCGAAGAGCCAATTGAAAAGCGCGGTGCGCGCATTGCCAACGTGTACGAATCCTGTCGGACTGGGAGCAAAACGCACACGAACGGGGGCCATCACTTGAAACTATCATACGCGCTTGCCGATTCACAAGAATCGTGAGTGCTTCGCGTGTCTTTGCGCCTTGGCCTGAGAATTTGTTTGTTTTTCGTGGAAAAACATCTCGCGCCAAGGCGCCAAGACGCGAAAAGCCAAGACGCGAGGAAGAACATTCTTATGATATGGGTAGTGACGCAGTTTGCTGTAGCGGCGCTCTATGAGCGCCGGAAACCGTTGAG
>CALCEB010000291.1 GCA_937900045.1 uncultured Acidobacteriota bacterium
GGCGTGACCATGAGAGACAGGACCGTGGCGATGAGCAGGCCGCCGATGACGGCAAGCGCCAGCGGCAGAAATCCGACCGCGGCCGCTGAGTTGGCTGCAGCCCAAGGCCATGATGGCGTTGGCGCCGTCAACGGTCCAGCGCATTCCCGATTGCTTGAGGTGCAGCCCGCTTCGACCACACCGCAGCCGATAAAGAGGCCCTGGCGGCGAAACTCGGCATAGCGCATTCGTTGCGCATTGGTTTGGAAGTAGTCCATGGCTTTGCGGATTTCTTCTCGGACCTTGTGGGATCGCGGTCGTAACCGCTTTGGGGATGCGATCACGGCATCCACGTCACCGTCGTCGAGCTGATCCGAGCGAGCGGCAGCGTGTGGCCTCAGGCGGATCCGTGGGAAAATTCCAGTTCCCAATTTAACGTGATAGCATCCAAGGAGCAAGAATGAGGGATGGAGCATGGATACGTGGCGAGGACAGTGGGCGCTGGTAACTGGCGCAAGCGCCGGGATTGGCTGGGCGCTGGCGGAAGAGCTTGCCACCAGTGGCGCAAATCTGGTGCTGACGGCGCGGCGGCGTGAACGGCTGGAAGAGTTGGCGGGGAAGTTGCGCGCCACGAACGGCATTCACGCCGAAATTGTGACCGCTGATCTCGCCCAAACCACGGGGCCGGCGGAAATATTCTCCTTTACGGAACAGAAACGCATTGCGGTGGATTTGCTGGTGAATAACGCCGGTTTCGGCGCTTATGGTGAGTTCTACGCCACAAAGCTCGCTGGCCAACTTGGCATGGTGCAGGTGAACTGCTCGGCCGTGGTACATCTCACTCATCTCTACCTGCCGCAAATGGTGGATCGCCGCCGGGGTCATATCCTGATTGTGGCATCCACCGCTGCATTCCAACCTGTTCCTTATATTTCGGCCTACGCCGCCACCAAAGCCTTTGACTTGTTTTTTGCCGAAGGACTGGCGGAGGAAGCGGCACGCTACGGTGTCCACGTCTGCGCCCTCTGCCCTGGCCCTACGGCGACGGAATTTGGCGAAGTGGCAGGAACTCCAGTGTCGAAAAGAGGCGAGAAGTTGGGAGTACAGGATGCGCGAGAGGTGGCGCGCGTGGGCTTGATGGGACTTGCGGCAGGCAAGACTTGCGTGATTTCCGGATTCAAGAACCGCATCAGCGCCCAAGCTCATCGTTTCCTGCCACGCCGGACTGTCACGGGCGTGGCAGAACGGGTTTTAAGACCGAAACATTTGAAGTAAGCCTGTGGTTTGGATTCGACCGAATGACCGAAGTGAGGCAAGAGCTAATTCCGGTCAGTCCCCAAGGCAAGCACGAAATACTGCGCGTGCTGGTCTCCGGCATTGCGAATTCCATGCTCAACGTTCGAGGCGATGTAAGCAACAGAGCCGGGGCCGAGGCTTGAGCTTTTACCGGCAATGGTAACCTCCACAGTGCCCTGGCGAATCAAGAAGATTTCTTCATGCAGGTGGTGGTGCGGGGGATGGGGCCGCGAACCCGGAGCAAGGTCGGTTTCATGCAGCTCAATGTGGAATCCGGTGTGTGTCACGCCGTCCAAAACCGGCCTGAAGCGGTTGCTTCCCTCGTTTCGGACCGGGAGGTCCTGAAATGGGTACGCTGCCGCGGACAGTACCCGGCCATCGGCAGCAAGGCTTGGGATGCCAGCAAGAATTCCAGGCAGTAGTAAGCATAGATCGCGCCGTGAGAAGTTCATCGAAGACCTCCAGGAGTGATTTCGAATAGTGCTCGTCATCTATTTCCGTCGCGCCGACGCCCTCCAGCCCCGTCCTTACAATTGGCGACGCGCGTTGCGTTTTTGGCTGGAACGTGCCGGTTCATTTCCGGGGTTGGCGAACGAAAAACTGGAATTTGCCGGTGTTCGCGGGCACGGCGACATCAAAGAACCCAACCATCATTTCATCATAAGTCTGATCCCCCCAGGTTACGGCCGCATCCGGGTCCGGGTTGTGCGGATTGTTCCGCGAATTGTCATACCAGGCAACCGCCTGGAGTTCGGTACCCGCCTTCAGGAACCGCGGCTTGGCCAGCCGGTAGCTCAATTGCCAATAAAAGTTGTAGTTCACCCGCAGCAATGGCTCAATCTGGCCGTCCCGGTGGATGATGTTGTATTCAAACCGCTTGCCGCGCAGATGCAAGTGCGGAAAGAAGCTCAGTAGGGTCGCATTATTGGGCAACGTTCCGTGGACTTCCACGCGAAAGTTGTCAACGCCGGGAGGAATTACAAACCGGTCGTTAGTCAATTGCAAAGTCAAAACACGCTGGGCGGGTGGCGTCTTGGCGAAGACCAGGCCGATCTTGGTTTGGTCGGTGGCCCGATGTCCGTTAGTAATGTAGTGCATCTGGAACACCAAGTCTGAACCGGCGGGAACGAACTTGGCCATGCCTCGGCCCCAGTGATCGGGCGAGCTGCCAGGCGCATAGACCAGGAGAATGTCACTGTTGGTCCATTGCGCATCGCGCCGGTCATTGGCGTCTTTGAGGCTTGATGCTGTGAAAGGCACGCCCACCGGCGCGAGCCGGAGCCAGCCAGATTGTGGCGGGCGGATATAGACCACAGCATGATGCACATGCGCCCGGCTCGAGGGTCGAATCTCGCACATTTTCACCCAGCGATCCTGTGTAAATCCTGTGGGCACAATCTCATAGGTGTACTCAACGGCTCCCTTGGCGGGAAGACTGACCGGCTTTGGCATCTCCACCACAAAATCCGGCTGGGGAATATTCCAGCCTTTAGCCCAGTGGCGCAAGGGTGGAGCGTCCTTGGGGTTGCCGGCGGGAGCGCTGGCCTCCGTCCAGGAGGAAATCGTCTGGATTTGCACTGGGGTCAGAGAAGGGTCGTTTGAAAAATGGCCAAAGCGCGGATCGGCAAACCAGGGCGGCATCTTTTTTTGGTTCACGGCCTCCCGGATGGCGTTGGCCCAAGGCCGGGTTTCCTGGTAGGTCACGAACGGCATGGGGGCGATTTCGCCGGGACGGTGGCAACTCTGGCAGTGTTCTTGTAAGACCGGAAGCACATCCTTGTAAAAAGTGGGTGAGTTTGTTTGTCGATGAGAGACAGCCGCGCTTTGTTGTGAAAGCCAAGATGTGCCCAGCAAGGTGAGAACCGCACATCCTAACGGCATTATCAATCGACGGCCTATTCTCAGGGGGTAGGCGTTACGCCAGTCTGAAAGGAGGACGAAGTTTGCTAAGAATGGACGGTGCCATGGCATCATCAAGTAGATTCTATCTCATTATGATGTACCCCAAAAACTGGACCAGTGGTTAAGCTAGAATTTCTGGGTCGTTTTCGAGGAGGGAAGATCAGGCTGCTCTGCCCCTGGTCTGGGATGCCACCTGGAACCAGTGGAAACACCTGCTTCCCCCCAAGGTTGAAATCTAGGGTGTTTTTGTCGAAACGGGCAAGTGCCGGCTGCGACGGGGCGAGTGGCATCTGCTGAAGTGGGAGACCGCGCTCCTCAGCCGGCTTGAAGTAAAGATGCCCGCTTCGGCCAGCCAACAGATGGATACCGCCCGCAAGACTTACCATCGCTTCGGCCAGTTCTCCGCAGCCCTCGACCGCATTCGAGCTTGTATTGAGCGCCAACCAATGGAGAAGCACGAGCTCCAGCGCATGTGCCGGGACCTCGGCATCCCCGGCGATTTTGACGCCGCTCAGATCAACTGGCGGCCCGATTATGATGAATTCTTTTACCGCCAACTCGCGCGCCGGGCACGCCGCGTCTATCTCTTCCAGGAAGAGTATCTTTTCGAACTGGAACACGGGGTGGTTGTTGAGACACCGCAACTCGGCCACGCCACCTACCTCTTTGCTAGGCCCGACAGCATCGAGGAATTTCTGGCCGTCTACGCGTGCGTCACCAAGGACGACCTCCGCCAGAACCGCGCCAACGCTGCGGAGAAACTCCGCTTCCTGGGGCGTGTGATTCACGGCACGAATCCCCGCCAGTGGGTCAAGAGCTTGAAATCGCGATTGGGCGAGGCCCTGGACTTTGCGGAAGCGATTCAACTGTGAGGCGATCTGTCTCAGATGCTGCAGCCCCCCGGTTGCGGATAACCCTTCGTCCCCGGAGGGCCATCCTTTTCCATTGTTTCGGATCAACGGCCAACGGGGTTGTATGTCCAGAGGGCAGGCTCAAGAAGATCCCATGGTAGGTCAGCGTTCCATAACGGAACAGACGGGCGAGCAGCGCCAGGGCTTGGTTCGCCAACAGGGAATTTTAAAACGGTTCTTGCTGCTCGAGGCTTTCCACGGCGCTGCAGCTCGGTTGGCCGTCGTTGTCCAACGTCGCATCAACAATTTCGGGAAAAAGCTCAGCGACCGTTCGCAGGCGAGTTCTCGATCTGCGGTTGACCGCATTCAGCGGCTCGCCCAGGATGAACTGCCCGCTCGCCTCACTGTTGCCCGCGTCCAGCCAGTAATGAACCGCGCTGTTCCCTGACGTCTGACGCTCAATGACGGCTCGCGCTGCCCGAGTATCCACGCAACCAATGACGATATCCATTCGCTGGAGTTCGTGATTCTCCGCCAGGTACTGTGGGGCCGCTTCCCAATTGGGCCCCGAAAAAACATTCAGTATGGACTGCCCACCCCGCGCACTAACCAGAAAGTCTTTCCGCAGGAATCACTCAGCAGTTGGAGACCCCATTGAGGCGCTGCCGCACCTGCTTCGTGAGGCAAGCGCGTCGGGCGGCTATCAGCCGGTGCCGGCCGAGGCTCCCCACGGGGCGCGAAGGGCAGAACGGCTGGGCCCTTGACATTCCGCAGCTTGGAGAGTATAGGTAGAACTTCGAGGTATAACGATGGGCGAAGCGAGATCGGAATTCCTCAAGGGAACCCTGGACATGCTGATCCTCAAGATCGTGGCGCTCGGGCCGATTCACGGTTACGCCATTGCGCAACGTATTCAGCAGATCTCCCGCGATTTCTTCCAACTCCAGCAAGGCTCGCTCTACCCTGCGCTCCACCGCCTGGAGGACCGCGGGTTGCTGAAAGCGGAGTGGAAGATGACGGAGACGGGACGCGAAGGAAAGTTTTACGCGCTTTCCTCCAAAGGCAGGAAGAAGTTGGAGGCCGAAGTTCAGAATTGGGAGCGGCTGACCGATGCGGTTTCTCTGATCCTTCGGACGGCCGAGTAGGAGCGAAATCATGCGCTGGTACTTGCGTCTATTTCGGAAGCCCCTGGCTGAGAGACAGCTCGATTCCGAGCTTCGCTTCCATCTGGAGCAGCAAATCGCCGACTACATCGCAGCCGGTATGACGCCGGAAGAGGCGCGCCGCCGCGCACAAATCGAGCTTGGAGGGTTTGAGCAAGTAAAGGAAAAATGCCGGGACCTCGGCGCTGCACGCATTGTGGAAACCTTGATCCAGGACCTGCGCTACGGATTGCGCCAGTTGCGCCGCAATCCGGGCTTTACAGCCGTGGCCGTCATCACTCTCGCGCTCGGTATTGGGGCGAACACGGCGATTTTCAGTGTGGTTGATACGGTTCTGCTGCGGCCCTTGCCGTTCGCAAATCCTTCCCGCCTCATTGCGCTCCACGAGGGCATCCCTAAATTAGGCTACCCGAAGATGGGTTTTTCGCCGCCGGATTTTGACGTTTTTGCGCGTGAGCAGAGATCGTTCAGCACGATTGGCGCTTTCCGGGACGAGCATGTTGACATTTCAAGCGGGGGTGAGCCGGAGCGCGTGACGGCCGCGCGCGTTTCTGCCTCATTGTTCCCGATGCTGGGCGTGGAACCGCTGCAGGGCAGGACCTTTTCTCCGGAAGAAGACGCGCGCGGGCATAACGTGGTCCTCCTCAGCTATAAGCTTTGGCGGCGCCGCTACGGAGGCTCTGGCGGCATCATTGGCCGGACCATCGAACTTGACCGTCGGCCTTATACCGTTATCGGCGTCATGCGGAGGAACTTCGAATTCCCGCTTCGTGGGCCGCAAGACAACGGCTCCCCCGCCGTTCTCTGGGTGCCGATGGCGTTTACTCCAACGGAATTGCAAGGTTGGGGCGGGTCGTACTTCAATAGTGTGATCGGGCGGTTGCGGCCCGGTGTCACTCTGGACCAAGCACGCAGCGAAGCCGCGTCGCTCTCCCGCATTCTCGTGGCCAGTTATCCTTCGGCCCTCACAAGTTTTATTCGGCGCGGACAACTCAGTGTCAACGCTTCCCCGTTTCAAGAAGACGTGGTCGGCTCGATCCGCACCTTGCTGCTTGTGTTGATGGCAGCCGTGGCTTTTGTATTGCTGATAGCCTGTGCGAACATCGCCACGCTGCTTGTTTCGCGGGCTGCCACGCGGCAAAAGGAGATTGCCGTTCGCTCCGCCCTCGGGGCCACGCGGCTTCGTTTGGTACGCCAGATGCTAACCGAAAGCCTCCTCCTGGCACTCGGTGGCGGCGCGATGGGGTTCGTCCTTGCCCTCTACGGCCGAAATTTCTTACTCGCTCTCGTCCCTGCGAGTATCCCTCTACCGAGCCACGTCCCGCTCAATGGAGGCATACTCACCTTCGCGTTCGCGACATCCGTTCTGGCAGCCCTTGTCTTTGGGCTCGCTCCGGCGTTCCTGGTATCGACCGCGACCGTCCAGGGGTCTTTGCAGGAAGGCGGCCGGCGCGGGGCAACGGACGGGTCGCATCGCGTTCAAGGATTCTTCGTGGCGGCCGAATTTGCCTTGGCGCTCATTCTGCTTGTCGGTGCAGGGCTCCTGATCCGTAGTTTCGGCAAGCTCCTTGAGACCCGTCCAGGCTTCCGCCCCGGCCATGTGCTCACCGTGAATATTCCTCTTCCCCGCGAGGCCTATCCCCACGCGGCCCAGATAACGGGTTTCTACGAACAATTGCTCGACCGGGTTTCAAATTTGCCTGGTGTGCAAAGTGGCGGTCTCTCAAGCGATTTGCCCCTTCATGCCAGCGAAGGGGTCTCGATCACGATCGAAGGGCGCAGCAATAGCGAAGGAAGGACACCGCAGGCCATTGTCCAATCCTGGGTGCTCGGGGATTATTTTCAAACGATGGGCATACCCCTCTTGCAGGGCCGGTGGTTTACTCCGGAAGACCGCGTCGGGTCTGAGCCGGTAGCCGTCGTGAGTTTATCAATGGCACGCAAATTCTGGCCGCGGCAGAACGCCATCGGAAAGCGCATCCACTGGGGCGTGAAGAGCCCGTGGGAAACGATTGTCGGCATCGTCGGCAATGTTAGCCAGGGGCCACTTAACCAACCTTTGGCCCCGCACGTTTATCGGCCGTATAGCCAACTGCCCGGCCCTTTCCTCGAAGAAGATCCCTTTGGCGACTGGCACGCGATGAACCTTGCCGTGCGTACGGACACAGACCCGGCTTCGCTGACTTCTGCGGTTCTCGCCCAGGTTCATTCGCTCGATTCCGACTTAGCCGTTGCGAACATTCGGACAATGACGCAGGTGATCCGCTCCTCGCGTGCTGGCCCTCAATTCAACACGATTCTCCTGGGGATCTTTGCGGGGTTGGCACTCTTCCTGGCGGCAATCGGAGTTTATGGCGTCTTGGCATATGCGGTCGCGCGGCGGACGCATGAGATTGGCATCCGCATGGCGCTGGGCGCAACCAAGAGTGCCGTATTTCGCATGGTCTTGCAACAGGGGATGTTCGTGGCCCTGCTGGGCATGGTCATCGGATGGATAGGCAGCCTGTTGGTCACGCGCTTCCTCGCAAGTCTGCTTTACAATGTGAAGCCTACAGACCCAGCAACGTTCGCCGCGGTTTCGGCCGTCCTCGCCGGGGTTGCCGTGTTGGCCTGCTACCTTCCCGCCCGACGGGCCACGAGAGTGGACCCTATGGTGGCGTTGAGACACGAATGAGCATTACGGGCTTTCGGACATCAATACGAGGACGGAGACGTTATGCACTAGTATCACAGGCTATTTCGTAGACATCTTACCGAGAAGCGTATCGACGCTGAGTTGCGGTTTCATCTGGAGCAGCAAATTTCTGATTACATCGCAGCGGTATGACGCCGGAAGAGGCGCGCCGCCGCGCACAAATCGAGCTTGGAGGGTTTGAGCAAGTAAAGGAAAAATGCCGGGACCTCGGCGCTGCACGCATTGTGGAAACCTTGATCCAGGACCTGCGCTACGACTTGCGCCAGTTGCGTCGCAATTCTGGCTTCACGGCCGTTGCGATTATCACGCTTGCCCTCGGCATTGGCGCCACCACAGCCATTTTCTCAGTTGTCAACACTGTCCTGCTTGAGCCGCTGCCGTATCCACATGCTGACCGCATCGTTCAGTTTGAGCTTAGCATTCGCAGGCCGCAATTCAAGTCATACCGGCTTGGGGTTCCGTTGTTTATGACCATACGACGGTCCGTCCCGGCGCTCGAAGACTTCGCCTTTTATGACATCTCTGGCCCAGGCGTGAATTTCACCGAGGGCGAATTGCCGGAGCAGGTGGATGGCATTCACGTCTCGGCGTCCTACTTCCGGTTGTTTGGCGCGACGATGACACTCGGCAGGCCATTTACTGCCGAAGAAGACGTTCCTGGCGGTCCCCACGTGGCGGTGATCAGCTATGGATTGTGGCGCAGCCGATTCGGAGGTGATCCAGAAATTGTGGGAAAGATCGTTCAACTGAATGGCGTACCCTACGTGGTAACTGGAGTGCTTGGCCGAAGTTTCCCCGCCGACCCGCGCGCCGGAACGAAATCTTGACGGCGAGACTGATGCTGAAAAGGCCTGCGGACCTTTGAATGGGCTTGAAGCCTGGAGGAAAACATGTTGCACCGGGCAGGCCTTGGTGCTCTACTGTCTATATTCCCAGCGGCACAGGAGGCAACCATGTTGCGGATAAGGGAGGTGCGGCTTTCCGCCGGCCGGACCTTTCGGGCTGGAGTCCTCGCAGCGCTGCTTGGGCCGCTCCTGCTGTTCGCCTTCGCCTGCTCTTCGAAAAGTCGTAGTAATGACCAGCCGCAGGCGGCGCCGCCTCCGGCCGTGGTGGTGGTCCCGGTCATTCAAAAAACGATATCCATTTACAGAGAGTATGTCGGGCGGACGGTGGCGAACTATACCGTGGATGTTCGTCCTCAAGTCACGGGCATCCTGGAGCAAGCGCCTTTTGCGGAAGGCCCAGCGGTGAAGAAAGGCCAGATTCTTTTCACCATTGACCCCAGCGAGTACAAAGCCGCACTCCAATCCTCCCAGGCGCAGCTTGCCAAGTCTGAGGCGGATGTGGCCCAAGCGAGGGCCAATTTGGGTAAGAACCAGCAGGATGTGGCCCGTTATGCGCCACTGGTAAAGCAGCAGGCCATCCCACAGGAGGAATATGACGACGCCGTGGCGGCGGAGAAGACGGCCGAGGCTCAGGTGCAGCAAGCGCAGGCTGAAGTGAAAGGATCGCTGGCAGCGATCAACCAAGCCGAAATCAATCTGGGCTATACCGTCATCCGCTCTCCCCTGGACGGGGTTGCGGGACGCCGGCAGGTGGACCCCGGCAACCTGGCCAGCCCGGGTATGCGCACGCCTCTGGTGACGGTTTAATCGCTGACTCCAATGCGGGTGGACTTCAACATTAGTGAGACGGACTATCTGCGCTACATCACGCGGATCAAAAAGCCCGCAGAGCGCCAGAAAGAAGCGCAAAAGATCTCCTTTGGGCTGCTCCTTCCGGATGGCAGCACTTATCCATACCCAGGCAGGTTCTATATGGTGGCCAGCGCGGTGAATGCGCAGACCGGCACACTGCTGATTGAGGCCGAGTTTCCCAACCCGCAAGGTTCCCTGAAGCCCGGGCAGTTCTGCCGCGTACGTTTTTCAGCCGAACAGGCGCCGAACGCCATCCTGGTTCCGCAGCAGGCGGTCATGGAACTGCAGGGGGCTCAAGTAGTGATGGTGGTCAGCGGGGAACACAAAGTGGAACTTCACACCATCACCACTACCGGCACTTACGAGAACGATTCCATTGCTTCGCAAGGGCTGCAAGCTGGCGATCAGGTGATCGTGGAAGGTCAGCAAAAAGTTCGGCCCGGGATGATCGTCAAGCCGGAAATCGAAGCAAGCCAGCCGGGAACGTAGATGAGGAGATAGGAAGAGAGCCCGCAGGATGCGTACGGGCGTGGCTTGCTGTCAACGGCGGCCCCGCAGGCAATACCATGAACTTCTCGCAGT
Organism: uncultured Acidobacteriota bacterium; assembly: GCA_937900045.1. Lineage (GTDB taxonomy): Bacteria > Acidobacteriota > Terriglobia > UBA7540 > UBA7540 > CALCEB01. The sequence continues at coordinate 10,166 of CALCEB010000291.1, forward strand.
TCTTCATCCGTCGTCCGATTTTCGCCATCGTCATCTCCCTGCTCATTGTGCTGGTGGGCGGGCTTGCCATTTTTTCTTTACCCATCTCTGAGTATCCTCAGATCACGCCTCCCACGGTTCAAGTTTCAGCCACGTACCCCGGCGCCAACGCCCAAACCGTCGAGCAATCCCACGCCATCCCCATTGAAGAAAGCGTGAACGGGGCTGAGAACATGATTTACATGTCCTCGCGCAGTTCCAATGTTGGCGTATACACCCTCACGTGCACCTTTAAAGTCGGCACCAACGTGGATATCGCTGCGGTGGACGTTCAAAACCGCGTACAGCAGGCGGAGGGCGAGCTCCCAGCCGAAGTCATCAGCAATGGCATTACAGTGAAGAAGCGCTCGCCCAGCATGCTGATGATTATCACGCTCTATTCGCCGAATTCGAGCTATGCCTCGCTTTTTCTCTCGAATTACGCCGCGATTCACGTGATTGATCCGCTCTCTCGCGTTTCTGGTATCGGTGACTACATGCAGATCGGGCAGACGTATTCGATGCGTGTCTGGGTCAACCCGGGCAGGATGGCCACTCTTGGCCTGACCGCAACGGATGTTGCCCAAGCCCTGCAGGAACAGAACGTCACGGCGCCGGGCGGGCAGATCGGAGCGCCGCCGGCCCCGAAGGAAACACAGTACCAATACTCCGTGCTGACGCAAGGCCAGCTCACCACGGCGGAGCAGTACGACAACATGATCATCCGCACGCTACCGGACGGCTCCATCCTCCGCTTGAGGGATATCGGCCATGCGGAGCTCGGAGGCCAGGACTATAGCACCTATGCCCGTCTGAACGGCGCTCCCTCTACCACCATCATTCTTTTTCAGCTTCCCACCGCCAGCGCGCTCTCCGCTGCCAAGGGCGTCAAGCAGACCATGGACCGCCTGGCCAAGGACTTCCCGCCCGGCATCAAGTACAACGTCACCATGGACTCGACGCTCTTCATCACTGCGTCTCTCAAGGAGGTCCTCATCACGCTGGTCGAAGCGCTGCTGCTCGTCCTGCTGGTGGTGTTCCTCTTTCTCGGCACATTTCGGGCCACGCTGATTCCCATGCTGGCCGTGCCGGTTTCGCTCATTGGGGCTTTTGCGGCTTTTACGGCCTTGGGGTTTTCCATCAACACGCTGACCATGTTTGGCCTAGTGCTGGCCATCGGCCTGGTTGTGGACGACGCGATTGTTGTGGTCGAAGCTGTGCAACATCACATCGAGGAGGGGATGAGCGCCCGCGAAGCGGCCGAAAAGGCCATGAGCGAAGTCTCCGGACCCATTATCGCCATCGCGCTGGTGCTGACTTCGGTGTTTGTCCCGGTGGCGTTCATGGGAGGCATCACGGGGCAACTTTACAAGCAGTTCGCGCTGACGCTGGCGGTTTCAATCGTCCTTTCCGCGCTCGTCGCTTTGACGCTCACCCCCGCCTTATGCGCCACGATGCTCGGTCCTCCCAAGCCGGTGCGCGGGCCACTGGGATGGATCACTCGCGGCTTTGGCAGATTCTTCGAGCGCACGACCCACGCCTATACAAGAAGCACGCGCCGGGTGATCCGACGCTGGGGTTTGGCAATTTGTGGGCTTGTGATTATCGTTGCCTGCATCGGTGTTCTGCTGAGATTGTTGCCCAGCGGCTTTGTGCCCGACGAAGACCAGGGCTATTTCTTTATCGGATTCATCCTGCCGGACGGAGCTTCGCTCCAGCGGACGGAGGCTGTGACGGACAAAGCGGAGGCGATTCTAAGAAAAATACCAGGAATCGAAGACGTGCTCAGCATCGGCGGATACAGCTTCCTGACGTCGGCCTCCCAATCCAATACCGCCAGCATGGTGGTCAGGCTGAAGCCTTGGGATGAGAGGACTGGCAGGGGAATGGATGTTTTCTCGATCATGCGGCGCGCCGCCGCCTCTCTCAGCAGCCTTCCCCAGGCGTTGGTCATTCCGTTTGCGCCGCCGCAGATTCCGGGCCTCGGCATTTCCGGCGGCTTTCAAATGGAGATGGAGGACCGAAGCGGGAGCGCCACCGTACAACAGTTAGCTCAAACCGCACAACAGTTTGCCATGGCGGCGGCCAAGCAGACGGCTCTGGCGAACGTTTACAACAGTTTCAGCACCAGCATCCCGCAAGTGAAAGTAACGGTGGACCGCGACAAGGCCAAAACGCTTGGTATTCCCATCGACAACGTCTACACCAGCTTGCAGACCTTCCTGGGCGGCTTGATCATTAATGACTTCAACCGCTTTGGCCGTGTCTACAAATTGATGCTTCAGGCCGAGCCGCAATATCGTGCAACGCCGCAGGACATCAGGGACATTTACGTCAGAACAGCGAGCAGTCAAATGGCGCCGCTGAGTACGCTCGTCTCGGTGAGTCCGACGACCGGGCCGGACATTATCCAGCGTTACAATCTGTACCGCTCGGCTGAAATCAGCGGCGCCTCTGCCCTCGGATACAGCTCCGGCCAGGCGCTCAGCGCCATGGAAGCGGTCGCGAAAAAAGCGCTTCCTTCCAGTATGGGTTACGACTGGTCCGGCACGGCTTTTCAGGAAAAGCAGTCCAGCGGCCAGCAAGGGCCGATTTTTCTCCTGGCGTTGGCCTTCGTGTTTCTTTTCCTGGCCGCAATGTATGAAAGCTGGGCCGTGCCGCTGGCGGTGATCCTTGGCATCCCGCTCGGGGTTTTGGGCGCGTATCTGGGAGTGTGGATGCGCGGCTTGCAGAATGACGTCTATGCCCAGATCGGGGTGGTGATGCTGATTGGTCTCACGGCCAAAAACGCCATCCTGATTGTAGAGTTCGCTAAAATGCGGCACGAGCAAGGGCACAAGCTCATTGATGCTGCCATAGAAGCCGCCCAACTGCGTTTCCGGCCGATTTTGATGACTTCGCTGGCTTTCATCCTGGGCTTGTTTCCACTCATGGTTGCGGCAGGAGCAGGGGCGGCCAGCCGCCACTCGCTGGGTACCACGGTTGTTTGTGGGATGATTTCCGCCACGATCCTCGAAGTGTTTTTCATCCCGGTGCTTTACGTGGTCATTCAGGGATCGTCGGAAGGGTTCAAGCGCCACGCGAAGGTTCCCTCAGCCCCAGCCCCTCTCCCGGTTGGAGAAGCGGAAACGCGAAGCGGTGGGTGAGGGACGCGCTGCACCAGCGTGCGTGAAATGACGGGGTAGTAGGCATGAAAAGGCGAATGCCGTTGATCTTGATCGTCGCGGCGCTATCCAGTAGCTGCATGGTCGGCCCGAATTACAGGCGCCCGACCGTTTCTGTCCCTGACTCGTACCGTGGTGGGGAGATGCAGGCGCCGGGAACAGCGGCGCAACCGGGGGTCTCCTCCTTCGGCGACCTGAAGTGGTGGAATGTTTTTCACGACCCGGTTTTGCAGGATCTCATCCGGACGGCGCTGAAACAGAATTATGATTTGCGCATCGCGGCCGCTCGCATCCTCCAGGCGGAGGGCGAGTTAGGGGTCACGCGCTCGCAAGAGTTTCCCCAGGTGAATGGAACGGCAAGCGCCGCGCGCCAGAAGGTTCTCTTTTCACCTTCCTTTCCCAGTTTCAAATACAACTCGTTCCAGCTTGGGGGAAACGTATCCTGGCTGCTGGATTTCTGGGGGGAATACCGGCGAGCCACCCAGGCCGCGCGGGCCAGTCTCCTGGCTTCGGAATACAACCAACAGGCCGTGAAGGTCACGCTGGTGTCAGAGGTTTCCAGTGCCTACTTTCAGCTCCGCGCCCTGGATCTTCAACTCCAGATCGCGGAGGATACTCTAAAATCCCGGCAAGCGTCCTTCCGATTAACCCAAATCAAGCAGCAAGGCGGCGTTTCTTCCATGCTCGACGTCCGCCAAGCCCAATCTCTGGTTCAAACCGCTGAGACGACCATCACGGATACTACGCGCCTCATTGCGCAGCAGGAGGATGCGATCAGCATTCTGCTTGGAGAAAACCCCGCGACAATCCCTCGCGGGGCGCCTTTGAATGAGGAGACGTTGGTTCCCACGCTGCCAGCGGGCTTGCCGTCCTCATTGCTCGAGCGCCGGCCCGATATCCGGCAGATCGAGCAGGAATTGATTGCCGCGAACGCGCAAATCGGCGTCGCGCGCGCTGCATTCTTTCCTCAAATCTCGCTGACGGGATCGGGTGGGACGGAAAGCTTCGAGCTTTCCAAGCTTTTTTCTGATGGAATATGGAGCTTTGCAGGCGATCTGACGCAACCCATCTTCACGGCGGGGCGGCTGAAGGGCAATTTGCAGGTGGCGCGCGCCGAGGAGCAGCAAGCTTTGCTCGCTTACAACCTGAATCCGGCGCATTCTCAGAGGCGGGACGGCGTCTCGGTCGCGGATTGAC